>NZ_JAYJLJ010000015.1:0-116539 GCF_051948815.1 Aeromonas sp. Lyrl_2
CCCCCTTCATCTTCTGCCTGTCCTTCTGTCCACCTTGGTGCCTTGTCGGCGCTGGTCTCATGCATGTATCAATGGGGTATGCCAGCACGGCGCGGCGATCGGCGGTGGAATATCGATCCTTGCCATCGCCCACCCCATGCCCCATGGCCCGGCTCATGTCATACATCACGCTGGTTGCCACCGCCTTGATGCGGGTGTCGCCAACGGCGGCATTGAGGGCCATGCCACCCCAGCCGCAAATCCCCAGTAGACCGATACGGTTGCGGTCGACCTCTTTTTGCAGGCCGAGAAAATCGACGGCGGCGCTGAAATCTTCGGTGTTGATGTCTGGCGAGGCCACATCACGCGGCTGGCCGCCACTCTCACCGGTGTAAGAGGGGTCAAACGCCAGCGTGACAAAACCACGCTCAGCCAGGGTCTGGGCATAGAGGCCGCTCGACTGCTCTTTTACGGCACCAAATGGGCCGCTCAGAGCAATGGCCGCCAGCTTGGCGTCTCCCCGGCTTTTCGGCAGATAGAGGTCAGCCACGAGAGTGATGCCGTAACGGTTCTTGAAGGTGACCTTGCGATGATCGACCTTGTCGCTTTGGGTGAAGGTCTTGTCCCATTGGGTGACCATGGAGACAGGTTCAGTGGGATTGGTTGTTTGGGCATGACTCAATGTAGAGACTCCGGTTAATGCGGCGCTCAGCAGCAGGGTAGACGCGATAGCTGTCAGTTTCTTGGGGAGAACATTCATGGCAAAGTTCCTCGAAATCGGATTTCTGATGCGTGGTCCTGGTGGTGGAGGGCTGGTTTTGTGAACCACGACACACAGTCTAGTTAGAACGAATAGTGATGATTAGAGGCGGTTTTTTGATAACATTAATGCTTATTTGTTCTAAATTAAGACGTCTGACGTGCACCTGACTCAGATCGTGGCGGACAGGAACATAGGGGGTGAACAAAATGACAGGCCGCGAGAATTACAACGATCTCCACGTCTTTATGCTGGTCGCTTGGGAAGGGAGTTTTACCAAGGCCGCAGCTAGGTTGGGGCTTGCCCAGTCCGGGGTCAGCCGAACGATTCGGGATCTCGAGGCCCGGCTCGGGGTGCAGCTTCTGATGCGCACCACCCGCAGCCTCTCCTTAACCCAAGCGGGTGAGCAGTTGTACCGCACGGCGCAGGGCTGTTTTCAGTCCCTTGATGCGGGTCTGGCCACGCTCGCCCACTATCGTGATACCCCTTCAGGCACGGTACGGATCAACGCCAGCCAACATGCCATTGACAAGGTGCTGCTGCCCAAGCTGACCATCTTCAGGCAGCGTTATCCCGATATTCGGCTGGAACTCATCAGTGAAAGCCGCTTCGTGAACATCATCGATGAACGCTTTGATGCTGGCGTGCGGCTGGGTGACGAGGTGGATGAGGGGATGGGGGCCGTGCGCATTACGCCCGATCTGGAGATGGTGATGGTAGCCACACCAGATCATTTTCTTCAATACGGATTTCCCCAGGCGCCTGCCGATCTGGCGGGACATCCCTGTATCGCTTACCAATTTGCCGATGGCAGCCTCTATCAATGGGAACTGTGGCAAGAGGGGAAGGCGATTAAGCATCGACCACAGGGGCAGTGGGTCTTCTCTGACAGTTATATGGAGGCGGCTGCTGCCAAAATGGGGCTGGGACTGGCCTATGTGCCAGGGGAATTGGTGAGCGATGAACTTGAGCGCGGCATCTTAATCCAGGTATTGAAACCCTATAGTCACCGTTTGGCTGGTCTGTACCTCTATTATCCCCACCGGAATGTTTCACCCGCATTAAGAGTGGTTATTGATGCATTAAAAACATAAATATAGTCATTCACTCTGGTCTGGACGCTATAGGGAGGGGATTACTAGATCTGTACAGATCAAAAAATCCCTGCATACCCGAGACAAGCCGACGGCCCGTGCAGCTGTTGCGAAGCTGCTTGCCTGCGTGGGTTCCAGACCCAAGCCCATTCAGTTGCCTGCAGGCGTCAATGTTGCCCCACATGAGCAATCAGTAGCCCGGAATCCAAGGTTTTATTGTTTGGTGACACGCATGGCTGCGTTGTATTTGAGCCGACCATGGGAAATATGTCTGTTTATCTCGCTTAGCAGCGTCTCTTTATTGATGGGCTTGGTGATATATCCATTCATGCCATGGGAAAGATAGTATTGCTTGGATTCCGGCATCGCATCAGCCGTCAGGGCGATGATGGGGATATCTGCCCAAGGCATCTGGGAGGTGCGGATCCGGGTGGTGGCCACCAGGCCATCCATCACTGGCATCTGGACATCCATCAACACCAGATCAAATTCGGTGTGACCCAGTTTCTCCAGCGCCTCTTCTCCCTGAACGGCCAGTGTGACCTGATGGCCCACGGAGTCGAGCATGGCGCCGATCACCTTGCGGTTGGTGGCATTGTCATCAACCAGCAAGATGCGATAACTCTCCTGATCCAGCGGTTTGGACGGCAGGCAAACAATCGAGGGGGTCGTGGCTCTGGCGGGCCAGATGTAGGTAAAGGTACTGCCATGCCCTTCGCTGCTCTCTACCGAGATATCGCCGCCCATCAGGCGTGCGAGATTACGGGATATTTCAAGTCCCAGGCCCGATCCGCCATATTGGCGGGTGATCGAGACATCCGCCTGGGCGAAACGTTGAAACAGGTTCTTTAACTGACTTTTGCTCATGCCGATCCCGGTGTCTTGGATCGAGATGCGTATCGAGTGGCGATCCTGCTCCAATAGGGTGCTATCAACGTGGATCTTTACTTCCCCCTGATGGGTGAACTTGATGGCATTGCTCACCAGGTTGAAGAGGATCTGGCGCACTCTCAGCGGGTCGATCATCAACCACTCCGGCGTATCGGGGGCAACAGTCAGGGCCAGTTTGATCCCTTTTGCATCGCAGTTGCTCTGCATCAGGGCCCGGATATCCTCCAGCAGCTGGGGCAAGTGATGGGGGGCCAGCTGTAGCTCGATCTTGCCCTCTTCCAGTTTGGATACATCCAGAATGTCGTTGAGCAGACCGAGCAGATGGTTTGCCGATTCGCGCGCCGTCTCCAGATAGTCTCGCTCCCTCGGATCCATATCCCGGTCGGCCAGCAGTGAGAGCATGCCGAGAATGCCATTCATGGGGGTGCGAATTTCATGGCTCATGTTGGCCAAAAAGCTGCTTTTGGCTCTTGTGCCTGCCTCTGCCGCCTGATTTGCCCGCAGCAGTTTGTCATTGAGCTGCTGCATCAGTTTGTGTTGCAGAAACGAGATATTCATTTGCCGCCAGATCAGCAGGGCGAGCACAAAGAGCAGCGCAAATTGCAGGGTCGCGATGAGTGTCGTCGTGATGATCTGCTCCCTCACGCTGTCGCGACGCGCCACATCAAACAGGGTCGCCTGCTGGTTCACCTCCAGAGTCAGCTGATGGAGCAGGGGGAGCAGGGAGGCAAGCTGTTGGCGCAGCTCCTGATGGGCAAGATTGTCGAGCGGCTTGGTGGCTTCCGGGCCGAGCCAGATATCCGCCAGAGAGATGTAGGATCGAATGGCTTTGCTTGCCTGCTGGTAGATCTCTGTTTGCTGAAGCAGGCTGCGATCCTTGCTCTCCAACACCAGATCCATGCGGCTGACCAGAATATCGTATCTGAGCTGGAAGGTCGGTTGCGACTCATGGAGCAGCGAGCTTTGAAAACGCAGCGCTTCATTATAGAGCTGGAAATAGTTCCACATCACGTTGTCTTCGCCCTGGCTGGTACTGCGCTGCAGATCCTGAAATTGCCGGTACTGGATGGTACCAATACCGGCAAAGGCAAGGAGCAGCACGCAGAGCACCACAAACAAGAAACGTTGACTGGCCGCCATGGAACGCATGATGGGATCTACTCCACTTTTATCGCGCTGATCTGCCAGATAGCCCGACCGTAATAGAGCTTGTTTTGCAGTTCGGGATATTGATCGAACGGATAGACAAGGAACAGCGGCCCTTTGTCACGCACCGACAGTGGCTTGCCATTGATCGTGCGGGCGAGGATGACCCGATACTGCTCGGCATCGCTTGTCGGCACCTGTACCGAGTAGTCATTGAGCGCGGTAATGGTGAGCTGTTTGCCGGTTGCCCCGACCTTGGCCAATACATCTTGCAGCAGCGGGCCGCGAAAGGTTTTGGCTTCGTCATACCATGGGGTATGGGTTTTGATTTCGTGTACCGGCAGTTGATCCAGCATGGCGCTGTCCCACAGGGCCAGAGCCTGATGAGTGGGGCTGCTGATGGCGCCTTCAACCTTCAACACGGCGCTGTCAGGTGAGGGGGCTGCGTATGCGGTGCCGCAAAGGGCTGCCAGCAGTGGTGCGATATAAAGGCCTGCTTTCATGATCTCTCCTTCCTGGAAAATGGCGGCACGGGGGCCGAGCCAACGGTGGCTTGTGAAGTGTGTCCAAAGGCAAGCAATAATCGGGCCCAGTCTAATGGGCTTGAATTATCAGCCATTTAGCCTGTTATCGGGCGATTTCGGCCAAGGTGAATTGCAGTTTGCAACGTGCGGGGGAGGTTAATTGCAATTTGGCAATCAAAACGAGGAGTGGGTGTTGGTGAATAAGGCGCAAAGAGTATCATTTGGAGAACAAGTGCCGTGGCACTGCCCGGCATAACATTTGCAGCGTGCTGAATGCCGTGACAGCAAATAGTCTGAGAATCGACAAGGAATCTCCCGCATCCCCGCTTCATCCTGTGGCAGAGCGGGCGAGAGGCCGCTGATCCCCAGCTTGGCGAGCCGCTGCAGATCGCAGCGACTGGCCTCGGCGATCTGCTCTTTTAACGCCTCGGGATTGGGGCTCAGCCAATTCAGATAAGGGGGCGCTTCGACATAGATGCCGACCGGTTTGCTGGCCGCGGGCAGGGTCAGCGGCAGCACCTCGATAGTCAGTGGCAGCTGCACCAGTTGCTGTTGGCTCAGCAGCTGAATATTGCCGAGATAGCGCCCCGCCGGCGCATCGCGTGGGACGGTCATTTGCAGCACCAGACGCCGTGGCACCCCTGCCAGCAGGGTGAGCCCGGCGACCCCCTCGACCAACTCCTGATCCGAGGGGGCCAGCAGGGTGCCGCTCGCCTGCGGGCGAACCAGATGTCACTTGCCGTAATAGGGGGTCAGCGTCAGCGGCGATCCTGCCTGCTCGGGGGGCTGGATCACCAGCAAGGGTGCCGGATCGTCGGTGGCGGCGTGGATGGCAAATTCCAGCAGCAGCTGGCTGCCACGGGCCGCCAGCACCGGTCGTGAAGCCTGCTGCAACTCATCGGCCGCAGATAGCGGGGCGATCTGCAGGGTTGGGGCGGCATCCGTAATCGGCGTGAGGCTCAGTTGCTGCGAAGCTGGGGCTGGGGTTGGGGAATAGGGGGCCAGAGTCCACTTTTCCAAAAATAGCTGGCGCTGCTTGGCCAGCACGATGGCGGTAGCGTCGGCCAATACGGCGAGAGCTTTTCCACTAT
Source organism: Aeromonas sp. Lyrl_2 (assembly GCF_051948815.1). Classification (NCBI taxonomy): domain Bacteria; kingdom Pseudomonadati; phylum Pseudomonadota; class Gammaproteobacteria; order Aeromonadales; family Aeromonadaceae; genus Aeromonas; species Aeromonas sp. Lyrl_2. The sequence continues at coordinate 5,486 of NZ_JAYJLJ010000015.1, forward strand.
TCGGGAGCGCCTCTTTGCTGGTGGGGGCCGGATAGGGGGCAAGCAGCAGCCCCGCCAGGTATTTGGCATCCGGTGAGTGACCCACCAATGTGATAGTGAGCGGGCCGCCGGGGTGGTTCAGAGTGACATGAACGGGGCCGCCCTGTCGTGCCCCGAACAGCTGCCAGGGATCCGGGTTTGGCAGTGCCTCGCGGGATTGTCCCGCCAGATAGCGCTGCGTTAGCCACTCCTGCGGTTGCCACTGTTCGGCCCAGATGGGCTCGCCATTGACCAGCACGCTGCGCTCGAAGGGGTGGGGCAGGTACTCCCATTCACCGGGGTCATCGAGCCAGAGGGTAAGCTGGTAGCGCCCTTTGGCCAGGTCCAGTCGTACTCCGTCGAGATTGCGCAGCCCATCGCGCACAAGGGCATCGCCGGAGGGGCGCAAGATGGGGGTGGGATGGCCAATCAGCCGGGGATCCCCCGGGCTCAGGGCTTCAAAGCCGGTAAAGCGGGGCGCCGCCGCCGCCCCCAGATCCAGCGCAATGGTGCCCTCAGGCAGAGTCAGACCGGGCTCCCAGTACCAGCGGTGAATGGTCATTGAGGGGGCGTTATCGGCCATAAAGAGATAGAGCTTGGTGAGTTTGTCCAGCGCCAGCGCTCTGGGCTGGCTGGTGCGCCACTCGCTCAAGGTAAAGCGCTGGGTGAAGGGGCCGGGTGCGACAATCCGCTCCAGATTGACCCGGCTGCGGTAGTTGACCGAGGCGTTATCGTCGATACGCAGGATCAGGGTTGGTGGGCGGGCGCTGGGGTTATGGCCCTCGATCACCAGTTCATCATCGCTGCCTATTGGCCAGTTGTGGGTGCTCAGATCGAGCCGCTGGGGTGTCTGGTTGCCTGTCAGGGGCAGCGGGGTCTGCCCCTCCAGCCGGGTGGCGGCCATTGCTGCATGGCAGCAGAGCAGGATAACCAGCCAAAGCCCTCTGCTCATCCGGCCAGCCCCTTCAACCAGTTGTTCAGCTCGGCAGCCTTGTGATCCCAGCTTTGCTGGGCCACCTGCTGCTGGCGAGTGTGGCGCCCTTCGCTGCGGGTGAGCCCCTCCCAGCCACTCTCCTGAAACCAGCCCGGATTGGGTTGATCAAAGGCGGCCCGATTGATGGCCTGGGCCAGGCTCTCCCCATCGTGGGGGAGCTGGATCTGATCCCGATAGCCATCGAGAGCCGGAAAATCGGTGCTGACGATGGGGCGCCCTGCGGCCAGATACTCGCGCAATTTCAATGGATTGCAGGCACGGATCTGGGCGTTGTCGACAAAGGGCAGCAGACTCACCTGCCAGTGCTGGGCATAGGCCGCCAGCGTGTGATGGGGACGGGGCCCCAGCAGATGGATATTGGGGAGCCCCTTGAGGGGGGTGATATCGGTCTGGACCGGGCCAATCAGCACCAGATCCCAGTGAGGCAGGGCGGCAGCCGTCTCTGCCAGCAGGGGGATATCAATCCAGTCGCTCAGGCTGCCGTAAAATCCGGCAATGGGGCGGCCGGAGGGAAGATCCGCCGGCCGCTCTCTGGGGGGCATAAACAGCTCGAGATCCACGCCGTGGCTGAGGAGCCGGGTTTTATGGGGGGGAAAGCGGCTGGCCAGCGCGGGGCTGGCGGCCAGAATGAGATCCGCTTTTTCCACCAGTCGGGCTTCGCAGTGGGCAATGGCTTGATGATCCACCCCCGCCAGCGCCGAGAAGTCATCGCCGCAGTAGTAGATGACCGCCCGCTCATCCAGCTTGCCAATCAGATCGACGGCGCTGGGAAGGGAGATCCAGAGCAAGGGGCGATCCAGCTCGGGCAACTGGCGCCGGATCTGCGTCGCCAGCCAGTGGCCATTGATCTTGCCCGCCAGCCGACTGCCCGGTAGCGGCCAGACATCCTGCTCCAGCACAATGGCCCCCACCTGTTCATCGCGATCCGGCAGGCCCCGGGCGCGATCGCGGGCGTTGATCGGATGCCCCGGGTAGCCCGCCAGAAAGGCACGCCCTGCAATCCGGACGTTATCCCCCAGCACTATCTTGCTGCCCACCGCCAGGGTGGTCTGCCAGCCAATCCCGACATTGCGGCCAATCACCAGCCTTGGTGTCTGGCTCGATGCCCGGCCGCTGATGGTCATGGCGGCGCTGAGGCGGCAATCGGCACCGATTTCGATGGTGACCGGACCGCTGATATAGGGGATGCCGCCATAGAGATAGAGGCGCGGGGCGGGGGCCGTGAGGCGAGATTGAAACAAGGGGGTCCACCAGAGGGTGCGGGTCAGGGTCGCCAGCGCGTTGCTGCCCAGCAGATAGAGCCGATAAAGCAGCCGATGCAGAGGAGGGATCACGGGGAATGACCAGTGGCGGGCACTTTTGGCCAGTCGCCATACCCGGCGAGCCAGTGGCGTTTCCCCCTGTTTGGCCCAGCTTTTCATCCGGTGCAGGTTGATGGTGTTCATGGCGACCTCTCCCTCTGGTGCAGTCCGTTGGTCGCTAAGCAGGAAGCAGGGATCGGGCCAACAGGACGGCCCCAGCTAGATCGGGCCAAATGGGGCTAAGAGGTGGGGCAGATTGCGCCTGTCGGTGCAATTTGCAGCCAGCGTTGTGCAAAACGCAAATGCCAGTCTCATTCTGGGCTTGTTCAGGCCGGTTAAGCCGCACAGAGGGGCTATCGCTTCAGGGCGGGAGTGAGTGGCGTGGGCTTTGTATTAGCGGTAGCTGACCCGGAGCAGGATGCTTCGGGTGGCTGGGAGGCCCTATGAAACTTGGTGTGAACCAGATTGCCATGCTCTATTACGCCGGCGGCTTGCTCCTGATGAAGGGGATCTCCCTGCTGATGCTGCCGGTGTTGACCCATCAGCTGCTGCCTCGTGAATACGGCCAGCTGGAGGTGCTGCTGACTCTCATCAATCTGGGTTCCCTTATTTTGGGCTTCGGGCTGGTGGATGCCCTCTACCGCTTTGCCGGATTGGCGAAAGATGAGCAGGAGCGCCAGCAGGTGGTGGCCCGCATGTTTGGTCTGGTCTGGCTGATCGCCCTGGCCAGTCTGGTGCTGCTCTGGCTCTTGGCACCTGTGGTGCAAGCCTGGCTGCCGGTGGAAACCCGCCTTGCGGATGTGCGTTGGGTGCTCTGCGCCCTGCCGTTTGAAGGGGTGATCGGCGTGCCGCTGGCATGGCTGCGGATGCGCAATCAGGCACGGCTCTTTTTCGTGGCGACCGCAGGCAAGGCGGTGATCCAGTCCCTGCTGACTGACTGACTGACTGACTGACTGACTGACTGGCTGGTGGCTCTGGCTCGGCTGGGGCGTGAGCGGGGTGCTGGCCTCCGGCACCCTGACCTGCGTTGCACTGGCGTTGCTGCTGAGCCTCTGGCAGTGGCGAGATAGCGGGATCCGCTTTGACTGGCAGCACTATCGGCCGCTGCTGCGCTATGGATTGCCCCTGGTGGTGAGCGGGCTGGCAGGCTTTGCCCTGAGCGGACTGGATCGCTGGTTGCTGGCCGATGTGGTGGGTGAGGCGCTGCTTGCCTACTACGCCGTAGCGGGCAAGCTCGCGCTGGCGGTGGGGTTGTTGCTGCAACCCTTTGCCCTCTGGTGGTATCCCCGTCGTTTCATGCTGCTGCGCGAGCCGGATGGACTGCGACTCAATGCCCACTACAGCGTGATGGGGTCGGTACTGGGGTTTGTCACCGCGGGGATTGTCGGGCTTACCGCCCCCTTGCTTATTCGCTGGCTGACCCCAGAGAGCTATCACGGGGCGATCGCCTATATTCCGCTGTTGGTGCTGGGTATGGCGGTGCGCAATGTTTCGGACTTGCTCAATGTCGGCTGCTTTAGCGGCGAGAAGAGCAATGCCCAGATGGTGATCAATCTGGGCTGCAGCGCCCTTGGGGTCGCAGGCTTTCTGCTCGCCATCCCCCCCTTCGGGGTCGCCGGGGTGATCTGGACTCTGCTGCTGGTCTATCTGGTACGGGCGCTGGCCTTTTATCTGGTGAGCCAGCGGTTGCTGCCGCTGCCGTATCGCCTTTCCACCCTCTGGGCCAGTTCGCTTGGGGCGCTGGCGATGGTCTGGCTCGGCCAATGGTGGGCAGGATCATGGCTCGTCTAACGCCAGCCATCTGGGCAAGCGCCATCTGTCTGGTGCTGGCCCTGCTCTGGTGGCGGCTGCCCCATCCCTTGCTGCTGCCGGTGCTCGGCCTTGCCATTCCCGCTATCTGGTTTGCCCTGCGCTGGCCCTTTTTGATGGTGCTGGGGTTTGTCACCTTCTCCTTCTTTCGGCTGCATGAGGTGTTCCCCCAGCTCTATCCCCTCAAGATCCCGCTGCTCTTCTCGCTGGCCGCCATCGGCGCGCTGGTCTGGCACATTTTGCTGACTGGCCGGATCAAGCCTTACTGGAGCCAACCCCTGAGCTGGTTGACGGCCTTCTTTGTGATGGTCTCCATCGGTGTGCTGTTTGCCAGCAACCGGGGCGAGGCGATCGCCACCTGGACCGGCAGCTACAGCAAGATCTATCTGATGACCCTGGCCACCACCTGGCTGGTGCGCACTCCGGGGGATTTTGCGCTGGCGGTGCGCACCTTTGTGGTGGCGGGCTGTCTGGTGGCGCTGGTGGCCCTCTACAACAAGGCGAGCGGGATCGGGCTGGTGGAGGGCACCCGGGTGACCATAGGGCGCGAGCTGGGCTCTGTGCTGGGGGATCCCAACGATCTGGCGCTGGTGCTGCTCTTTCCTGCCGGTTTTTCGCTGAGCTTGCTGCTCAATCAGGGCAATGGGGTGGGGGGCGTTTGCTGGGTGGGCTCGGCTTTGCGCTGACTGCGGCCGCCATTATCGCCACTCAGAGCCGCGGCGGCTTGCTTGGCGTGTGTGCGGTCAGCGGCCTGTTTGCCTGGCAGCGGGTGAAGTCGAAAACCTTGTTGATCTCGCTGGGGATGGTCGCGCTGGCGGTGCTCTTTGCCGCCGCAGGGATCAGTGACCGGGCATCTGGCGGTGCCGCCGAGAGCGGGGTCGATGCCTCGGCCATGGGGCGGATCTACGCCTGGCAAGCGGCCTGGGGCATGGCGTTGGGCCATCCGCTGGTGGGGGTGGGCTTGTCCAATTTCTATTACAACTATTTCTTCTACAGCCCCCATTGGGATGGACTGAATCATGCGGTGCACTCCACCTGGTTCGGGGTGCTGGCTGAAACCGGCTTTGTCGGGTTGGCGCTGTTTATCGGCATGGTGACGGTGACCCTGCGCAGTTGCTGGCGTTGCCAGCTCGCTGGCATGCCTCCTGCAGTGATCACGGCGATGCAGGGGGGGATGGCCAGCATGGTGGGGTTTGTGATTTCGGGATCCTTCCTGACCCAGGGGTTTACCTGGCCCATCTATCTGGAGTTGGCGCTGGCCGTCGCCGCCATCAAGTACGTGCAGCAGTCGGCCACAGAGGTGAAGGCCACCGCTGAGGATCATCAGGAGGCAACCCGGTTGCCGGCAGTGCCACCAAAGGGAGCAAGAGGATGAACGCAACCCCTGTTTTGCTGGTTCACTACGGAGAGGACTGGATCCGCGGCAGCGAACGCTGCCTGCTGGATCTGCTGGCTCACCTCGATCGCAGCCGGTTTACGCCGTTGCTCTGGTGCAATAGCCCGACGCTGGCGGCAGAGGCGGCCACCCTCGGGGTAGAAACCATGGTCGAGCCGTTCAGCCTGCTGCTGGGATGGCAGGCGCCCCGCTTTGATCTTGCTGCCCATCGGCGCCTCTCCCGACGAGCCAGAGAGCTCATCACCGAACGGCAGATTGGGCTGGTGCATGCCAACAGCGCGGCCCCTTGTCAGTGGCTGGTGGGGGTCTGTCGAGTGTTGCAGGTACCGTTGGTGTGCCACCTCCATGCCCGTTACCAGCCCAGAGACAGATTCAGCCTGCGGGTTCATCAGGCAAGCGTGCTGATCGGGGTGAGCGAGCCGGTGTTGACCGGTTGGCGCCAGGATGGCTGCGCGGCCGAACGGTTGATCCGGGTACCCAACGGGGTGGATGCCGCTCGCCTGAATGGCGGTGCTCACTGGCCGGTCGTCGGCATGCTGGGCTTGCAACCGGGGGATATGATCATCGCAACCGTCGGCTCATTGATCAAACGCAAGGGGATTGATCTGTTGATCCGCTCGCTGGCTGCCCTGATGGCATCGGGGGAGGAGGCCCAGTTGCTGATCATTGGCAGCGGTCCGGAGCGGGAAGCATTGATGGCGTTGGCTGTCGAGCTCGGGGTGGCCGAGCGTGTCCACTTTCTTGGCGAGCGGCCGGACAGTGCCGCTATCTTGCGAGGCGGGGTGGATCTGCTGGTCTCCGGAGCCCGTGAGGAGGTGTTTGGTCTGACGTTGGCGGAGGCGGGCATGTTGGGGCTCCCGGTCAGTGCCTACCGAGTGGGCGGCATCCCCGAAGTGGTGGAAGAGGGGGTGACCGGTTTGCTGGCAACCCCGGGGGATTGGGCCGAGATGGCTGATCACTGGCGGCAATTGAGCAATCCGCAGCGCCGATGTGAAATGGGGCGGGCCGCTCAGTTGCGTGCCGCACAGTTGTTCACGGTGGCGCGCTATGTCGACGGGGTCACGGCGGTGTAGGACGCCGCGCTGGCTGGTCGTTGGCACGCCACGGCCCCCACACCCTTCCGACCACTCATTCACTGGGCGGGGCAACGACTCCTTGCCAGAGGGCGCAATATGCTGGCAAGTGGGATGGCAAAAGTGGCGCAAAAAGTGCAGTTGGGGTTTGGCCGCCGCAAGGTGCCAGAGTAAGGGAGCAGCAAGATGAGCATGCAAACTGAGCCGGTGTTTGGAAAGATCATCGTCGTGGATCCCATCCCGTTTCGCGGTGGCTCCAAGGTTGCGACCGAAGTGCTGCTCGATGAGTTGGCCAAGCGGATGCCCGGGCTCACATGCCATGTGTTGACCCAGGATCCCGACTCCTGGTCCCGTTGTCAGCATCATCCTCTTTGGCTGCCCCACATATTGAAGGGGCGGGAGTCCGGCATCGGCTATCTGCTCAAACAGGGGTGGCAGACCCTGCTCATCCTCTGGCTTGTGCTGCGCTTGGGGCAGGTGAAGTGTCTGGCGGCGGCGTCCGGGCCGGGGGTGGATCTCTGCTGTTACTGGGCGGCCCGCTGGTTGCGGTGCCGGGTGGTTCAGCTGATCCATGGCCCTGTGGGGTGTTCGGGGCTCTCTGCCAGAGCCTTGCAACGGGCGAGTTTTGTGTTTTATCTCGAATCGACCCGCAGCTCCCTGGCGGCGCTGCTGGCCCGGCTTGGCGAGACCGAGTTCCCGTCACACTGGCAGCCATTTACCAACGGTTTGAGCGAGATTGATTGGCCCAAAGCGACCCTGGGGGGGCACCGCATTTTGTGGGCGGCCTCGTTGCTGCGCTGGAAGGGGCTGGAGACCATGCTGGCCGCCCATCAACTGATCCCTGACGCTCGCCCCGAGCTGATGGTGTGCTATCTGCAGCCCAAGGGCACGCTGCAACCCTGTAGCCAGCCTCAGCCACAGCTGCCAGACACGCACTGGTATGCCAACCCCGCTAATCTTGACGAGATCCGATCTCAATGCGGCATTTTTGTCTCCACCAGTCATCAGGAACCGTTTGGTCTCTCCATTCTGGAGGCCATGGCGGCAGGATTATGCGTAGTGATCCAGGCCGATGGCGCCTGGTGGGATCGACACCTCACCGATGACGTGAATTGCCGCAAATATCAGCCAAACGATCCCGGCGATCTGGCGCGGGTGCTGGCCAGCATCAATGCCATGCCCGACGTGGTCAAGCGACTTGGCCATCATGCCCGCCTGCATGCCATGGTCCATTACAACGCGGCAGATACCTATCAAAGTACACTGGATCTGTGGGAAGGTATGTTGCGATGGGATGCGTTGAGCCTTGCCGTCGATGGTTAGCGCGCAGTGGTTCCCCACGGGGAGGATGGTCACGCATGAGGGACTTATGGGCAGACTGGTTGTGGGAGGCTGGGTGACTCCGCCACTCTGATGCAGTTACGGCCGGATGATTTGGCGGTGTAGAGCGCAGCATCAGCCAGTTTTACCAGTTCAGACGGCTGCCAGTGACTCGATGGTCTGAGGCAGGCAACACCCATGCTAACGGTCACCAGACCGGTGGTATTTTGTGCGTGTGGCTGCGCGAGTGCAAAAATCAGCCGCTGGATATGTTGGGCAATTTCATAGGCGGATTGACGCTCGACATGTGGCAGCAGGATGACAAATTCCTCTCCGCCGTAGCGAGCCACCAACTCCCCCGAGCGGCGCCCGGATTGCGCCAGGGTATGGGCCAGCAATCGAAGGCACTCGTCACCGGCAACGTGGCCATAGAGGTCGTTGAACTGCTTGAAATGATCGATGTCGAGCATGATGAGCGCAATCGGCATCTCTGTCTGAATACAGCGCTCCCAGGCCTGGTTCAATGAGTTGTCGAACAGACGACGGTTGCCGATGTTGGTGAGCCCGTCGGTATTGCTGAGCGCTTCCAGTTTCCGGTTCGCTTCCGCCAGCTCCTTGGTTCTGAGCTCGATAATGAGCTCCAGCTCATGTTGGCGCTCCTCCAGACTGGTCATCGGGTAAATTTCGCTTTCCCGAGCTGCACTGTAAGGGATGGAGATACTGCTGTGCGCAATTTTCCACACCATGGCTTCGTGTCGAAAAATCAGCACCAACCTGGCGGTTCTGCGGGAAAGGATAGGTTCTGATTTCGGTAGATGGATATGGAAGAAGGCGGTGACAGCCACCACATCCGCGGCCAGATCTTGCAGGGTTACATCGAGTATTTCCAGGCGGATCCTGCCCGGGATCTGGGTAAAATCGCGGCGAGTTATCCGGATCCACTCATCTTTATCGGTAACCAGAACATCACTGCTGCCGGCAAAACCGCTGAAATTGTCGCTAAACTGCGTGGTGAGCCGATCATCCCGTGATGAATACAGCTCGATGTACTCATCAAACAGTGAGCGGATCAACTGTTCCCGTTCAGTGGTCATTGCGCTGGGCCCATGTGAAGTGGTCACGTTTTTCAAACGTTCGATTGAACTATAGTCAATTATGTCATTTTAATTGGCTATCTATCTTGATTTTTCTCGTTTTTTTGTTCAATTCCCGCACTTGGCAAGTGTCCGTAGGGCCAGCCAGAAACAAGGCTCTATGGCGTTGTTATCAGAGGCAGTCAGGGGGAGGCTTCTCTCTGCAACTGCAACTGCAACTGCAACTGCAACTGCAACTGCAACTGCAACTGCAACTGCAACTGCAACTGCAACTGCAACTGCTGCGTGCTGCATTTCAAGAGGTGAGCCGGGCGGTCAACGAGTTCGAGTTCGATAAGGCGCTGCAGTTGCTGGCACCACTGCTCGGCTGATGGTTAACACCCTTATCGTTTATCATGTTCATCGTCATCCCAACTCATTTTTTAGGGTTGCCATTGAACAAGAATAATTATCATCTATATCGATGGAGATGGATATTTACGCTCTGGTTAATTAAGCGGGGTGACGTGAAGGTAAATAGTGTAAAGGTGGGCGGTAACATCTGTAACCGGATGAGCGAATGCATCGCGAGTTAAATATGATGTCTATGTTGCAGACAGCCTTCCACCTTGCCTTTTCTCTCCCCATTAATTTGAATGCAGATTCACGATGATGCGTAAACATATCCGTGAGTGCGATATTTTACTCACCAGCATCCAAGACAATAAAGAGTGGGGGAGGTCATACTGATATGCATACCTCGGCGGCATCTTTTCACTAAGCGGTATTAAACATCAGGGAGGCCAAGCGGGGTTGTACTGTGTGGGTTAGCAGAAGCAATCATCGCCGTCCAGTGCAAACTGAAACCAAACGACATGCAGGTAAATCGTGCCATGCAGGCCGTGCTTGCTACCGGTGGCAGCTGGCCGTGAGACAGTTCTGGTGTGGGGAGGCAAGTCAGGAGGTTGCCCGTAGATGACTGTATGGAATATGCAATGAGATGAGTAAAGATATATTCAATGGATCATTTATTGGTGGGTATCAGTATTGTGAAATGAGCGGTATAGCCAAGATTTCAATCATGTTAATTTGGCTCACAGTGAAAGAGAGGATATGCGGTGATTAATTATTTAATGTCCAATTAAGTTCATAAAATTTACGGGGATGCTAAATATCCCTTTGGGGGTAATTAATTTCATTTGTGATGTGGCTCGCTATGAAAATAGGGGTAAGCCGGTCGAAATTGATAGAGATCAATACTGCAGGGGGGGTGAGTCCTTAGCATTTCCGCTATTAAGCATTTATCAAACAAGTGCTCACTACGGGAATAAGTAGAATGGTCGAGGATAATTTTTTATCGGCTCATGGGATTAATCGCCGTGATTTTATGAAATTGTGTGCCGGGATGGCCGCAACCCTGGGATTAAGTCAGCATGCCGTCGCCAAGATGGCCACTGCGCTCACCAGCCCCGAACGGCCGCCGGTGATCTGGATTGGGGCGCAGGAGTGCACCGGTTGTACCGAATCGCTGCTGCGCGCCACGCACCCCACCATCGAGAACCTGATCCTCAATACCATTTCGCTGGAGTACCACGAGGTACTCTCGGCGGCCTTTGGTCATCAGGCGGAAGAGAACAAGCACAACGCCATCAAGCGCTATAAAGGCAAGTATGTGCTGGTGGTGGATGGCTCCATTCCGCTCAAAGATGGTGGCGTCTACTGCATGGTGGCCGGTGAGCCCATCGTCGACCATATTCGCCGTGCTGCCGCCGACGCGGCTGCGGTGATCGCCATCGGCTCCTGCGCTGCCTGGGGCGGTGTGCCTGCCAGCGGCGACAACCCGACCGGCGCTGTCAGCCTTGAAGAGGCCCTCGGCAATATCGGCACTCCCATCATCAATATCCCGGGCTGTCCGCCCAATCCCCACAACTTCCTCACCACGGTTGCCTACTACATCACTTACGGCAAGCTGCCGGCGCTGGATAGCAAGAAGCGCCCGCTGTTTGCCTATGAGCGGCTGATCCACGAGAACTGCGAGCGTCGTCCGCACTTCGACGCGGGGCGTTTTGCCAAGGAGTTTGGCGACGAGGGCCACCGTCAGGGCTGGTGCCTATACCATCTGGGCTGCAAGGGGCCGGAGACCTACGGCAACTGCTCGACTCTGGAGTTCTGCGATGTGGGCGGCGGCATCTGGCCGGTCGGCATCGGTCACCCCTGTTATGGCTGCAACGAGCAAGGGGTCGGTTTTAGCAAGGGGATCTTCCAGCTTGCCAAGGTAGAGAACCCGACTCCGAGGGTGGATAAACCCGATGTGAAAATTCAGGAGGGGGGCTATACCTCGCCCACCGCGACTGGCCTTATCGGTGGCGCCCTCGGGGTGCTGGTGGGGGTGAGTCTGATGACGGTGCGTGAACTCGGTCGCCAGCAGAAGCGCCACGAAGCCGGGCAGCACCCATCACGGGAGGAATGACCGTGAACAGACGCAACTTCCTCAAATTCGCCTCCATCGGTGCGCTGGCAGCGGGCACAGCCGCACCCGGCACCGCACTGGCAGCGGCCAAGAACAAGCCGCCCATTCCCGGCGCGCTCGGCATGTTGTATGACTCTACCCTTTGCGTCGGCTGTCAGGCCTGTGTGGCGGAGTGTCAGCGCCTCAACGGCAACCCGACCAATCCGGCGGGCGAGCAGACCTGGTCCAACAACGACAAGCTGACCCCCTACACCAACAACATCATTCAGGTGTGGAAGAGCGGCACTGGCGAGCACAAGGATCAGCTGGTGGATGGCTATGCCTACATCAAGAAGCAGTGCATGCACTGTGTCGATCCCAACTGCGTCTCTGTCTGTCCGGTGCAGGCTCTTAAAAAAGATCCCAAGACCGGCATCGTTCACTACGACCCGAGCGTCTGCACCGGCTGTCGCTACTGCATGGTGGGTTGCCCGTTCGATGTGCCCAAATATGACTATGACAACCCGCTGGGGGCGATCCACAAGTGCGAGCTCTGCAACCAGAAAGGGCTTGAGCGGATCGATCAGGGCAAGTTGCCTGGGTGTGTCGAGGTGTGCCCCACCGGCGCCGTCATCTTCGGCACCCGCGAGGAGCTGATGGCAGAAGCCAAGCGCCGCCTGCTAGCGACCCCGGGCAGCGAATATGCCTACCCGCGCCAGACCCTCTCTGCCAACGACCTCTACCTGCACGAAGTGCCCAACTACCAGCCTTACGTCTATGGCGAGAAGGAGGGGGGCGGCACCCAGGTGCTGGTGCTGGCCGGGGTGCCCTACACCAAGCTCGACATGCCCGACTTGCCGGAGCTCTCCTCCGGTGCCCGCTCCGAGCATATTCAGCACACCCTCTACAAGGGGATGGTGCTGCCCATGGTGGTACTGACCGGCCTTTCGGTGCTCATTCGCCGCAACACCAAGCATGGTCACGATCACCATCACGATGATGGCCATGATCAGGGGAGTGCGCAGATCAAGGATCAGGGCACCACAAAGGGAGGCAAGGATCATGAGTAACCACAAGGCGTATCCCCTCGGCGGCAAGCTGGTCAGCTGGCCTGTGCTGGTGCTGGCCCCCTTTGCCGTGCTGTGCGGCATGTTGATCTTGAAGCGCCTCGTCTTCGGGCTGGGCTCGGTCACCGATCTGAACGGTGGCTATCCCTGGGGTCTCTGGATCTCGTTCGATCTCTTGATCGGTACCGGTTTCGCCTGTGGCGGCTGGGCGCTGGCCTGGGCGGTCTATGTGTTCAACCGGGGCGAGTATCACCCGCTGGTGCGACCGGCCCTGCTGGCGAGCCTGTTTGGCTACTCGCTGGGCGGCCTCTCCATCACCATCGACGTGGGGCGTTACTGGAACCTGCCGTACTTCTACCTGCCCGGTCACTTCAACACCTCCTCGGTGCTGTTCGAGACGGCGGTCTGCATGACCATCTATATCGGGGTGATGGCGCTGGAGTTTGCTCCCGTGCTGCTGGAGAAGTTCGGCTGGAAGGCGTCACTCATTCGCCTCAACAAGATCATGTTCTTCGTGCTGGCGCTGGGGGCTCTGTTGCCCACTATGCACCAATCCTCCATGGGATCCTTGATGATAGTGGCGGGGGAGAAGATCCATCCGCTCTGGCAAAGCTATGAGCTGCTGCCGGTCTTTTCGCTTCTGACCGCATTCATCATGGGCTTTTCCATCGTGGTGTTTGAGGGCTCTTTGGTGCAGGCGGGGCTGGCGGGGCGTGGCCCCAACGAGAAGTCGCTCTTTTACAAACTGACCCAGGTGATCGATATCTTCCTGATCCTGTTTGTGGCGCTGCGCTTTGCCGAGATCGTCATCCACGACAAGTCGGAGTATCTCTCCGAGTTCAATCGCTTCTCCATCATGTTCTGGAGCGAGATTGCGCTGATGATCTTCCCGCTGCTGGTGTTCCACTGGGACAAGAGCCGCCGGGATTCGCGCATGTTGTTCCTGGGGGCCCTCAGCATGCTGCTGGGCGCCGCCCTCTGGCGGCTGGATTACTCCCTACTCGCCTTCAACCCCGGCAATGGCTACCACTACTTCCCCTCTGCGGAGGAGGTGCTGATCTCCCTGGGCTTTGTTGCCATCGAGGTGTGTGCCTATTTGCTGTTGATCCGGCTCTTGCCGGTACTGCCATCACTTGAACGTGTTCACCAAGATTATCAGGCCCGAGGGAAAGCCAACGTATGAGCCAACGTATCACCATAGACCCCATCACCCGCATTGAGGGGCACCTGCGTATCGACTGCGAAATCGAAGGTGGCAAAGTGACCAAAGCCTGGTCGTCCGGCACCATGTGGCGCGGCATGGAGGAGATCGTCAAGGGCAACGACCCGCGCGATGCCTGGATGATTGTGCAGCGCATCTGCGGGGTATGTACCTCCATTCACGCCATCGCCTCGGTGCGGGCGGTGGAGAACGCCATTGGCGCCAAGGTGCCGGTCAACGCCCAGTTTATCCGCAACCTCATCATCGCGGCCCACAACATCCACGATCACATCGTTCACTTCTATCAGCTCTCCGCGCTGGACTGGGTGGATATCACCGCGGCCCTTGAGGCCAATCCGCAAAAAGCGGCGGACATGCTCAAGGGGGTATCAACCTGGTCTCTCAACAGTGCCGATGAACTGACCAAGGTGCAGGAGAAGATCCGCGCGCTGGTGGCGAGCGGCCAGCTTGGCATCTTTGCCAACGGTTACTGGGGTCACAAGGAAATGAAGCTGAGCCCGGAGGTAAACCTCATCGCCGTGGCCCACTACCTGCAGGCGCTGGAGTGCCAGCGCGATGCCAACCGCATTGTCGCCATTCTGGGGGGCAAGAGCCCGCACATCCAGAATCTGGCGGTGGGCGGCGTGGCCAACCCCATCAATCTGGATGCACCGAGCGTGCTCAACCTGGAGCGGCTGCTCTATGTGAAGAGCTTTATCGATCGGCTCGGCGAGTTTATCGAGCAGGTCTACAAGGTGGATGCCGCCATCATCGCCGCCCACTACCCCGAGTGGTTGCATCTGGGGCAGGGTGCCAAGCACTACCTGAGCGTGCCGGAGCTGCCCACCGACGCTAACGGCGGCAGCTTCCTGATGCCGGGCGGCTATATCGAGAATGGCAATCTGACGGGTTATCGCCCCATCGAGAGCCATCAGGATGGCTGGCTGATGGACGGCATCGCCGAGAGCAACAAGCACGCCTGGTACAAGGATGACGAGCCCCTCAAACCCTGGGAGGGCAAGACCGAGCCCGATTACACCGGCTGGCAGGATGACGGCAAATACTCCTGGGTCAAATCCCCCACCTTCTACGGCAAGGTGGTGGAGGTGGGGCCGCTCGCAGACTTGCTGGTGAAGCTGGCCGCCAAACACCCGGAGACGGTGGCGCATTTCGAGCAGCTGAACGGCATCTACAAGGCGCTGACCGGTTCCGCCATCAAGACCGAACAGCTGCACTCCACCATGGGCCGCATCATCGGTCGCGCGGTGCGCTGCTGTGTGCTCAAAGATACCCTGTCCCATCAATGGAAGGCGCTGGTGGACAATATCGGCAAGGGGGACACTACCGCCTATATCAAGGCGGAGATCCCGGCGGATAAAGAGTTTCGCGGGGTGGGCTTTGAAGAGGCGCCGCGTGGCATGCTCTCCCACTGGATCGTCATCAAGGATGGCAAGATCGAGAACTATCAGGCGGTGGTGCCATCGACCTGGAACTCGGGCCCGCGCAACTTCAACGACGAGCCCGGCCCCTACGAGCAATCTCTGGTAGGCACCCCGGTAGCCGATCCGGCCAAGCCGCTGGAAGTAGTGCGTACCGTCCACTCGTTCGACCCCTGCATGTCCTGCGCTGTGCATGTGGTGGATACCCAAAATGGTGAAACGACTCAGGTGAAGGTGCTGTGATGAACACCCTGATCCTGGGCGTGGGCAACCTGCTCTTGAGTGACGAGGCCGTCGGCGTGCGCATCGTTGAGGCGCTGGGGCGCGAATACCGTTTCGCCCCCGGCATCGAGCTGCTCGATGGCGGCACGGCTGGCATGGAGCTGCTGGAAGCCATGGCCAGTCGCGATCACATCATTCTGGTGGATGCGGTGCGCAGCGGTAATCCACCGGGCACCGTCGTGACCCTGAAGGATGAGGAGATCCCGACCCTGTTTGGTCGCAAGATATCCCCCCATCAGCTGGGGCTGGCGGATGTGCTCTCGGCGCTGCACATGACGGGGGAGTCGCCCAAGCGGCTCACCCTGATCGGGGTCGAGCCTGAATCCCTCGAACCCCGCATCGGCCTCACCCCCGTGGTGGCGGCTGCCATGGGGGAGGCGACGGATCGGATTTTGACCCTGCTGGCTGCCGTTGGTGCGCCCGCCATTGCGCTCTCTGAGCAGGAGAAAGCTGAACAAGAGCAGGAGGGCCTATGGCGCAGTCCCATTTAAGCGAGGCTGAGAGAGTGCTGGAGATAGTACCGGAGACAGCGCAGGAGTTTGCCGGTTTTGCCAGCAATCCCTCGCCTCTGCTGGTAGCCCAGTACGAGCGGATCGCTCGCGAAGAGATGCAGGCGTTGCCCTTCTATCACGCCACCATGCCCATTGTGGCGGAGTGCGTGCTGTTTGAAGGACAGTGGCTCGGCTGCGTGCTCACCCCCTGGATGTTGAGCGTGGTGGTGCTGCCGGGGCCGGATCAGCTTTGGCCGGTACGCAGCAACAGCGATCGGCTCGCCCTGCAGCTCCCCTGTGGCAACATGACCTTTATGGTGGGTGAATTGCCCGAGACGGGACAGCTGCTGGCTTGCTCCCTGATGTCGCCGCTCGATCCCCATCTCGGTGCCGAGGAGGGGCGAGCACTGGTGAGCAGCACCCTCAAGATGCTGTTCTCCTTGCCGGTGCAGCAAGGGGCTGGCGGCGTGGATCTGGGTCGCAGACGGCTATTCGGTGCCCGGCGTGCTCAACCGGCATAGTCGCTAGGTTTCACGCGAAATCAAGTTTAGAATAGGGGGCCATTTTGGCCCCTCACTCCCATGTTCAGACACGCATTCCACCTCTTTTTTGAGTGATGATCCGTGAGTGGTACAAAACAAGAAGGATCCCCATGACTGTTCCACGCAATTCCCTTCGCCATTACTGTGGCACCAGTGCTGCCGCCCTGTTGACTCTGCTGCTGGGCACTGCCTCTCACGCGGCGCTGGCCGCAGCCCAACCTGTGCCTGCCGAGCTCAAGCTCGCCATCGGAGCTGAACCCACCGAAGGGTTTGACCCTCTGCTTGGCTGGAGCCACGGCAGCTACCTGCTGCTGCACAGCCCGCTGCTCAAACAGATTGCTGGCGATAGTGCCGATCTCAGTTGGCAGAATGTGCTCACCCAAGCGGTGACCCCGAACAAGGATGGCAAGGGGTGGCTCATTACCCTCAAGCCTGACCTGAAATTCTCCAACGGCGCGCCGCTCACCGCTGAAGATGTGGCCTTCACCTACAACAGCGCAGCTCAGGGTGGCGGCAAGATCGACATGGGCAACTTTGTCTCGGCCAAGGTGCTCTCATCCACCGAAGTTGCCATCACCCTGAGTGCCCCCCAGAGCACCTTCGTCAACGTGCTGGGATCCTTGGGCATAGTGTCGAAGAAGGATTACGACGCAAAAGCATATGCCCAAAAGCCGGTCGGTGCCGGCCCTTACCGGCTGGTGAGCTTCCTGCCCGGTCAACAGCTGGTGGTGGAGGCGAACCCCTATTACGCCGGCGGCAACAACGACTTCAAACGGCTGGTCTTTGTCTTTATCGATGAAGAGAGCGCCTATGCCGCCGCCCAGAGTAGCCAGCTCGATGTGGTGCGCATCGCCCCGTCACTGGCGCCAACCGCGTCTGCTTCCCTCAAGCTCTGGGTGCGGCCGAGCGTGGAGAACCGCGGCATCGTCTTCCCCATTCCGCCTGCTGGTGGCAAGGATGCCAAGGGTTATCCCATCGGCAACGACGTGACCTCGGACGTGGCGGTGCGCCGCGCCATCAACTACGCCATCGACCGCCAGCTGCTGGCCGACCAGCTGCTGGAAGGGCACGCCATCCCCGCCTACAGCGCGGTAGAAGGCTTGCCCTGGCTGAATAAAGCCACCGCCTTCAAGGATGGGGATGCGGCCCATGCCAACGCACTGCTCGACGAAGCTGGCTGGCAGAGGGGGAGCGACGGCGTACGCCACAAAGGCAATCTGCGCGCCGCCTTTACCCTCTGGTACACCAGTGGCGACAGAACCCGCCGGGATCTGGCGGAAGCGGTGCGGGCCATGCTCAAACCCATCGGCCTCGAAGTGAGCCTCAAGTCCGGCAGCTGGGAGCAGGTGGAGCGCGAGATGCACGCCAACCCGGTGCTGATGGGGTGGGGGAGTCTGGATCCCATGGAGCTCTATCACCACTACCAGAGCGGTTCGGGTGGCGTGGAGTTCTACAACCCGGGCTACTACAGCAACCCGGTAGTGGATGGCCACCTCAAGCAGGCGCTGGATGCCCCTGATTGGCAGGCGGCCGTGCCGTTCTGGCAGCAGGTGGAGTGGGATGGCAAGCGTGGCGCCGGAGTGCAGGGGGATGCGGCCTGGGCCTGGCTGCTCAACGTGCAGCACACTTATCTGGCCAACCGCTGCATCGACCTTGGCAAGGGGGCACCGGAAATTCACGGTAGCTGGTCACTCCTCAACAACCTGCAGGATTGGCGGTGGACGTGCCGTTAAGTTCGTCCACCATGATGACTGCCACACTGAAAGCCCTGCTGCGTTTGGCAGGGCTGCTCTGTCTGGTCTCGGTTGCCACCTTTGTGCTGCTGAGCTACTCCCCCATCGATCCCATAAAGGCCTATATCGGCAATGATCTGCTGCATGTGCCGCCCGAGCAGTACGCCCGCATCGCCGCCCGCTGGGGGCTGGATCAGCCGCTGTGGCTGCGTTACTGGCACTGGTTTAGCCAGGTGCTGCAGGGGGATCTCGGTTACTCCATGCTCTACAACGCGCCGGTGAGCGAGGTCATTGGCCAGCGCTTTGCCGCCTCCTTCCTGCTGCTGGCGGGCGCCTGGCTGCTATCCGGTTTTTTCGGGATTTTGCTGGGCCTCTGCGCTGGTCGCTATCTCAACCGCTGGCCCGATCGCCTGATTTGCCGTTTTGCCTACCTGCTTGCCTCCCTGCCCACCTTCTGGGTCGGCCTGTTGCTGCTGGCCCTGTTTGCGGTGCATTGGCCACTACTGCCAGTCTGCTGCGCCTGGACGCCGGGCCTCGCTGCCGATGAAGCGGATTGGGCCATGCGGTTGCGCCATCTGTTGCTGCCGGTCACAACCCTGGCCCTGCTGGGGCTTGGTAACATCGCGCTGCACACCCGGGAGCGGGTGGCCGAGGTGCTGGCGAGCGACTTTATCCGCTACGCCCGCGCTCAGGGGGATGGCGGCTGGCCCATGCTGCGTTTTCACGTGCTGCGCCACGCCCTGACCCCGGCGCTCTGCCTGCAGTTTGCCTCGCTCGGCGAGCTGATTGGTGGGTCGCTCTTGGCTGAAAAGGTATTCTCCTACCCGGGGCTCGGCCAGGCTACTGTGGATGCGGGGCTCAGGGGCGATATTCCCCTGCTGATGGGAATCGTGCTCTTCTGCACCCTGCTGGTCTTTATTGGCAATACGGTGGCCAGTTTGCTGCTGGCGCGCATCAACCGGGGTTGGGAGGGTGAGCATGCTGTTTAATCCGTTTCCCTCCATACTGCGGTTGGGTTTTGCCCTGCTCGGATTGGCGCTGCTGGCTGCTTACGGCTGGAGCCTCTCTCATCAGGATGTGCCGATGGATCTGCTGGCGCGCCAGCAGCCCCCCTCGCTGGCCCACTGGTTTGGCACCGATCAGATGGGGCGGGATCTCTGGTTGCGCGCCTTTCAGGGCACCCTCACCAGTCTGGAGCTCGGCATCAGCACGGCTCTCTGCAGTGGCCTGCTGGCCATGGTGGCGGCAAGCGTATCGCTCGTTCACCCCAGATGTGATGCGGCGGTGCGAATGGTGATCGACGCCATGCTGGCGCTGCCCCATATGCTGCTCTTGATCCTTATCTGCTTTACCGTGGGGGGCGGCATGCGCGGGGTGATCCTGGCGGTGGCACTGACCCACTGGCCCAAGCTGGCGCTGATCCTTTGCGCAGAAGCGCGGCGGATCGCCTGCAGCGACTATGTGGTGCTGGCCCGCAGTCAGGGGATGGGGGCGCTGCGTCGCTGGCGCATCCACCTGCTGCCGGGGCTGTTGCCTCAGTGGTTTATCGGCACCCTGCTGATGTTTCCCCATGCGGTACTACACAGCGCGGCTTTGAGCTTTCTCGGATTTGGTCTGGCGGCCCACGAGGCCTCGCTGGGTCTGCTGCTGGCCGATGCCCTGCGTTATCTGGCCGGTGGCGGCTGGTGGCTGGCCCTTTTCCCGGGGCTGATGTTGCTGCTGCTGGTGTTGCTCTTTGATCAGGCTACCCGCGCCTTGCAACAGCTGCTGTGGCACAGGAGTGAACCATGCTGAGTTTTGATCAGGTGACCATAGAGGCGGCCCACTACTCCTGGCTGGGGCGGCGCAGCTGGCAGCCTTTGTTGACCGATATCAGCCTGCAACTGGCGCCGGGGGAGATAGTGGCGCTGGTGGGGGGGAGCGGCGAGGGCAAGAGCCTGCTGTTGCAAAGCGCTCTGACATTGCTGCCGGACAATCTGCGGATGCGCGGCAGCATCTCCCTCGATGGCGTACCCCTGTGTGATGCCAGCCGGGCCCGTTTGCGCGGTCACACTCTCTGCTATGTGCCACAGGGAGTAAGCGCCCTCAATCCATTGCTGACGGTGGAGCGCCAGCTGGGCCGTGCGGCACGTCTCTGCGGCCAGAACGGTTCCCGCGAGCGGCTCGGTGAGCAGCTGCTGCGCTACCAGCTGCCCACGACCACCCTGGACAGATTCCCGCGCCAGCTCTCCGGCGGCATGGCCAAGCGCATTCTGGCCTGCACTGCGGCGCTCGGCGGCGCCCGCTACATTCTGGCAGACGAGATCACCGCCTGGCTCGACGAGGGGCTGGCCTGTCTGCTGCTCGGCCAGTTGCGTGAATTGGCCAATCAGGGCAGCGGTATCCTCTGGGTGACCCACGATCTGGCGCTGGCGGCCCGCTTTGCCGATCGCATTGTGGCGCTGCATCAGGGGCAGGTGAGCGATACTTTGAGCTGCCACCATCTGCGTCAGGGGCAGGGGAGCGAGATGCTCCGCGCTCACTGGCAGGCACTGCCGGAATTCAACGCGCTCTTCTCTGTGCCGGAGGTTTCCTGATGTTTGAAGTACGAAATCTCACTATCGCCCAGGGGGAACGTCCCCTCTGGCAGGGGTTATCGCTGACGGTGAAAGCGGGGGAGCGGCTCGGTATCTCCGCCCCGAGCGGCCATGGTAAGACCACCCTGGGGCGGGTATTGGCCGGTTGGCAACCGGTTGGGGCCGGCGGGCAGTTCCTGCTGGATGGGCAGCTAGTGCCTGAACAGGTAAAAGGTTATAACCCCATCCAGCTGGTGCCTCAGCACCCGGAACTCACCTTCAATCCATATCGCACCACCGGGCAGGCGCTCTGGGATGTATGGCGCCCCGATGACGTCATACTGGCCCGCTTTATGGTCAAGCCTGAGTGGCTCAGCCGCAAACCGGGTCAGCTCTCTGGCGGCGAGTTGGCCCGCATCGCGCTGCTGCGCGCCCTCGATCCCCGCACCCGTCTGCTGATTGCCGACGAGGTGACCGCCCAGCTGGATCCGCAAATTCAGCGTCATCTCTGGCGGGAGTTGATGGTTGAGTGTGAGCAGCGCGGGCTTGGCATGGTGATATTCAGTCACCAGCAGGCGCTGCTGCGCCAGATCTGCCATCGGGTGCTGCGCTTTGGTGAGGTGCCTGCGGAGCAGGATGCAATGGCTCGTAGCGTGGCCTAAGAGTTGGCGTTCTCCCTTCATCCCCAACCCTTCTCCCGCAAGGGGAGAAGGGAGCAGAAGGTGCCATCTCACCACGCTCAGGGTTTGGGAAACAGGACGGGTTGTTAAGCCCACAGACTTTCTGGGGGGCTGTGCGTACTTTGAGCACCTCGCGAGCATTCACAAACCGATTCCCTCACCCTGGGGAGAGGGCCAGGGTGAGGGGACGCGAGTATGAGTCGCTGGCCATTCTGTACAGAGAGAACCGTTGGCAAAGCGCGCAGATAAAAGAGAGGGAGGCATCAGCCTCCCTCTTTTGTTTTCTACCGTTAGCAACGGCGTTTAACCGGTTGATTTCAAGCACTGGCCAGCCAGTTCAGCCAGGCATCCATCCCTTCACCGGTAGTGGCGCTGACCTGGATCACCTGAATATAGGGGTTGACCCGTTTGGCGTTCTCGATGCAGCGGGCCACGTCAAAGCTGACGTAGGGGAGCAGATCGATCTTGTTGATCACCATCAGCTGGGCGGCGGCGAACATGTCCGGGTATTTCAGCGGCTTCTCTTCCCCCTCGGTGACGGAGAGGATTGCCACCTTGTACTTCTCGCCGAGATCGAAGCTGGCGGGGCAGACCAGATTGCCCACGTTCTCGATAAAGAGAATGCCCCCTTCATTGGCGGGCAGCTGGTGGCAGGCGTCGTGAACCATTTTGGCGTCCAGATGGCAGCCCTTGCCGGTGTTGATCTGCACAGCAGGCACACCGGTGGCACGGATGCGATCCGCATCGGCGCTGGTCTGCTGATCCCCTTCGATCACAGCGCAGGGGCGTTTGTCGGCCAGCTGGCGCAGGGTTTCGCACAGCAAGGTGGTTTTGCCTGAACCCGGGCTCGATACCAGATTGAGCACCAGCTGGTCGGCGGTTGTGAAGTGTTCGCGGTTGTGGGCCGCCAGCGCATTGTTCTTTGCCAGCACATCCATCTCGATGGCGATCAGCTGGCGCTGTCCCATGCCGGGCACCGATAATCCCGCTTCCCCTTTGCCGTAGTGCAGATCACCCTGCTGATGGTCATGGTCATGGTCATGGTCATGGCTGTGATCATGGGGATGCGCGTGGGAATGGCCGTGGTCATGAGAGTGGGCATGATCATGATGATGGTCGTGGGGGTGATCATGGTGGTGCTCATGGGGGTGATCATGCCCCTCATGGCTTATGGGAGCCCGCACCCCGTGGTAGTGGTGATGGACATCCCCCTGATGGTGATAGTGGTGGTGAATGATCAGGGTGCGCGGCGCGCTCTGCTCGTGGTCATGGTGGTGATTGGCGTCATGACCATGTTCATGGTGATGTTCATGTTCGTGATGATGCTCATGATCGTGCTCATGGCCGGCGATCCGCGCCTGGCCGCATCCGCATACGCTACACATATCAACTTACCTCGATGTCGGTGATGCGCAGGTTATCACCCTGCGCGACTCGTAATTTGTATCCGCCACACCCGGGGCAGGCCTGCCCGCGCTCGGTGAGGGTGACCGTCTGGTTGCAGTCATAACACCAGGCCTCTGCCGCCTGGCGCTGAAAGTGCAGCTTGGCCCCTTCGACGGCGGTGCCCTTGGCGGCCGCCTCGAAACAGAAGGCAATGGTGTCCGGGTCGACGCAGGAGAAGCTGCCGACCTCGAGCCAGAGGGCGGTCACCTTGGTAAAGCCCCGCTGGGTGGCCTGTTCGGCCGCCAGATCGATGGCGGCCATGGCCAGAGACATTTCGTGCATGGTGACTCCTTAACCGATATGGGGAGGAGCCGTGACTCCTCCCTGTAATTGACGGAACGGCATGGCCGCTCAACAGATCCGCGGCAGCAGCTCCCCCTGCGGCAGCTCCAGATAGCGGCGGCTGCCCCAGGGGTTGTTGAGGATCACCTTGTGGCGATCGCTCGCCTGCACCACGCCGATCTGGCTTGCAGCGGGGTTGAATTGCCGCAAGATGCCCAGCGCGTCCTGCGCCTGTTCGGCAGGCAGGGCCAGCACCATGGTCCCCTCGTTGGCGAGATCATGGGGCTCGAAACCGTAGAGCTCGCACAGGCCGCGCACCGGATCGCACACCGGAATGGCGGACTCCTCCAGCTCGATGGCCACTTGGGAGGCACTGCTCCACTCGTTGAGCACGGCGGCAAGGCCACCGCGGGTGGCGTCGCGCAGGGCGTGAGGGGTAATGCCAGCTTTTAGCAGCGCTTCTACCAGCGGCCAGAGGGTGGTGCAGTCGCTCTTGAGATCGGATCCCAGTTGCAGGGCGTCGCGGGCCATCAGGATGCAGGCGCCGTGGCTGCCGATATCTCGCGACACCAGAATGGCGTCACCGGCCTTGAGGTTGCGCACCGAGATGCCCCGGCTCTGCTCCGGCAACGGGAAGGTACCGACCCCGCTGGTGTTGATAAAGATCTTGTCGGCCGCCCCCTTGGGCACCACCTTGGTGTCGCCGCAGACGATGCGGGCGCCGCTCTTGGCAAGCTCTGCTGCCATCGACTCGACGATGCGGGCGAGATCGGCGTAGGGGAACCCCTCCTCGATGATAAAGCTGGCGCTCAGATACTCGGGTTTGGCCCCCATCATGGCGAGATCGTTGACCGTACCGGCGATGGCCAGCTTGCCGATATCGCCCCCCTCGAAGAAGAGCGGCGAGACGGTAAAGCTGTCGGTGGTAAAGGCGACGGGGCCGCTTACCGGCAGCAGGGCGGCATCTTCACCGCGCAGCAGGATCTCGTTGCCAAAGTAGCGAAAGAAGAGCTGATTGATCAGCTGGTTCATCTCCACACCGCCGCCGCCGTGGCTTAACTGAATTTCTCTCATTGGATCCCCATATATCGGTAGTAGGCATTGCAGGCCCCTTCGGAGCTGACCATGCAGCTGCCCATGGGCTGGGTCGGGGTGCAGCCCCGGCCAAAGACTTTGCACTGGTTTGGCTTGGCCAGGCCGCGCAGGATATCGGCGCACTGGCACGCCTTGTGGTCATCGATGGGAGTCTGATTAAGCGCAAAGTGACGCTCCGCATCGCGCTTGGCAAACGTATCGCGCAGGCGCAGGGCGGAGGCGTTGATATCCCCCAGACCTCGCCAGCGAAAGTGCTCGCGGGTCTCGAAAAAGCGCTCAACCAGCCGCTGGGCGGCTTTATTGCCGCTGGCGGTGACGGCGCGGCTGTATTGCACCTCCAGCGCGTAGCGACCCTCCACCTTCTGGCGCACCATCATCAAGAGCGCCTCCATCA
The DNA here is from genome assembly GCF_051948815.1 of Aeromonas sp. Lyrl_2. Taxonomy (NCBI): domain Bacteria; kingdom Pseudomonadati; phylum Pseudomonadota; class Gammaproteobacteria; order Aeromonadales; family Aeromonadaceae; genus Aeromonas; species Aeromonas sp. Lyrl_2. The sequence goes on from NZ_JAYJLJ010000015.1 coordinate 30,126, forward strand.
CGTCCACCGGCTCGAAACCGCTCACCACCACCGGCACCTGATAGCGATCGACGATGGGCAGGTAGATATCGGCGCCGGTGATGACGCTGACGTGGGAGGGGCCGATAAAGGCGTTCACCTTGGCCACCCCGTCGGCCATCACAGCATGAATGGCGGGGGGCACCAGCACATGGTTGATATGAAACAGGAGGTTATCGACCTCTTGCTCTTCAGCGGCAGCAAGTAGCGCCGCTGTCATCGGGGTGGAGGTCTCGAAACCGATGGCGAAGAAGACCACGGTTTTGTCCGGGTTCTCACGGGCGATACGCAGGGCATCGAGGGGGTCATAGACCGGGCGGATATCGCTCCCCTTGGCGCGCTGCTGGGCCAGCGTGCCCTTGGAGCCCGGCACCCGGATCATGTCCCCCAGGGTGACCAGAATGACGTTGGGCTGGCTCGCCAGCTCGATGGCCTGATCGATGCGCTCTTTGGGCATGATGCAGACCGGGCAGCCGGGGCCGTGGACAAACTCGATGCTGGCGGGCAGCAGCTGGTGCAGGCCGTACTTCATGATGGTGTGGGTATGGCCGCCGCACACCTCCATCACCCGCAGCGGCTCGGGCAGATCCTTGGCCAGTTCTGTAATTTGGGCGGCGAGGGCGCGGATCACCTCGGGCTGGCGAAAGCCCTGGAACAGGTCATTCAAGGTCAGCATGGCAAGATATCCTGTTTGGGCATCAGGGCCACCATCTGGCGGAAGCTCTCGAGGCTGGCCTGCGCCTCCTCTTCGTCAATCTTGCTCATCACAAAGCCGATATGGAGCAGCACATAGTCGCCCACCTGGAGGGGCTCTTCGAGCAGCATGCAGCTGACGCGCCGCTGCACCCCCAAGGTGTCGACGGTGACGCAGTTATCTTCGGGGTGCAGTTGCACCACCTGAGAGGGGATGGATAGACACATGGATTTCAGGACTCCGACAAGGTGGCACAACCGGTGGTGACAGGCTGATGCGTGGCAATATGGTGGATGGCAAACCAGAGCTGACCGGCGGCGATGCCACCGTCATTGAGCGGCAGGGTTTCGCTGGTCAATACCTGCCGGCCAGCGGCTTCGAGAGCGGGAACAAGCTGATCCATCAGCACCCGGTTTTGAAAAACGCCGCCTCCAAGCGCCACCGGATAGCCGGGGAAACGCTCGGCCAGGGCGATGACCAGATTGCTGATGGCGCGGATAAAACCGGCAGCCAGGCTGGCGGTGGCGGTGCCTTTGCGACGCTCGCTGACAAGGGTATGGATCAGCTCGGCCCACTCGATCTGCAGCGGCCCCTCTGTTGATTGGCTGAGAGCAAAGGCAAGGGGGAAGGGCTGCTCATCGGGGGCCAGCTGCAAGGCGGCCGCCTCCAGCAGGAGCCCGGCTTCGCCCTCGTAATCGGGGGGGTCGATCACTCCCAAGAGCGCCGCCACCGCATCGAACAGCCGACCGATGGAGCTGGTGTAGGGGGCGTTGCGACCAAGATGCCAGAGCTGGTGCAGGTTGCTGATCCGCTTAAGGGGTAGTTGCTTGCTCAACGGAATATCGAGGGCGCTGATCTGCTCAGGAGTGTGCGATTCAAACAGCAGTCCCAGCAGTTGGCGCACCGGCTCGCGGATGGCCGCTTCGCCGCCGATCAGCTTGAAAGGCGCGAGGTGGGCAACACGATCGAAGCCCTTAACGTCTGCGATCAGCAGCTCGCCGCCCCAGAGGGTGCCGTCATCGCCAAGGCCGGTGCCATCGAAGGCAACCCCCAGCACCGGGCCTGTGATGTCGTGCTCGGCCATCACCCCCAGCAGGTGGGCGTGATGGTGTTGTACCTCGAGGTGGGTTGCCCCCTGATCGCGGCAATAGCTTTTGGCCCACTGGTGGCTGAGGTAGCCAGGGTGGCGATCCGACACCAGCAGTTCGGGGTTGAGATCGTAGAGATCGCGAAAGGTGGCCAGGGTCTGCTCGAAGTGCTCCTGCATCGGCAGGCTGTGCAGATCGCCGATATAGGGGCTGTAGATGCGCTGGCGGCCGAAAGCGAGCGCCAGCTGGTTCTTCTGCTGCGCCCCGACTGCCAAGAGCGGTACCTTGACCGCCTCTTTCAGGCTGGGGGTGCAGGGGGCATAGCCCCGGGCCAGCCGCAACGTCTGGCGTCGCCCGCCTACCCACTGCACCAGACTGTCGTCGCACGGGTGCAGGATGGGGCGGTTGTGATCCAGGATGCCGTCAATCTCGCTGCCGAGTTCCCTGACCACAGCCTCGCACTCGATAAGGATCGGGCTGCCACGACCATTGGCGCTGGTGGCCACCAGCGGCATGGCGCAGGCATCCAACAACAGTTGATGGAGCGGGGTATAGGGGAGCATGATGCCGAGGTAGGGGATGCCGGGGGCGATCCCCTCGGCCAGCGGCGCGGTTGTCAGTAGGGATTCTGAGAGCCGATCATCGTTAATGCGCTTGCGTAGCAAGGTGATGGGGCTGGCCTGAGAGGTGAGCAGCTTCCACTCGTCTTTGCTGCCGGTGACATGCAATTTGGCCTCGGCAAGGGAGCCCATCATCACCGCCAGCGGTTTGCGCGCGCGCCGCTTGAGCGTTCGCAATCTGGCCACACTCTGTTCATTGCGGGCATCGCATATCAGGTGATACCCCCCCATCCCCTTGACCGCAATCAGCGCCCCCGTCTGCAGGGCGCGTGCGGCTGCGTGCAGCGCATCCTCCCGCTCGGCCAGCGCATCGCCGTGGCCGCTGCGCCAGCTGAGATGAGGCCCGCACTCGGGGCAGCTCACCGGCTGGGCGTGGTAGCGTCGATCCAGCGGGTTTTCATAGGCCGCTGCGCAGCGCGGGCACATGGCAAAGCCCGCCATGGCGGTATGGGGTCTGTCGTAGGGGAGGCGGCGGATGATGGTGTAACGCGGGCCGCAGTGGGTGCAGTTGGTAAAGGGGTAGTAGTGGTGGCGATCCTTGGGGTTGGCCACATCCCGGGCGCACGCCTCGCACATCCCCTGATCCGGCGAGATGGCGACCGTGGCGGCGCTCTGCTGCTGGCTGGCCTTGATATGAAAGACGCCGTCGTAGTCGGGATTATGTTCGGAGTCAGCATCTTGGGGCAGTTCCCGCTCGCTGAAATGATCGATACGGCTCAGTGGCGGCGCCAATTCCCGCAGCTCGCGGGCAAAGGCGGCGAGCTGCTCGGGGGAGCCTTCGGCGCCAATGGTGACGCCGTTGGCATCGTTCAAGACATAACCGGCAAGGCCGTGGCGCAGCGCCAGCCCATAGACGAAGGGGCGAAAGCCGACCCCCTGAACTATGCCGTCGATATGAAATTCGCGGCGCAGCCGGTTGGCCACATGATTGGCAGAGCCAGAGGGGGCGATGGTGGCGCTCATGCCGGCTCCATCTCATCTTGAGTCTGCGGCAAACGCAGCACCCGGCGCTCGTTCTCCTCGCGCCGCACCCAGCCATCCATCTCCATGCGCAGGCAGAACGGAATGGCGTATTTGCGCGACAAGCCGGTGATCTCCTTGAGGGATGCCATGTCGATCAGATCTCCCACCTGCTGGCCCGCCAGCACGGCGGCGACCATCTGGTTGTAAAGCTCGGCGTCGTAGTAGATGGGGCCATCGAGCTGCACCAGATACTTGAGTCGTGCCAGATTGCGCAGCTGCTTTTGCAGGGCGCCTTTTTGCTGTAAGCCCTGCAGCAGGGTGGCGGGCAGCTTGCGGGTGATAAAGGGATCCAGCGCCACGCCGCCGGGGCCCAGTTTACCGGGCTCGTAACCCTCCTTGCCTTGATCTCGCACCACTTTGAGCACCAGCTGCGCCTCTTCCCCCAGATCATCTTCCGACTCGCCGCTGCCCGGTTGCCACTTGTCATGGTGCAGGCGGATCAGCTGCTCGCTCTTGAGCTGCTGGAGCAGGGCCTGAATGACCGGCAGGGCGATGCCAAAGCGGGTTGCCAGCTCGGCGGCACTCAGCGGTTCGCTGGCTAGCGTAGCCAGCAGCTGGTCGCGGTTTTGGGCCAGCCAGCAGTTATCCAGCAGCCACTCACCGAGGGGGGTGACCTGCTCGGGCTGCTGGTCAAAGCGGCTGGCTAGCACATAGCCATTGAGGCCAAGCTGCAGGGTGGCCGGGTTGTAGTGCTCCAGTTTTTCAGGCAGCTCGCCCAGCAGGGTGTGTAGCGCCTTGCGTCTGGCGGGATGGATGTCGCCACACCAGACGATGCGGGCGCCGTGCAGCAGTTCGCTGCTGCCGTGGCGAATGATGGCAAGCGGCTGGCCAAAGAAGCAGGGAATGGGGCTGGCAAAGATCAGCCGTGCCAGCCGGGAGTCCTTGATGGGAACAAAACGGGCGCGGCCATGCCAGCTGCCAAGGGCCACTTCGACCTCGCGGTTGCGCTGTTCCCGGATGCTGCCGCCGACCTCACAGAGCCGCACGATCAGATGAGTCGCCGCCTCGCACTGGCCAGCGGCGCTGGTAAGGCAGTGGCCGCGAGCCACCTCCTTGTGAGGCACTTTTTTAAGGCCCACCGCCACCCGGCAGACGGCGCCAATCTCGTCGACGCTCTGGTGATAGGCCTGCAGGGAGCGCACCTGCACCTCCCGATCGGCGGGGTAGAGACGCAGCTTGTCCCCCACCTTGAGGCGGCCCTGCTGCAAGGTGCCGGTAAGCACGGTGCCGGTGCCGTTGGCGGTAAAGACCCTGTCTACATACAGTCGCGGGGCGCTCTGCTCGCGGGCAGCGTGTGAGGCTGGCAGTTCGGCAAGCTGGCGCACGATGGCGGCGTGCAGGGCAGCCATATTGGCGCCGGTTTTGGCGCTGACGCTGACGATGTCGGGCACCATGCCGCTCTCGTCCATCACCCGCTCCAGCAGGCTCTCCTCCAACAGCAAAAGCTCGTCGGGGGAGACCAGATCGCACTTGTTGATGCAGACCAAGAGACGCGGCACCCCCATCGCCTTGAGCAGGCGCAGGTGATCGCCGGTCATCGGCATCCACCCCTCGTCGGCGGCGATGACCAGCAGCACCAGATCCAGACTCCAGAGCCCCGCCACCATATTGCGGATATAGCGCTCGTGGCCAGGCACGTCGATGACGCCTATGGTGTTGCCCTGACCGTCGTCGAAGTGGGCAAAGCCGAGATCCTGGGTCATGCCGATGGCCTGCTCGTGGGCACGGGCCGTGGTGATGCCGGTGAGGGCCTTGATCAGCAGGGTCTTGCCGTGATCCACGTGGCCGGCAAGGCCGATAACAGCGCGATAGGGGGTCATGGGATCAGGGCTCCTCGGTCGCATTTGTTGCATTGAACGGGGCGGGGAGCAGCAACTCCTTGAGTTGGGCGATCAGCAGTTCCATCTCGGTCGGCAGCAGGGTGGCCATATTGAGCAGCACCTTCTGCTGGCGCACCGTGGCGATGACAGGGACGGGGAGTTCGCGCAAATCATCGAGCAGTTGCTGGGCCGGACGCGGGTCGGTGCACTCCAGCGCAGGGGCCGGGTAAAACTCGTCCGGCAAGGTGCCACCGCCCACCACCAGCTGGGCTGGGACCGGCACAAAGCAGCCGGGCAGGGCGGCCATCAGCCGGGAGGCTCTCGCCTGCATGGCTGCCGGGTTGCTCAAGGTGCGCTGGGCAATCCCTTCGCCGATGGGGGATTTGTTGAGCTTGTGGATGAGCAGCCGTTCGAGCAGGGAGTAGACGATGCGGCTCGGGCGGAAGGTGCGCATCATGGGATGTTTTTCCAGCCGCTTGATAAGGTCGCTGCGGCCACTGATGATGCCCGATTGCGGGCCCCCCAAGAGCTTGTCGCCTGAGTAGCAGACCAGATCCGCCCCCGCCTTGATGTACTGGCGCACCGAGGTTTCATCCGGTGCAAACTCTTCGCTGGTCAAGCCGGAGCCCTGATCCACCGCCAGCACTACATGTTCGGGCAGGGCGCGGGCCACCTCGCCGATATCGGGGGATTCGGTAAAGCCGCGAATGGCGAAATTGGATCTGTGCACCATCAGCACCAGCGCGGTCTGATCGGTGATGGCATCGAGGTAATCTTTGGCGGTAGTGATATTTGTGGTGCCCACCTCCACCAGTTTGGCGCCGGAGAGGGCCAGAATATCGGGGATGCGAAAGCCGCCGCCAATCTGGATCTGCTCGCCGCGCGAGACGATCACCTCGCGCCCCTTGGCCACCTCCTGCAGCAGCAAAAAGAGCGAAGCGGCGTTGTTGTTGACCACCAGCGAATCCTCGGCCTGGGTGAGGCAACGGAGCAGGGGGGCGATCAGCCCCTTGCGCCCGCCGCGCTTGCCGGTGGCGAGATCCAGCTCCAGATTGTTGTACCCGGTGTTGAGGTCACGCACCTCGTCCCACAGCTCGTGACTTAATGGCGAGCGCCCCAGATTGGTATGCACCAGGGTGCCGGTGGCGTTGATCACCCGGGTTTGACGCTGGCGCAACTGCTGTCGGCAACGCTTGGCAATCAGCGCCTCAATCTGCTCGGGGGCAACGCCATGCTGGCGAAAATCGTCGCTCTGGCGCAGCTCGCTCAGGGTGTCGCGCACCGCCTGAGTCACCAGCGGGCGGCTCAGCGCCTCGATAAAACCGGCGAGAAAGGGTTGCTGCAGCAGATGCTCCACTTGCGGCAAACGGCGCGTTTGTTGCTGGCTGGGCTGTTGCTGTGAATCTGGCAGTGAATCGTCGGCAGCCGTACCTGATGCGGGCTGGCGGTGGGGGATGGCTGACGCGTGAGACGAGTTCGGCATGGGATTACCAGTGCAGTGCGTGGGTTCGGGATGCGCACCGGTTTGCCGATAGAGAGGCCGAGCTGACGGGTTATGGCACTGCTGGCGATTTGCGGATGACTGCAAACTGGATGCATCAATGAGCGGGTATAAATTAATGCTGCATCGATGCTGATAAATTAATTTTTGGCCAGCGAGATAACCTGAGTTCGGATTATATTGGCAGCGGCAAGCACCTTTTTTAAGGTATTACTTCAAACATATTGAACAAACAATGGAAATAACATTCAGGCCGAAAAATTCAGCGAGAGAGTATTTGTTCAATAGATGAATTTGGCGGAAGAGGCAGGAATCGAACCTGCCAAAGCCTTCTCGGCTCACATCGGTTTTGAAGACCGAGGAGGCCACCAGACCCCATCAACTTCCATAACGGTCGCCATTTTGTGGCAAAAGTCTGTGACTGGCAACGCTTTTTTTGTCATAAAAATGCGAGAGTTAGCGATTTTTTGAAAAAATCAAAGAACCTTGTTTTATATCAAGTTCAGCACAATTAGCCCGATGTTTTTAATTTAACACCGGGCCTCGATCACATTGCCGTAACCGTCGGTCAATAACGGTCGTTAACAACTCGATAAATAATCACCGGTTGGCGTTGGCAATATTCCACTGATCCAGTTTATCTATTAACAGACTGGTGTCCCTGGCGGCATCAAGATGCTGATAAAGATAATCCATCGCCTCGCTCACCATCTCGGTCATCGGGAAGGAGAACGCCACGATGGCCGGTTGTACCCCGACAAAGATCACCTCGGGGACAAAGGTCTTGAGCTCGTCGATCAGGAAATTGAGCGGCATATTGTGGGTCGAGAAGATAAACATCTCGGCGATGGTCTCGGGGGGGATCACCTGCAGGGTCCCCGCCTTCTCGCCGATCTCGGCTGCATCCACCAGCACCACCCGCTCCGGTTGCAGCTCCCGCACCTTATAGACCACATTTTCCGGCGCGATGCCGCCGTCGATATGGATCCAGCCGGGCAGGGGGGCTGCCTGCAGCTTGTCGGCGAGATAGGGGCCGGCACCGTCATCCCCCATCATGGCATTGCCCACGGTCAACACGAGATTGCAGCCCATCAGCGGCTCCTTACCATCAGGTACATATGGGGGTCGTTAAAGAGGGTGGTCAGCTGCTCCATAAAGGTATTGGTCCAGCCCAGCTCCTGCTCATCGAGCACGCCTTCGGCTTTGCGCAGTCGATCGAAGGCGCAGGCCAGCATATGGCAGTGCTCGCGATAGATGGTGATCTCGCCAAAGGTGAGAAACCCCTCCATCTTGCGGCGCGCTTCGCTCCCTTCTGGCAGCTTGGCTACCCAGTCGCGATAACCGGTCAGCGAGCAGACTAGGTCTGCTCGCAGGCAATCAACGATGCCGAGGTGGTGGCCGATGGCGAGGCTGTAGTACATCACCTCCCTGGCCTCTTCCGGCACGTCGAACTGCTCGTCGACGAACTTGCGCGAGAGTCGATAGAAGAAAACCTCGTCAGCCATGCACCGCCTCTCCCTTGCCGGCCGCCCGGTTGAGGCAGGCGTTTGCGAGGTTGTTGACGATCTCCGCCAGGCGCGGATCGTCGTGCTGATCGAGGTAGCTCTGGATGCGCAGATCCACATCCTGCTGGGTCGCCCCTTCGAGCAGGGCCATGAATTCGTCGGCGATGATCCGCCCCTGACGGTAACCGGCCATGCGGCGCGCTTCGCGCTCGATCATCACCCGGATTTCGTTGGGGATGCCGGTGTGGCGCAGCTCGACCCGCTCACCCGGTTGCACCTCGTGGCTGGTGGCTTTGAGTTTTTGTTCCAGCAGACCGAGCGCCACGGCAAAGCCGTAGATGGTAGCCGCCGGTGTCGGAGGGCAGCCGGGGATATAGACATCCACCGGCACGATCTTGTCGGTGCCGCTCCAGACGCAGTAGAGGTCGTGGAAGATGCCGCCGTCACAGCCGCAGGCGCCGTAGGCGATGCAGATCTTGGGATCGGGCGCCGCCTCGTAGGCGCGCAGGGCCGGTACCCGCATCGCTCGGGTCACAGCGCCGGTAAAGAGCAGGATGTCGGCGTGACGGGGGGAGGCGACCACCTTGATGCCGAAACGCTCGGCATCGAACAGCGGGGTGATGGTGGCGAAGATCTCGATCTCGCAGGCGTTGCAGCCGCCGCAATCGACCCGGTAGACATAGGCCGAGCGGCGAATGTCTTTCAGCAGGGTCTTCTTGAGTTTGGTGATCTCGGGATCCTGTGCCAGCGGCACGGCGCGGGTATGGGCATAGCCGACAACCGGTTCTATGCCTTTGATCTTGCTCATCACATCCACTCCTTTTGTGCGGCCATCGGTGTGGCTATCGGTGTGATCAGGGCCGAGTCAGGCTGGCTCAGCATGCTCTGTTTTCGTTTGCAGTCGGGGCAGTGGTGCAGCCTTTCCGGGGTCGTGAGCGGCGTGCCTGCCTGCTTGAGGGTGTCCTCCACCAGCGCCACCAGTTTGCTCGGGGCAAAGTAGGTGCCGCACAGGGTGCAGGGGGCCAGCACGAAGCGGGCCTCCTCATACAAGTCAGCCTTGTTGGTCACCGCCAGCTCGAATTCAGGGGAGAGGGCGATGGCGCGGGTCGGGCAGACCTCTTCGCAGCGGCCGCAGAAGATGCAGCGTGCCATGGAGATCTCCCAGCGCCGTTCGCCGGTCTCCATGTCCACTTCCATCACCAGCGCATTGGCCGGGCAGGCCTTGGTGCAGGCGGCGCAGGCGATGCACTGATCTGCCTGATATTTCGGTTTGCCGCGAAAATCCCGGTTCACCTCATAAGGGGCGAAGGGGTACTTGGCGGTCGGGGTGCCAGCCTTGAGGATGGTCTTGAACAGCTTGATCATGATGACCCCTTATTTCAGCGGAGAGTTTTTGCGATCGATGCCGTAGCGCTCGATCTCCTTGTAGGAGACCACGGTGGATTTGCCCTTCTTGGGGTCGACCAGGGTTACCCGGTCGGTACAGGAGTAGCAGGGATCCAGACTGCCGATGATGAGTGGTGCATCCGCCACGGTATTGCCGCGCAGCATGTAGCGCAGAGCGGGCCAGTTGGCGTAGGTGGCGGCGCGGCAGCGCCAGCGGAACAGCTTCTGGTTGTCTCCGGTCATGCTCCAGTGGACGTTCTCGCCGCGGGGGGCCTCGGTAAAGCCCAGGGCAAACTTGCCCGGCTGATAGGTGAACCCTTCGGTCAACAGCGGCCCCTCCGGCAGATGCTCAAGACCAAACTCAATCATGTCGAGGGAGTCGTAGAGCTCGTGGATCCGCACCAGCACCCGGGATTGCACGTCGCAACCCGCCTTGGTCTGGATCTCCATCGGCAGCTCGCGGTAGCCGGCAAAGTCGTGGACCCGGCGCACGTCGCGCTTGAAGCCGCTCGCCCGCACCATGGGGCCGACGCAGCTGAAATCACGGGCAATTTGCGGGTCGAGCTTGCCGATACCGATGAGGCGGGAGGAGATGTTGGCGGTATCCAGCAGCATGGCCACAAGCGGTTTCAACTCATCACGCAGCTCACGCACCAGCTGGGCACCCTTGATGCGATCTTCCTTGAAGATGTCGCGGCGTACCCCGCCAATCAGGTTGAGGCCGTAGGTCTTGCGGGCGCCGGTGAGCAGCTCGGCTAGGGTCATGGATTTTTCCCGCACCCGGAAGAACTGCATGAAGCCGGTGTCAAAACCGGTGAAGTGGCTCGACAGGCCGATGTTGAGGATATGGCTGTGCAGGCGCTCCACCTCCAGCAGCACGGCGCGGATCATCTTGGCCCGCTCCGGCACCGGAATACCCATGGCGTTCTCTACCGAGGTGGTGTAGGCGACGCTGTGGGTAAAACCGCAGATGCCGCAGACCCGGTCGGCCAGAAACGCCACTTCGTTGTAGCCCATCCGTGTTTCCGCCAGTTTTTCCATGCCGCGATGGACATAGAAGAGGCGGTAGTCGGCATCGATGATGTCTTCCCCATCGACGAACAGACGAAAGTGGCCCGGTTCGTCCGAGGTGATGTGCAGCGGGCCGACCGGCACGATGCGGTTGGCATCACTGCCCAGTTCGTTGACGAAAGGGTAGGTCTCGGTGTCGGTGGTGGGCATCGGGCGCTGGCGATAATCCATGGCGTCCTTGCGCAGGGGGTGGATATCCTCCGGCCAGTCGTCCGGCAGTACCAGACGGCGTTCGTCCGGCAGACCGATGGCGCGCAGGCCGTACATGTCGCGGATCTCCCGCTCGCCCCACACCGCCGCCGGAATGGTCGGGGTGATGGAGGGGTACTCCTGGGTATCGGCATCAACCAGCACCTTGACGGTGATCCAGCACTTGGTGTCGCCCTCCATGGAGAAGACGTGGTAGACGGCGAAGTGGCCGTTTAGGCTGCGCTCGTCATTGGCAAAGGAGAGCGGAAGCCAGCCCCCCAGCTGATGGAAGATCAGGCTGGCGGTCTCGACCAGACTGGTGGGCTTGACGGTAATGGTGGCCTGATCGGCGGTTTGCCACTCCTCGTCGACGATGGCGTGGGGCAGTTGGGCTCGCACCTGCTGGATGTAGTCGCAGCCGATGCGATCCGAAATGGCGATGGTCATGCAGTTCTCACTTTAATGTTCGGGAATGAGCATTCACAAATGATGAAATCGGAAAAAGTTGCTGTACTGGCGGGCATGGTTCAGATCCCGACCAGATAGGCGAGCAGCGCCAGCAGGGCCAGCCCCAAGCCGTAGCGGGTGAGCTTGTGGGTGCGCACGAACTGGGTACGGGCCATGGCGTTTTCGATGATGCCAGCCAGTAAAAAGGCCACCAGCAGCTTGCAGGCGAGGATCAGTGCAGCGCCGATCAGCGCAGGCAGACTCCAGTTGGCCGCCTTGCCGAAGGGCAGGAAAATCACCAGAAAGAGCTGCACCACCACCAGTTGTTTGAGGCCGATGGAGAGCTTGAGCAGGGCCAGGCCCGCACCGGAGTACTCGGTGAGCGGCCCCTCCTGCAACTCCTGCTCGGCTTCGGCGCAGTCAAAGGGCAGCTTGCCCATCTCGACAAACACCGTGAAGGCGCAGGCAGCGCCAGCCAGCAGGGTGGCGATGGGGGCGGCCAGCGGTTGGGTCGCCACATAGTTGCTGATGTTGCCCAGATCCGAGCTGCCCACCATCATCGCCATGATGAAGCAGGCGAGCACCAGAATGGGCTCCACCAGAATGCCGAGGGTCAGTTCGCGGCGGGCACCGATCCCGGCAAACATGCTGCCGCTGTCGAGCCCCGCCAGCGAAAAGAAAAAGCGGAAGATGGCGAACAGATAGATATCGGTGATGAGATCCCCGGCGATGGGGAAGGGGGACTCGTGAGTCAGGGTCGGCAGCGCCATCCCCACCAGCAAGAGGGCGGCAATGAGCAGCGCAGGCATCAGGTTGAAGATGATGCCGGCAGGCTCGGGGGTTACCTCCTGGCGGCGCAGCAGTTTGGCGATATCCCGATAATCCTGCAGCAGGCCCGGCCCCTGACGGGAGTGCATCTTGGCCCGCAGCACCCGGTTGAAACCGGTGGCGAGCGGCGCCAGCGCCAGCATGGCGATGGCCTGGGTCAGGGCGAGGGCAACCATGCCCCAGCTCGGCATTTCAAGAACAGGCATATCAGACTCCTACAGCCATCAGGATAAAGAGCGCCAGCACAATGGCGTGCAGCAGCCAGCCGGTCATTCCGCTGGTATCGCTCACCCCGTGCAGGGCGCTGGCCAGATCGAGCTGCGGCTGCTTGCGATAGAGCGGCGCGCAGAGTTGGCGCAAGGTGTGGGTGACACCGCCAGAGGTGAGGCTCATGCGCTCCTCGTAGGCGTAACCACAAGCCCACGGGGTGCCAGCGTGACGACGACCCAGCTTGGGCCCCTTGAAGATGGCCAGTACCAGCAGCGGAATGAGGAACAGCCCCAGCAAGGTGATGGCGATAACGGGCGGGGAGAGGATCGCTTGTGAGCTGTCGAGTGGCAGCAGGGTGGCGCCAGTGGCCACGTTCATTTGGCCGCTTACCAAGGCTTGACCATAGCTGGCGATATGGGGGGCAATCCAGGGGGCGCCCAGACCCAGCACCAGACAGACGGCGGCCAGCAGCAGGGTGCCAGCCACCATGGCGCCCGGCACTTCGCGGGCGTGGCTCGCTTTCTCGCTGCGCGGTGCGCCGCAGAAGCAGATGCCGTACACCTTGACGAAACACATCACCGCCATGGCGCCGGTTACCGCCAGCATCACTACCGCGAGCGGCGCGACAACGGAGGTGCCGAGCTTGGTCATGGAGAGCAGCGACTGATAGATAAACCACTCGCTGACAAAGCCGTTGAGCGGCGGCAGCGCCGAGATGGCCATGGCACCGATGAGGAACGCCAGCGCGGTCCAGGGCATCAGCTTGGCCAGCCCCCCCATCTTGTCCATATCGCGGGTGTGCAGGCGGAACATCACAGAGCCGGTGCCCATAAAGAGCAGGCTCTTGAAGATGGCGTGGTTGAGCAGGTGATAGAGGGCGCCGAGCAGTCCCAGCACCACCAGTGCCGGTTGCTGGTTGGCGATGCCGATCATGCCGATCCCCATTCCCATCAGGATGATGCCGATGTTCTCCACCGTGTGGTAGGCGAGCAGCCGCTTGAGGTCATGCTCGGCCAGCGCAAACAGCACCCCGAGCACCGCCGAGCAGGCACCGAAGATCAGTACCACATAGCCCCACCAGAGCTGGCTGGCGCCGAGAAAATCGATGCTGACCCGCAAAATGCCAAAGAGACCCAGCTTCACCATCACGCCGGACATCAGCGCCGAGATATGGGAGGGGGCAACGGGCTCGGCCACCGGCAGCCAACCGTGCAGCGGCACGAAACCGGCGCGCAGGCCAAAGCCGCAGAAGCTGAGCAGAAACACCAGCGAGGCCAATGCGCCCGCCAGATGGTGCTCGCGCAGCGCAGCGAACTCCAGCGAGCCGCTTTCGCGGCAGAGCAGCCAGAAGGCGATCAGCACCAGCGCCATGCCGATATGGTTCATCACCAAGTAGAGACGGCTCTGTTTGGCGGCCTCGGGGTTGGTCTTGACCAGCCAGTAGGTGGTGAGGGTCACCAGCTCGTAGCAGAGCAAGAAACCGAGTGCATTGTCGGCCAGCACCATGCCCACCATGGCAAACAGGAAGAGGTTCATCAGCGCGCCGATGGCCACATCCCCCTTGCCCTGATATTCGCGGATATAGGCAAAGGAGTAGAGGGCGATGGCGACGCCGACGGTGCTAATCACCAGCAGCATCAGTGCGGCCAGCATGTCGAGGTGCACTGAGCCCAGCAGCCAGAGCTGGCCGTCGACGGGGGCGCCTTGGGCAAAGATCTGGATGGCGGCGACCAGACCCGCGAGCGAACCCAGCAGGGCAAAGCCGCTGTTGAGACGGTTGGCCAGTGCGGGCAGCTTTTGCAGGAGCAAACCGGCGGCAGCGCCCAGCAAAAAGAGCAGGAGTGTGGCCATTACAAGGGGGGACAACATCAGCGAGCTCCCTCTGTGGTGGATAAATCGGATGCAGGGAGCGCCGTGGCAGGCGCCGGGAAGGCGGAGGCCCCTTGCGGGTTGGTGTCGGCCGCTTGCTGGCGACGGATACGGGCGGCGCGTTCGGTGTCGCCGTCATTGACCAGCTTCAGTGCCTGGGAGGGGCAGGCACCGACACAAGCCGGGCCATCGGCGCGAAACTCGCACAGATCGCACTTGACCGCGATGCTGCGCACGCCCGGCTCCCAGCTCAGCAGATCCTCGCCAAAGCAGCGCAGGCCGGCAGAGGTGGAGGGGTTGCTGGAGCGGATGGAGCAGGGGATATAGGTGTCGTAACTGGTGGCCACGGCCACCGGACGGCTGCCGCCGCTCTGGATGGCGCCAAAGGGGCAGGCCACGGCGCAGAGATTGCAGCCGATGCAGAGGGACTCGTTGAGTTGCACGCAATCGCCGGTCTGGCGAATTGCCTCGACCGGGCACACCTTGATGCAGGGGGCATCGTCACAGTGACGGCACTGAACCGGCATGGTCGCCTGCTCGTGTCGCATAACGGTTAAACGGGGGGCTTGCTGCAAACCTTGCGCCTTGTGTACTTCGCTGCAGGCCGCCATACAGGTGCCACAGCCGATACAAAGCTTGGGGTCAGCGATAACGAAGCGGTTCATAGCCTACCTTGTCGTGTCGCGAACGGAGAAAGTAGGGGCAGGTTGGCAAGATACGGGCCAGAATGGTTTTTGCAGCGAAATTGGATTTAAGTAGCTGTTTTTAAATAAATAAAAATCTTTATGTGGTTGAGTGAAAGGGCTGGTACGGCTGTCGAACTGTGACGTTCGTCACTTGTGACGAAGCCATAGGGAGGGTTCGTCACCTTGGAAAACGCAGCATGAGTAGGGGGCAATGAACGCAGTGAATTGCACCGCACTCCAACATATGTGTGCGGTGCACGGCGCTGCGCTTGTTGCACCCTACGGTGGGATGTCTGAGGGGGCGATGTGGTTTGCTCCCTTCTCCCCTTGCGGGAGAAGGGTTGGGGATGAGGGGGCGGTAATCGGGGTTAACGGAAAAGAAGAGGGAGGCCAATGCCTCCCTCTCTATTTGCTGACGTTTTCTATGCAATGAAGAGGCCATCAACCCGCCATCAGATATCCACCTGCGAACCCAGCTCGATAACCCGGTTGGGCGGGATCTCGAACTGATCCGGGGCGCGCAGGGCGTTGCGCTGCAGCAGCATAAAGAGCTTGCCGCGCAGATAGAGATACCAGGGACGGTCTTTCATGATGAGCGACTCGTGGGCCATAAAGAACGAGGTCTCCATCATCCGGCAGCTCAGCCCCTCGGCGTTGCAGCGGTGGAAGATCTCCTCCACGTTCGGGGTTTCGCGCCAGCCGTAGCTCGCCACCACCCGCCAGAAGGTGGGGGAGAGCTGCTCGATGCAGACCCGGCGCACATTGTGGACGTAGGGCACATCCTCCACCCGCAGGGTGAGCAGGATGATCCGCTCGTGCAGCACCTTGTTGTGCTTGAGGTTGTGCAAGAGCGCATGGGGGATCACATTGACCACCCGCGACATATAGACAGCCGTGCCCGCCACCCGGGTCGGCGGGGATTTCTCCAGCGAGGCGATCATCGGCTCAAGGGAGTTGCCGTGCTCGTTCAGGCGACGAATAAGCTGAAAGCGCTCGCTCTTCCAGCTGGTCATCACGGTGAACATCACCGCACCCAGAGTGAGCGGTAGCCAGCCACCGGAGAAGATCTTGGCGAGGTTGGCGGCAAACAGCGGCACGTCGATACAGAGCAGCGCGGCAAACAGGATGGCCACCAGATACTTGTTCCAGTGCCAGCTGTTCTTGGCCACCGAGCAGGAGAGGATGGAGGTGAGCACCATGGTGCCGGTCACGGCAATGCCGTAGGCCGCCGCCAGATTGCTGGAGTGCTCGAAGCTCATGATGACGATCACCACCGAGATATAGAGCATCCAGTTGATGACCGGAATATAGATCTGGCCGGACTCCTGCTCGGAGGTATGAACGATGCGAATGGGGGAGAGATACCCCAGCCGCACTGCCTGCCGGGTCAGCGAAAAGACCCCGGAGATCACCGCCTGCGAGGCGATCACCGTCGCCATGGTTGCCAAGAGCAGCAGCGGCACCAGCGCCCATTTCGGCGCGAGCAGGAAGAAGGGGTTGGCAATGGCGGCGGGATTGCTTAGCAGCAGCGCCCCCTGACCGAAGTAGTTGAGCACCAGTGAGGGCAGCACCACGATAAACCAGGCGAGGCGAATTGGATTTTTGCCAAAGTGGCCCATATCCGCGTAGAGCGCCTCCACCCCGGTGATGGCCAGCACCACGGCGCCGAGTGCAAAGAAGGAGGTGGTCTGGTACTGGATAAAGAAGCGCACCGCCCAGATGGGGTTAAGCGCACCCAGTACCTCGGGGTTGTGGATGATGCCGCGCAGCCCCAGCACCGCCAGCGTCATAAACCAGATCAGCATGATGGGGGCAAACAGCTTGCCCACCATGGCGGTGCCATGTTTCTGGATGGCAAACAGCAGGGTCAGCACCAGCACCGAGAGGGTGACGATATAGGGGTCGAGGGCGGGGGTGAGAATGCTCAGACCCTCGATGGCCGACATCACCGACATCGCCGGGGTGATCACCACCTCGCCATAGAAGAAGCTGCCGCCAATCAGGCCGAGGATGATCAGCAGCGGCGTCCAGCGGGTGGAGGCGTTGCGGGTAGCCAGCGACATCAGGGTGAGAATGCCACCCTCGCCGGCGTTGTCGGCCCGCATCACAAAGGAGAGGTACTTGACCGACACCACCAGGATCAGCAGCCAGAAGATCAGCGAGAGAAAGCCGAGAATGGAGGCCGGCTCGACGCCGAACCCGAATTGACCTGACAGGCACTCGCGCAATGTATAGAGCGGGCTGGTGCCGATATCGCCATAGACTACGCCAATCGCCGCCAGCATAACGCCGGACATGGCTTGTTGTTTATCACAGTTCATGAGTTCATCTTGTCAGTTTGATGTTTACACGTTTGCCAACGCACAGCTGCCCGACCTATCAGGAAAGTCGTGATATTTAATCGGGAGAGAATTAATGGATTGCGATGGGAAAGGGCGCTAACGGAATAGTGATCTGCTTGTCATGGAACACAGTCTGTTCATCTGTCATTAAGCTTATAATGACACACTCTCTGCGGGTTCATGCTCAGGTATAAATAATCAAAACGTCCTTTTGAGTAAGGTTATTAATTGGCCGTTGATTGAAATATTCACCCGCTCTGCGGGCAACCGTTTGTTTTATCTGGGTAAGTGGTTTGGCCACTATTTTTTACCGAGGCGAGCGAAAAACAGACGATAAAATAGTGACTAATTAATTGCTGGCAGGATGGCAAGGGGGAGGGTGTTGGGTAGCAATGGAGTCTTTATTTGGGGGGTAGGGTGCAATGAACGAAGTGAATTGCACCAAATATTAAAAGAGGCAAGAGGTGCAATGCGCTGCGCTTATTGCACCCTACGGCTACCAATGATAAAAGTGGTAATTATTTAGCTAATTTTTAGTCATAGTGTGAAATTTATAAAAAGTATAAATCGAGATTATAATGCTGGAGAAAATTAAAAATAAAAATGACCAGCCATTGACAATCAAGTTTAATTTTGAAAGGTAGTTGTCTTTTTTTCGGTTAGCTTCGACCAATCTATATTCAAGGGCAGATGTGTAGTAAGAAATATCAATAAGCATCCCCTCGTATGCTTTTTTATCTATAAGCGCAGTTCTTCTCTCTGGTGGCCATCCATTTGAGATGTTTTTGTATGCATCAATAGCTTCATTGCAATACCAGTCTGTTAATCTATGCTTTTCGTTTTCCGAAGCAATACATAATTTTAGTTCTTCATAAACACTTCTGTATATATTTATACTTGTTGTGAGCTCAATTACGTCTTTATTATCGGATTCTTCAACTTGTGCTTGATATAAGAGGTAGTTGAATAATGCATAATATGCAAGAATAGGAGTAACGCAAAACATGCATATAACAAGTAGTCTTGACCATAACCTTTTGGCTGATATAGAAAATATATACGCTATAATATGTCGTGCTTTGTTTAATGATTCGAAAATATATTCCATAATGGTTCTTATATTTATGCCACGTAATTAATTTTAACTAGGTTTTTATTTGCCCATTAATGTTGGCTATTAATGAATTCTGAGTGATTTCCATTTTATGGATGTTGAAGACGTCAAGTTCAACAATCGTGATAGAATGAGCTAATGTGTGTAAAATCAAATTTATTATCACACCTTTTCTTCAGAAATAGCCTTGGCGGCAGCAATCAATAGAGTGTTCTTTTGTCTTTCCAAATCGGCTTTGGTTTTTGGACAAGAGGTAGTGTCGATGATTTGGTCTAAATATTTAATTTTCTTTGTGTAGTCTCTCCGATATAACAATAAGCGCACTTCATATCTTAGGTAAGCTAAAGTGATTGTGACAAGATAGGAGGCAAGACCAGCAACGAATGATATAGTTTGCTCTGTAACATATGGAAATATAGCTGAATCAGAAGGAATTGTTTTTGACCAAGTTAGGACAATAAAAGTTATTAGTGCGGTGATAGCAGCACTACTTAATATATCAGTTTTTTGAATTTCTTTTGTATGTTGAGGTTGTAACTCATGAGACATGCTTATCACCTCTATGAGCTTGGATGACTTCCCATAGAGGGTCATCAGGATATAAATATAAAGTATTAATGTTTTTATGGCCAAGACGATCAATTACAATTACACGTACTTTTCTAGTTCTAATTCGATGAATAATAATCGGCTTAATATAGTTAAGGATGATAGCAAACACGATTGCTATAGATATTATTATAGAAGTTTCCATTGTCGTTCCTCGGCAGGTATATGTTCCCTTACATCCGTTACCGTATAGTTTATAAAGGTTTTACCTGTCAACTTCACTCTCTCCTTATACCATACACCCTCAATTTTAAGTAAGTCATCTTTTGAAAAACGTTCTTGGTTATCTGAGACTCGTTTTAAAAAAACAGAATCTGTAATAACAACGGTAATGCTATTGGCTGGGTTGTCTTTAGAAATTAACTTCCATTTTGCTTTGGGGTTATAGCTTAGTGTTTCAACGTAGTAAAAGCCGGATATTTTTCCTTCTTCGATAATATGCCTATGATTTCTTTTTACTACTAAGTTATTATTGTCTTCTTTTGATATTTTTATTTTTTGACAAATGGATGAACCATGGTCAATTGTTAAGGAATCAATACCATCCTCGGTTAGAGGAGCCGCAACATCACTAATTGCAGAGCGAATTTTTGGGTTGGTCAAAATTGCACACTGAAGTTCATTCAAAACAACTTTTTCACCATTTATATCTATCTCATAGCCATCATGAGTCTCTTTTATCAATATTTCTGTTGTGCTCATATCCATTTGCTTCAATAAATTTATTGCAGATTGGATGGATTGAATCACAGAATTTATTATAGATGTTTTATTGATCTGTATTTGTGACTCACTTTCCCGTGTAAAAAGCTGTAGTAACCACCATAAAGATCCCTCTTTGAATCCACCTTCTAACAACGTGTCAATATTAACTTGAGATTTATAGATCTTATTCGCTTCTTTAAAAGCCTCTTTGTATATGGTGTCTAAACCATTGATGCTAGATGATACATAACTTGCTTTCATCCGATGAGATTTTATTCTGTCTCCGTTCCCGTCATAACTGACCATTACGGGGTGATAGTTAACAAGTTCCATTTTTTTCCTGAAAGTATCTTGTGCATATCAATTGGACATATGCTGTTATCTGCTTGATGTCCTGGCTAAAAAAGTAGAAATAATTTTTGGTTGAAGTCCATCTTAGAGTTGCGTTATGTCATCGCTACCGCCCCTAAGTTCCAGCCCCTAGTCTGCTGCTTTTTACCTGTAGTTTTGTATTGCTTATCTGCATGGAAACGACCCCAACGGAGCTGGTTGCCAAGTGGCACATATTAACCGGAGGGATAGAAAACTGAAGAGGCAGGGGCCTAAAACCGGCTCTGGCTCAACAAATCAGTCAATAAGTGGCTCATTTTTGTTCGGTTTGACTTGATGATTGTCTGCCAGCTCGATAGTAAAACCAAACAACTTGCCGTCGCCCAAAGCGGCTTTGGCGTGCTGTACAGCCCATTTTTGGCCCTTGGTATGGCTTTTCTCCTGGGATTTCGTTCCTCCGCTTGCCCGGTTTGGGGCGGCCGATCCTGGCTGCAAACTCCTTCAAACGGCTCCGTTATACGGCTGGGGCAGGGGCTGGTCAGCCGGTGTCGAGCTCGTCACTTTTGTCGTGTCGATCACACTTCCCAGCCCGTCGTCACCCTCGTCAGGAGCGGCAAGTTGCACGTATTCATTTCTGATTACTCCTTTAATTTCAGTTGCTTGTGAATTTTTATCGCACCCTCGGCCCTTTTTGGTCTGATAAATGCTTTGTGGGGGGCTGGCCGCCTCTTTGCCTGTCGGCGGGCGGCCCGGTGTAACGAACCATTTAGGATCCCTCTCTATGAACAGCTTCGTGATTGCAGATCCCAGTCTCTGTATTGGGTGTCGTACCTGTGAGGTGGCCTGCGCCGTTTCGCACCAGTCAGGGTCTTGCAGCGGGACCCTTGAGCGGGAGGGCGGCCTGCATCTTGCCATCGAGGATGGACATCTGGTCTCCAGGGACAGCTACTTTCAGCCGCGCCTGAAGGTGATCGTGGGCAGCAAGGTGACCACGCCGGTGCTCTGCCGCCAGTGTGAAGACAAGCCGTGCGCCATGGCCTGCCCGAACAATGCCATCGTCAGCGAGGATGGTTGCGTCAAGGTGTTGCAGGAGCGCTGCATCGGCTGCAAGTCCTGCGTGGTGGCCTGTCCTTACGGCGCCATGGCGGTGGTGCTCAAAGAGGTGGCACCCGCTGCCGATTCGCTCTTCAAGCGTCCGCAGACCAAGGCGCAGGCGCTCAAGTGCGATCTCTGCCGTCACCGCGAGGCTGGCCCGGCCTGTGTCGAGGTGTGTCCGACCCAGGCGCTGCGGCTGGTCACGCCGGAGCATCTTGAAAACCTGAACCGGCAGAAGCAGCTGGCCAGTGCCGAGGCACTGCTGGCGATGCCGGCGCGGGTGTGAGCGGGCTTGCCGAGCCGTTTTTCGTTAACAAACAAGAGTGTGAGTCATGAAAAAAGTCATTACCGTGTGCCCCTATTGCGGCACCGGTTGCAAAATCAACCTGCTGGTTGAAAACGACAAGGTGGTGGGGGCCGAAGGCGCCAACGGCCGGACCAACGAGGGGCAGCTCTGCCTCAAGGGCTATTACGGTTGGGATTTTTTGAACGACACCAACCTGCTGACCCCCCGTCTCAAGAGCCCGATGATCCGCCGCGAACGCGGTGGCAAGTTCGAGGCGGTCTCCTGGGACGAAGCCATCGAGTTCGCCAGCAGCCGTCTCTCTGCCATCAAGGCGAAATATGGCCCGGACGCCATCATGACCACCGGCTCTGCCCGTGGCCCCGGCAATGAAGCCAACTATGTGATGCAGAAATTTGCCCGTGCGGTGATTGGGACGAACAACGTCGACCACTGCGCGAGGGTGTGACACGCACCCTCAGTCTCCGGTCTGGAGACAACTGTAGGCAACGGCGCCATGAGCAACGCCATTCCCGAAATTCAAGAGACCAAGTGCCTGCTAGTGTTTGGTTACAACGCTGCGGACTCTCACCCCATCGTCGCTCGCCATATCCTCAAGGCGAAGGCAAACGGGGCCAAGGTGATTGTGTGTGATCCCCGCATGGTGGAGACCGCCCGTATCGCCGATCAGTGGCTGCCGCTCAAAAACGGTTCCAACATGGCGCTGGTGAACGCCTTCGCCAACGTGTTGATTAACGAAGGGCTCTACAACAAGGCATTTGTCGCCAACTACACCGAAGGGTTCGAGACCTTTAAGGCGACGGTGGCCAAGTACACCCCGGAATATGTGGAGGGGATCACCGGCCTCAAAGCCGCCGATATCCGCGCCGCCGTTCGCACCTATGCCGAGTCGCCTGCGTCCATGATCCTGTGGGGCATGGGGGTGACCCAGTACGGTCAGGCGGTGGACGTGGTCAAGGGGCTCGCGGGTCTGGCGCTGCTGACCGGCAACTTCGGTCGCCGCGGTACCGGTTGCGGGCCGGTGCGCGGTCAGAATAACGTGCAGGGCACCTGTGACATGGGGATGCTGCCGCACCAGTTCCCGGGCTATCAGTCGGTGGCCGATCCCGAGATCAGCGCCAAGTTCGCCAAGGCGTGGGGCGTGGCGTCGCTCTCTCAAAAGCCCGGCTATCGCCTGACCGAGCTTGGCCACAAGGTGGAGGAGGGCAAGTGCAAGGCCTTCTACATCTTTGGTGAAGATCCGGCCCAGACCGAGGCAGATCTCGGTCAGTTCCGCCGCACTCTGGCGGGGATGGAGCTGGTGATCGTGCAGGATATCTTCATGACCCAGACCGCCGAGATGGCCGACGTCATTCTGCCCGCCACCAGCTGGGGCGAGCACGAAGGGGTCTACAGCTCGGCGGATCGCGGCTTCCAGCGCTTCTACAAGGCGGTGACGCCCCCCGAGAACGTGAAACCGGACTGGGCCATCTTTTCGCTGATGGCGACCGCCATGGGTTATCCCATGGAGTACCACAACACCGAAGAGATCTGGGACGAGATGCGTGCGCTCTGCCCGCTCTATGCCGGGGTCAGCTACGACAAGATGGCCGATCTCAAGAGCGTGCAGTGGCCTTGCCCGACCGAGGATCACCCGGGCACCAGCACTCTGTTCGAGGGGAATGTGTTCACCACCCCGAGCGGCAAGGGTCAGCTGATTGCCTCCGAGTGGCGGCCGCCGCTAGAGCAGCCCTGTGCCGAGTACCCGCTGGTGCTCTCCACCGTGCGCGAGGTGGGTCACTACTCCTGCCGCTCCATGACCGGCAACTGCTCGGCGCTGCAGACCCTGGCCGATGAGCCGGGCTATGTGCAGATCCACCCGAGCGATGCCAAAAAGCTCGGGGTGAAGGATCAGGCGCTGGTCTGGATCTCGTCGCGCCGTGGCAAGGTGATCACCCGCGCCAACTACAACGACCGGGTCAACTCCGGGGTGGTCTACATGACCTACCAGTGGTGGATCGGGGCCTGCAACGAGCTCACCATCGAGCACGTCGATCCCGTCTCCCACACGCCGGAGTACAAGTACTGTGCGGTGAAGATCGAGCGCATCGACAATCAGCCTGAGGCGGAAGTCTACGTCCAGACTGAATACAGCGCGCTCAAGGCGAAATTGCGCAGCGCAGCCAAAGGCTGATCGCCCTAAAAAAGAGGTTCTGCACAAATAAGGGAACCCGACTCGGATTTATCGAGTCGGGCACCCTTTTATTACCCAAAAAAAGGGGAGTAAATGATGCAACATGAAATTGGTCGCTTATTCGGACTTTTCTATATTGGCACCTATCTGGCGGCGATATTGCTGGGAATAGGTTGCTATATTTGGCGCGACGAGATGATATTTCTGCTCGGCTTCGGTTTTTTCGGCTGTTTTATGGCAGCAAGGCTCGCCATGAGTAGCGTATTTTCTGCCTTGAGTATTTCCAGTGCCTGGCTGATCGGGTTTATCTCCACCACGTTGATCAACGGCCTGCTGCTGGGGGTGATCACCCTGCTGGTCTACCTCACGCACCAGAGCGTCACCACCGAGCTTGCCGACAACGCCAGCTGGCTGCTGATGGCCTTCCAGAGCTTGTCGGCCCTCTTTATCTTCGGTGGCCTGAAGTGCTGCCATAGCCGGATCATCACTTCATAAATTGCCGATGAATGGGCAGCAAACGCCATCTTGAAACCCGCAGTCAGCGAAGAGGAGAGACAGATCTGACAGTTGACGGCGGCCCACTTTTCGGGCGCCTTAATTGAGATCAAGAACTGATGAAATAACCGGTTAAATATGGCCATCAGATATATTAAATCGGATTGTAATGAAATTTGAGCTCATCTATGATGAGTCGCCATTCCAATATATCTCCCGATAACGATGTTACTTTTTGTTGTCGTTCGTTAATAACAACTCTGGAATTGCAACATGCGACAATTTTCGTCACCGCTTTTCTTATTGGCAGCCGCTTTTACGGGCTGCGGCTATTTATTTTGGTGACGGGTGCTTGTCGTGATGCGATGGCATGGACAGCCTGACTGGTGACTAAATCGATATAACGTGAGGCCGCAATGCTAAATGTGAGTGCCATCCCCCTGGACGAGATCTCTCCCATCTGGGACGACGGTTTCCTCCTGCTCTCCAAATCCCTCCTGTCGGCCGTGACGCTCGATGATTTTATCCACAAAATCAACAAGATAGATGCCAGCTTCGGCGGCGTAACCCGGGTCAACCTGATCCTCAACATGGGTGCGGACGAGGAGGCCATCTTCTACTTCATGGGACATTCCGGCCCAAAGCATCTGGTCTGCCCCAAGGCAGAGCTGCACCTCTCCCCCCGTCCTACCAAAGAGACCCCGGAACAGGCCATCATTCTCGCTGCCGCCCGCTTTGAGAATCGCTGCCCGGCGCTGGATCGCGAAGGGGTCTACGGGGGGTTGCGCTCCTACTGCCAGCTCCCCATCACCACCGCCCGCAGCCACTTGGGCGGGGTCGAGTTTATCAACACCCAGCTCGACAGTTTCACCATGGAGACCCTCGCCAAGCTGACCCAGCTGGCGGCCATTATCGCCATTGCGCTGGAGAACGTGCTCGACAAGGAGCGCACCCTGGAGCAGGCCAACTCCCTGCGCCTTGAGCGCGACAGCTGCAAAATTCTGGTGGATGTGACCAACGCGGTAATCAAGCTGGTGCGCATCGCCGAGCTGCCCAAGAGCCTGTTTGCTATCCTGCATCACCACTTCGGCATCAGCAGCTTGTGTCTGGCGGAGTACAACGCCACCTCCGACAGCTTCAAGAGCTATCTGGTCAATCAGCACCAGAGCGATCAACCGGGCATCATCGATCACTCCTGTTTCGAAAAGAAGTGCCTGCAGGGGGCCCTTGGCCACAGCGAGCCGTTTTTTGTCTATCGCGAGCACGGCCACGGCTGCAGCAATCGCTGCCGCTTTACCTCCCAGATCCTGCCGCCCGAGGCCGACAGCTCCTGCATTTTGCCGCTGCGCTATCGGGGCAACCTGCTGGGGGTGTTGATCCTCTCGCACCCCAACGCCGACTTCTTTGCCGATATCGATATCTCCTTGCTGGAGCAGGTGGCGGCGCGCACCGCCATAGCCATGAACAACGTGCAGGCGCAGCAGGAGATCTCCAACACCAACGGCGCAAAAGAGAAGACCATTCGCATCAACGAGCCGCAGATGCAGGGGGAGTTCCCCCACATCATCTACCAGAGCGCGGTGATGGAGAGCGTGCTGGAGAAGGTGCGGCTGGTGGCCGAGAGCGACAGTACCGTGCTGATCCTCGGCGAGACCGGTACCGGCAAGGAGCTGATCGCCCAGGCCATTCACGCCCTGAGTGCCCGCCACGACCACGAGATGGTGAAGGTGAACTGCGCCGCCATCCCCACCGGCCTTATCGAGAGCGATCTGTTTGGCCACGAAAAGGGGGCCTTCACCGGTGCCCTGACCCAGCGCATCGGCCGCTTCGAGCGGGCCCACAAGGGCACCCTGTTCCTCGACGAAGTGGGGGATATGCCGCTGGATTTGCAGCCCAAACTGTTGCGGGTATTGCAGGAGCACGAGCTGGAGCGGGTGGGCAACAGCAACCCCATCGCAGTGGATGTGCGGCTGGTGGCCGCCACCAACTGCGATCTGCTCTCCATGGTCAAGAACAAGCGTTTCAGAAGCGATCTCTACTACCGCCTCAATGTCTTTCCCATCGAGCTGCCGCCGCTGCGCGAGCGCCGCGAGGATATCCCGCTGCTGGTCAATTTCTTTATCAAGAAGATTGCGAAGCGGATGCGCCGCACCATCACCTCGATCCCCGCCGATGCCATGAAGATGCTGGTGTCACTCCCCTGGTACGGCAATATCCGCGAGCTGGAGAACGTCATCGAGCGCGCTGTGGTGATGACCCGCGGCCATGTGCTCAACCTCTCGCCCGATGAGCTGATGCCCCTCAAGGGTTACCACAAGATTGAGACCCTGGTTTACGACGAGCCCGCTTCGCCGCTCTTTGCCGAGGAGGGGCCGATTGATGAGCGTGAGGCGATCATCGCCGCCCTGCGTGACTGCAACGGCATCGTCGCTGGCGAGCGGGGGGCGGCCAACCGCCTCGGCATGAAGCGCACCACCTTGCTTTCGAAAATGAAGCGGCTCGGCATTTCGGCCCGGGATCCCGAGATCATCGATGGGGTCGCACCATGAGAGAGGCCATAGAGCTTGAGGCGCGGAGCGAGCAAAAACAGAACGAACAGTGCGAGCAGAGAGAACAAAGAGAGCAGAGCGAACAAAACGAGCTGGCCCGCTGCGCCATCCACCGCGAGGTAGTGCACTACCGCGCCGATACCTTGACCTGCGACAGCGAGATGGAGCTGCCCTCCGAGACGCCGGTGGCGCTGGTCTACAGCGGCATTGCCCACAGCGTGATGATGTGCTCGGCCTCCGATCTGGAGGATTTCGCTATCGGTTTTTCGCTATCCGAGGGGATCATCGACAGCCTGCTCGATATCCACGACATCGAGCAAATTAACGGCTGTCAGGGGATTGAGCTGCATATCACGTTGGCCAATCGCTGCGTCCATCGCCTCAAAGAGAAGCGGCGCACCCTGGCGGGGCGCACCGGTTGCGGCATCTGCGGCAGCGAGAGTCTTGAGCAGGTGATCCGCACCCAGCCAGCGCTGCCTGACAGCCAGCGTCTGGCGGTAGGGCATATCGACAAGGTGCTGAGCGCGCTGCGCCCGCTCCAGCTGCTGGGCCAGCGCACCGGTGCTACCCATGCGGCAGTGCATCTGGATGGTGAGGGCAATATTCTCGCCATTCGCGAAGATGTGGGACGCCATATTGCACTGGACAAGCTGGTGGGCCATCTGTGCCGCACGGGTCGCCGTGACGGTGCCATTCTGGTGACCAGCCGCGCCAGCTTCGAGATGGTGCAAAAGTGCGCCAGCGCCGGGGTGGAGATCTTGCTCGCCATCTCGGCCGCCACCGAGCTCGCGGTCGAGCGGGCCGAGCAGACCGGGCTGACGCTGGTGGGTTTTTGCCGCCCCGGGCGGGCCGAGATCTACAGCGGGTGCCAGCGCATTCTCCTTTAAGTGACAGCAAGAGTGAGAGCCTGCTAAAGGGCTTATAAAAACAGGCAATAAAAAGGGCGGGGAGTGTGACTCCCCGCCCTTGTTGTATCTGCTTCTGTGGCGGATTAACGCGCCAGCAGGATACGCAGCATGCGGCGCAGCGGCTCGGCGGCGCCCCACAGCAGCTGGTCACCCACGGTAAAAGCGGCCAGATACTCCGGGCCCATATTGAGCTTGCGCAGACGACCCACCGGAATGCTGAGGGTGCCGGTGACGGCCGCCGGAGTCAGCTCGCGGGCGGTGATGTCGCGATCGTTGGGGATCACTTTCACCCAGTCGTTGTGGGCGGCCAGCAGGGATTCGATCTCCGCCAGCGGCACATCTTTTTTCAGCTTGATGGTAAAGGCTTGGCTGTGGCAGCGCAGGGCACCGATCCGCACGCAGAGACCATCCACCGGAATGACGGCATTCTCGATACCCAAAATCTTGTTGGTCTCGGCCTGACCCTTCCACTCTTCACGGCTTTGGCCGTTGTCGAGCTTGGTGTCAATCCAGGGGATAAGGCCACCGGCCAGCGGTACGCCGAAGTTGTCCACCGGCAGGGTGCCGGAGCGCGTCTTTTCAGTGATCTTGCGCTCGATGTCGAGGATGGCGGAGGCAGGGTCGGCCAGCTCAACCGCCACTTCGTCACGCAGCATCCCCATCTGGGTGACCAGCTCGCGCATATGGCGGGCACCGCCACCGGAGGCTGCCTGATAGGTCGCCACGCTCACCCACTCCACCAGATTGGCCTTGAACAGGCCGCCGAGGGCCAGCAGCATCAGGCTGACGGTGCAGTTGCCGCCGACGAAGGTCTTGATGCCATCGTTCAGGGCCTGCTCGATGACATCGCCGTTGACCGGATCCAGAATGATGACGGCGTCTTTCTCCATCCGCAGGGAGGAGGCGGCGTCAATCCAGTAACCCTGCCAGCCAGCGGCTTTCAGGCGCGGATAGACATCCTTGGTGTAGTCGCCGCCTTGCGCGGTGATGATGATATCCTGCTTGGCCAGCGCCTCGATATCGAAGGCGTCTTGCAGAGTACCGGCATCGACGCCGAAGTTGGGCGCGGCCTCACCGGCCTGGGAGGTGGTGAAGAATGTGGGTTGAATATGGGCGAAATCCTGCTCTTCCTGCATCCGGCTCATCAGAACCGATCCCACCATGCCACGCCAACCGACCAAACCTACTTTTTTCATATTGTCCTACCCTGGATTGCTGCTAAAGAAACTCGTGGTGACACCCGTAACCCCTTGTCTGGCGACGCCTGTTTACAAGCGGTTTACAGGCCAGTTAAAAAATATGCGCTGCGAAAAATGCGTCTATCCACATTACGGATTGTGACGGCTTGCGCAAGTCGAATTGCGCAATATTCTGTGCCGTTTGCTGCATTAACCGGCAGCCAGCGCACCGCTCAGGCAGACGGGGAGCGAGAAGGTCAACATCAGACGAAAAGGCCACCGTTTATGGCGGTGGCCTGTCAATAAAGCGGTTGAGGAGGTCCTCTGCTGTTGTCTGAGGGCGCAGTTGGCGAGAGAAACAGCCCGACTGTGTGGGCGTCTAGCCGTAACGGGCGAGGGTGAGCCCCTCATCGCTGATGGCGGGCTCGCTGCCGCTGATAAGATCGCACAACAGCTGACCCGAGCCGGCCGCCATGGTCCAGCCCAATGTACCGTGGCCGGTATTGAGCCAGAGGCCGGGAATGGGGCTCGGCCCCACCAGTGGGGTGCCATCCGGTGTCATGGGGCGCAGTCCGGTCCAGAACTCGGCTTGGCTGATATCGCCCCCCTCGGGGAAGAGATCGCCGACCACCATGGCCAGAGTGTCGTGGCGCCTCGGATTCAAGGCGAGGTTGTAGCCCGACAGCTCCGCCATGCCGCCGACCCGGATCCGCTCGTCAAAACGGGTGATGGCCACCTTGTAGGTCTCGTCGAGCACGGTACTGCGCGGGGCGGCCTCGGCGTTGATCATCGGCAGGGTGAGGGAGTAGCCCTTGACCGGATAGACCGGCAGCTCCAGCCCGAGCGGGCGCAGCAGCGGCCGCAAAAAGCCGGTGGCATAGCTGCCGAGCGCACAGACGATGGCATCGGCGCGATAGCGCTGCTCGCCTGCCCGCACCGCCACGGCTCGGCCACGGGCTTGCTCAATCTCGTCGATATCGCAGTTGAAGACGAACTTGACCCCGAGCTTCTCGGCTTCAAGGGCAAGGGCCTTGGTGAAGCGGAAGCAGTCGCCGGTCTCGTCGCCGGGCAGACGCAAGCCGCCGACGATTTTGCCGCGCACCCGCGCCAGCGCAGGCTCTGCCGCTTCGCAGCCGCTGGCATCAAGGGATTGGTAGGGGACGCCATACTCCTCCAGCACCTCGATATCGCGCTGACTGGCATCGAGCTGGGATTGGCTGCGAAACAGCTGCAGGGTGCCGAGCTGGCGCCCTTCGTAATCGATGCTCAACTCGTCGCGCAGCAGCTTCATGCAGTCGCGGCTGTATTCGGCCAGACGCACCATGCGCCCCTTGTTGGTGGCATAGGCGGTCGGGGTGCAGTTGGCGAGCATTCTGAGCATCCAGCGTAGCTGGAAGGGGTCGGCAGTGGGGCGCACAGTGAAGGGGGCATGCTTTTGCAGCATCCACTTGGCGGCCTTGAGGGGGATGCCGGGGGCCGCCCAGGGGGCCGCGTAACCCGGGGATATCTGCCCGGCGTTGGCATGGCTGGTTTCAAGGGCGACGCCACCTTGTCGCTCCAGCAGAGTCACCTTGTGACCCGCTTTGGCCAGATACCAGGCGCTGGTTACCCCGATCACGCCGCCACCGAGAACCACTATCTCCATATCGTCTTTCCTTGACTGATCTCCTGATGTGGCCACCACCATAATCAGCCGCCACAGGATATTCAACTGCTCTGCGCAGGATTGGGATCTCCGTCTGCTTGCCGGTCACAGGCTGGTGTTTGGTGCGATGACGCGCCTGATTGCCAGCGTAAATCGCTGCGCTCTTGTCAGTGTGAATGCGCCAGGGGACATGGTCCGCTTACAACTGCTCCAGCTTGATCAGGTACTGCTCCGCCGTCGCCAGAATGGCCTGCTGTTGCGCTGCGGCTTGGCCATCCCAGTTGGCATAGGGGAGGGCGAGGCGGGGATTGCCGCCCAGTTTGTCCCGATTGCGCCAGAGAAAGTGCCAGTAGAGGCTGTTGAAGGGGCAGCTCCCATCACCGTGGCGGGCTTTGACCTGATAGTGGCACCCCTTGCAGTAGTGGCCCATCCGCTCGAGATAGGCGCCGCTGCTGGCGTAGGGCTTGCTGCCCATCAGGCCGCCATCGGCAAACTGGCTCATGCCACGGGTGTTGGGCAGCTCCACCCACTCGATGGCATCCACATAGATGCCGAGATACCAGTCATCCACCTCGTCAGGATCGATCCCCGCCAGCAGGGCAAAGTTACCAGTCACCATTAGCCGCTGGATATGGTGGGCGTAACCGTGCTCAAGGGATTGGTTGATGGCGTGACGCACGCAGGTCATCCTGGTTTCGCCGCTCCAGAAAAAGCTGGGCAGCGGCCGCTTGGCCCCGAGAAAATTGGTCTGCTGGTAGTCGGGCATCTTCTCCCAGTAAAGGGCACGGACAAACTCGCGCCAGCCGAGGATCTGGCGGATAAAACCCTCCACCTGCGCCAACGTGATGGTGGCCTGATTGGCCTGCCAATGGGTCTCGGCGGCCCGAATCACCTCAAGCGGATGAAGCATCTTGCTATTGAGGGAAAACGACAGTCGGCTGTGAAACAGGCTCCAGCCCCGCTCGCTCAGGGCATCCTGATAGCGGCCAAAGTGGGGCAGGCAGTGGGCGAGAAAATGGGCCAGCAGCTCGCGACTCTGACGTCTTGTGATGGGCCACGGCAGTCTGCTGGCATCCGCCTCGCCGATGGTGCTGACCCCGTGGCGGGTCAGCATGGCATCAATCTCGCTCACCTCGTTGGCAAAGGTGAGGGGTTCCGGGATCGGCTGACGCTCCGGCAGCTTGGCGCGGTTCTCGTCATCGAAGTTCCAGCGCCCGCCAAGGGGTTGGCCGTGCTCATCGAGCAGCACTTGATATTGCTTTCGCAGGGCGCGGTAGAAGAACTCCATCCGGCTGTGGGGGTAACGCTGCCAGCCATCGCGGGGAGTGAGAAAATGTTCGCTCTCCACCTCGGTAGCAGGGATGGCAATACCCGCCGCCCAGCTTTTCAACTGGCTGGCGAGGCGCCACTCGTCCGGGCTCTGCCAGGCAAAGCTGTCGGCCTGATGCGCCGCGATTTGGGCTGCCAGCAGGCTGGGCAAGTCGGGCCAGCGGGCACTCTCATCAAGAGTCAGGTAACAGACTCGGTGGCCCGCCTTGCCAAGGGCCGCCGCGAAGGCGCGCATGGCGGCAAAGAAGGCAAGCACTTTCTGACGATGGTGGTGGCAGTAGTCGGTCTCCTGACGCACCTCCGCCATCAGGTAGCAGATTGCCGGATCCGGGGTGCGAAACCAGCTGTGAGCGGCGTTCAGCTGATCGCCGAGAATCAGGCGCAGCTCCATCAGGCTGGCTCCTCATTATGTTGATGGTTACGGAGACGAGCGTGGCGACAGCGTTCGCTGCAGTAGCGAACCTCCTCCCAACTGCGCGCCCACTTGCGCCGCCAGCTGAAGGGGCGCTGGCAGACGGGGCAGATCTTCTCGGGCAGATGGGGTTTGCGATGCATGATGGCTTCCGGCCTTGGCTGATGGGGGATGTGGCGTGTGGGTAGGGAGAATAACGAAGCGGGGGCGCGGGCGGATCAACCTCGCTGCCGGTTTGCCGCGCAGATGCCCACTTTGTGAGCGGGCGCACAGCCCGTCGGTGCGCCACTTGTTTGCCAATTAACCAGCCGTTAACGTGGCGAGGCTGCCCGTTGGCAGCATCCATCTATGGATCTTGTTGGCCACCGACTGTCTACAACCGATATGGAGGGGAGTGATGCCAATCATGACAGCTACGCCCCGGGCAGCTTGCCTGCTCGCCCACTGGTATACCCGGGATCCCATTCTCACCTTCGACTTTCCTCACCGCTGATTGGCGGCACCCGCCGTTTGAATTTGTCAGCCGGACGACCCTGATCGCCCCGGCCTCTTTGCCAATTCCGATTTCAAACACACTGGCCCCGCGCCGGTGAGGAGTCTTATATGCGTCGTATACCCGAGCCGTTTCGTATCAAGATGGTCGAGCCCATCAAACAGACCACTGGCGCCGAGCGCCGCGCTGCCCTCGAGGCCGCTGGCTGGAACCCCTTCCTGCTGCTGGCCGAAGATGTTTATATCGATCTGCTGACCGACAGCGGCACCGGTGCCATGTCCGACCGTCAGTGGGCTGGCATCATGATGGGGGATGAGGCCTATGCGGGCAGCCGCAACTTCGTAGAGCTGGAGCGCACGGTGCGCGAGATTTTTGGTTACCAGCATGTGATGCCCACTCACCAGGGGCGCGGGGCGGAGCAGATCCTCTTCCCCGAGCTGGTCAAGCGTTGCCGGGGCAAGGCGCCGGTCTTTATCTCAAACTACCACTTCGACACCACCAAAGCCCATGTGGAGTTGGCTGGCGCGCGGGCCATCAACCTGCTCACCCCGAAAGCCCTCGACACCACGGCCCCTTACGCCTGGAAGGGGGATTTTGACCTTCCTCGCCTGAGCGACACCATCGAGACCCTGGGGGCCGCCAACGTGGCCGGCATCATCATCACGGTGACCTGCAACAGTGCCGGTGGCCAGCCGGTCTCCATGGCCAATATGGAAGCGGTCTCCGAACTGGCCCGTCGCCACCATATTCCGGTGGTGATCGACGCTGCCCGCTTTGCCGAGAACGCCTGGTTTATCAAGGAGCGGGAGCCGGCCTATGCCAAGCACAGCATCAAGGAGATAGTGCACCAGATGTTTGCGCTGGGGGACATCTTCACCATGTCGGCCAAGAAGGACGGGCTGGTCAATATCGGCGGGTTGTGTTGCTTCAAAGAAGATCTCGACCTGTTCCGCGCGGTGCAGGTGCGCTGCGTGGCGATGGAGGGGTTTGTCACCTATGGCGGCCTTGCCGGGCGGGATATGGCGGCGCTCGCCATCGGCCTGCGCGAGGGGATGGATGAGGAGTATCTCACCTACCGTATCAGTCAGGTGGCCTATCTCGGCGAGCGGTTGGCCGAGGCGGGCATCCCGATCCAGACCCCCACCGGCGGCCATGCGGTGTTTGTGGATGCCAAGAAGCTGCTGCCCCATATTCCGGCCGAGCAGTTCCCGGCCCATGCGCTCGCCTGCGAGCTCTATCTGGAAGGGGGCGTGCGCGGGGTGGAGATTGGCTCCCTGCTGCTCGGGCGCGATCCAGCCACCGGCAAGCAGGTGGCGGCGGACTTCGAGCTGCTGCGTCTTACCATTCCGCGCCGGGTCTACACCCGGGATCACATGGACTATGTGGCCGACTGCCTGATCGCGTTGAAAGCGCGGGCCAGCGACATTCGCGGGCTCACCTTCGACTACGAGCCGCCGCTGCTGCGCCACTTCACTGCGCGGCTGAAACCGGTCTGATCAGCAACCGGTCAGACGGGGTGATCAACCGCGCCAAACCGTGAAGATCACCGGTCGCTCCCGGTTAAACGGCCCAGTAAAAAAGCCCCCGCACCAAGGTGCGGGGGCTTTCGTTTATAGACGCAAACCGGGTCAGACCGCCTGATACTCCAGCTCGACCGAGCCCAGCGCCTTAAGAGTGGACTGGGCGGAGTCACGCTGGCTGATCTGGCCGTTTTTGTTCTCCAGCAACACGGCGCGGCGGATGGTGGCGAGATCTTCACCGTTAAGCACCGCATGGGCGCAGGCCATCTGCATCGGCGGCAGGCTGGGGTTGAAGGCGGCGTTCTCGGCGTAGCGGCCAGAGAAGATGCGGCCATCGGCAAACTGCAGCGCCACCGCGGCATAGCCCTGACTGTAGGGGGCGTAGCTTTGACGGGCAGCTGCCAGCGCGGCCTGCCACAGCGGGTCTTCGCTTTGAAGCTCAAGCTCTGCGTGATCCTGCGGGCTCATCAGCGCATCAGTGATGTCGAGATCCGCCGGACCAAACGAGTGGGGCAGGAAGGATTGCAGGGCGCTCAAGTCATCGGGCAGAGAGACTTTCAGGATCTTGGCGGTGCTCAGCTCGTTCATGAACTGACGGCAGTGGCCGCAGGGGGTGTAGTTGACGGTGATTTCGCTTATCCCGGTCTCGCCACCCAGCCAGGCGTTAGAGATGGCGGACTGCTCGGCGTGGACCGAGTGGAACAGACCTTGTCCTGCAAACTCCATGTTGGCACCGAAGTACCAGGTGCCACTCAGGCCGCAGGCGATAGCACCGACATAAAACTTGGAGATGGGCGCCACCGAGCAGGCGGCGGCCAGTGGCAACAGGGCGAGGCGCAGAGCGCGATCATCGAGACCTGTGGCGGCTTTCAGGGTGGCGACTTGCTCCGGCGTGAAGCGGGCGTTGAAGTCGGCACTATCCAGCATGGGCTGCACGGCTGCTTTGAGCGGGGCAGAGAGGGTATCGAATGGCTTGGCAAAACGGGGATGCATAGTGTGTCCTCAAAGGCCAATTGGGCGGCCATTGTAGGGAGCAAGCTCGGGTAAATGTGTGAGCAGGCTCACGCCCTGACGGGCAAACGGAGGGGGATGGTAATGGAAACGTTTGTCTTGTGCAAATTGTGCGGCAGGTCGCACCCCGACAGCGCTGCAGAGCTGTCGGGGTGGCTAATCATCGGTCAGGTGAGCCAGTGATAGATGGCAAAGAGGAGGGGAGCGACGGCTGCGGTGAGGATCCCGCATACCACCATGGCGAGCGAGGCAAAGGCGCCCTGGGTGATCCCCTTCTCGGCGGAGGTGGCGGTGCCGATGGCGTGGGCACAGGCCCCCATGGCGAGCCCTTGTGCTTCCGGGTCGGTCACCTTCAGCAATCTGAGCAGCGGGTAGCCGATCAGAGCGCCGACAATTCCCACAACAACAACAACTGCGGCCGCGATGGCGGGAATGCCGCCGATGGACTGGCTGACGCTCATAGCGAGCGGGGTGGTGATGGATTTGGTCGCCAATGAGGCGAGCAGCGCCGGATCTGTGCCCATAAAATGACCGATCAGCAGGGTTGTGCACACCGAGATCAAGACGGAGGCGAGGGCACAGATTAGGATGGGCTTGAGTTTGGCCTGGATCTGGCGCGCCTGCTGATAGAGCGGCAGCGCCAGCGCCACCACGGCGGGTTCCAGCAGCATGGTAATGGGGCTGCTGCCGCGCTCGTACTGCTCAAGGGGCAGATCGAGCCAGAGTAGTAGTCCAATGATCACCCCGGTCGGCACCAGCACCGGATTGATGATGGGCCAGGGCAGGCGTCGATAGAGGGCGCGGGTGGCGAAATAGAGCGCCAGGGTCAGGGGAATGGCTAGCCAGAAGATCATTTGTTCATCCTCTGGTAGAGCCGACCGACGGTGGCGAGGATCAGCACGATCCCGAGCACGATGCAGAGCATGATGACGCCGAAGGATTGGCGCAGGGGCTCAAGCCAGGCCACCAGTCCGACCGCAACCGGCACGAACAGCACGCCCATGTGGCGCAGCAGCAAGCCTGCCCCCAGCTCGACCCAGTGCAGCTTGATCAGTTGCAGGGAGAGCAGCACGAACAGCAGCAGCATGCCGATGATGCTGCCGGGAAAGGCAAACGGCAGGATGGCTGCCACGGATTTGCCTGCCAGCAGGCAGGCGACGATGACCATAAAGTCACGAAAGTACAGCAAGGCGCGTTGCGCGATCACGTGAACCTCATCGACTGGGAAGAAAAATCGCAGTTTACCAGAGAGGCCGGGTCGCGGCATTAAAACAATAACAACTGAAATCAGTTCGTTTGAAGCTGATTTGATTGGCATTTTTTGAAAAGTGCCCGATAGAACCTTTTTCGAACTACAAGGAGTAGTGATGACATCCCTCTTGTCCCGAGTTCGCCAGCTGGCGAACGATACTGCGTTGCCACCCCATCTGTTGCAAACCCGTCAGTGGGAAGGGCCTCTGTGTCGGGTGCGACTCGACAACACCGGCGCTGTTGCCACTCCGGTTGAGCGCTGGGTGCTGTTTGATGGCAAGCTTGGCCTGCCGGTGGAGAGCGCCATCTATGGTGAAGGATTCCAGATGCTGGCTCAGACCATGGGTAGCTGGCAATCACCACAACATGTCGGCCGTTGCCCCGATGCCAGCGTCTATCGCATCACCGATGACAACGGCTATCACACCATGCACAACCTGTTGCTGGTGGAGCATAACAAGGGGTGGCTGCTGCTTGCCTTTGCCAGTTGCCACCGTTTTGGCGGAGAGTTTCGCCTCTATCCCGATGGTCGCTTGCAGATCCTGATGAACTGCGAAGGGCGAAAACTCGTAGCCGGTGAGCACTGGCAGAGCGAGGCGCTGATCTGCCTCGAAGGAGCGGAGCGAGAAGATCTGCTGGCCGAGCTGGCACAGCTGATCGAGGTCGAACATGGCTCGCTGATCGGCCAGGTGAGTGAGCGCCCGAGCGGTTGGTGCTCCTGGTATCACTACTACGCGGATGTGAGCGCTGCCGATATTCGCGAGAACCTGCAGGTGCGCGCCGAGCGCTTCCCGGCGTTGCGCTATGTGCAGATCGACGACGGCTATCAGGCCAAGATGGGCGACTGGCTCACTCCGTCGGCCAAGTTCGAGCAAGGCGTTGCTTCATTGGC
Organism: Aeromonas sp. Lyrl_2; assembly: GCF_051948815.1. Lineage (NCBI taxonomy): Bacteria > Pseudomonadati > Pseudomonadota > Gammaproteobacteria > Aeromonadales > Aeromonadaceae > Aeromonas > Aeromonas sp. Lyrl_2. The sequence continues at coordinate 67,436 of NZ_JAYJLJ010000015.1, forward strand.
TGCGGAGATCAAACAGGCTGGCTGCGAGCCTGCCCTCTGGGTCGCTCCCTTTATTGCAGAGCCAGGTTCGCAGGTGTTTCAGGATCACCCCGACTGGTTTGTGAAGGGGGATGACGGTCTGCCGCTGCCCTCCGAGCGGGTCACCTATGGCGGTTGGCGTTGTACTCCCTGGTATGTGCTGGACGGTACCCACCCCGAGGTGCAGGTGCACCTCGAGCGGGTGTTCCGTACTTTGCGTGAGCAGTGGGGCATCCACTACTTCAAGCTCGATGCCAACTTCTGGGGCGCTATCCATGGTGGCCGTTTCCATGATCCGGCAGCCACTCGGGTTGAAGCCTATCGGCGCGGCATGGCCGCCATCCTGCGTGGTGCAGGTGAAGGGGCCTTCCTGCTCGGTTGCAACGCCCCCATCTGGCCAAGCCTTGGCTTGGTGCACGGCATGCGGGTGAGCGATGACGTGGAGCGCAATGGCCACCGCTATCGCCAAATTGCCCGCGAGGCCTTCTGCCGCGCCTGGCAGAACGACAAGCTCTGGGCCCTCGACCCCGACTGCATCTGTCTGCGGGATCTGCCAAGCCAGCAGGCAAGCCAGGCGGAATACAGTTTCCATCTGGCGGCGTTGGTGGCAAGCGGCGGCATGATGCTGGCGGGTGATCGGCTGCAAGATCTCGATGAGGAGCAGGCGGCGCAACTGCGCAAGCTGCTTGAGCTCTGTGCGGCCCGGACACCTTCTGCCCGTTTCGAGTCGATGGACTTTGCCTGCGGCGAAGTAAGCCTGCCCGAGGGCGGCACTCTGCTCTGCCTGTTCAACTGGGAGGGGCAACCACAGGAGTTTCTGCTGCCAGAAGGGGGAACCGATTTTTGGCAGGGGCAGGCAGTCGGCACAACCGTGACCCTGCAAGGGGGCGAGGGGCGGGTGATCCGCTACACCTGATCACCGCATCACCACATACAATTCAGGCTCCATCACGGAGCCTGAATTGTTTCAATCAGCGGTTATCAGTCACGTTTTTCAGTAACGCCACTCAAAACCGACAGCGTATTTGGCGGAGCCATAGCCCGGGATATCACTGCCGGAGGCGATCGCCTTGAGGGTCAGCAATGGTGTGATGGGCACCCCCAGACCAAAACCGATGGCCAGTTGATCATTGGGGTTCCCCATCAGATCGACTCGCATCACCCGATAGAGGGACATGTCCTCGCTCAGGTGCATATAGGCTTGCGAAGCGCGGTTATAGACCTGACCAAACACCTCCAGCTGGAAACCTGACTGGGCGCTGATGGCCAGCGGTACCCCGACAAACTTGTAGAGATGGGAGCCGTTGAAGTAGCTGTTGGTGATCAGGGGAGTGAAATCAGTCTGCTGATAAAGGGTATTGAAGTTCTGTTCTACGATGCGATAGGTCTGCTCGGGCAGGCGAGCAAGATAATCCGGCACATCGAACCGGTATGCGGCGTTGGCTGCCAGCGGCAGCAGGGCCAGTAATCCGAGCAGTGCGTGGTGACGAGGCATCAGCAAATGGCTTCCGTTCGGCCAAAGAGAACTCTTGCTTGGGAGACATCCGCTCAGGATGTTGCAAGATATTGGTTTTTGGGGAAATCCCCTTCGTCATTATGACCTGAAGAAGGGGATGGGCGGGAAGGATTTATTGTGAAACTACTCACAACTCATAAATCTTCCAGATAGTGGTAGAGACTCTTTAGAATCGCAAAGTTCCGTTCGTTACTCTGGTTCTGCTCGGCCAGTGCCTCGAGACGGGGCACGTAGTCCGGCAGACGGCGGCTGAAGTAGTCGCTGCAGTGCAGGCGCCAGCGTTTCTGCTCTGCTTCGCTCAATGTGTGCGGCCAGTTGCGGGCGCGGTAGCGGAACAGCATTTCCGGCAGCCGGGAGTCGGTAAAGGCGAACTCCCGTTCACCCAGCAGGTCCGCGGGGGTGGCACGCACCAGATCCATGGTGGACTTGTCGCCATGGCCAAAGAATCCGGCGTAGAGCTGGGTATCGGGGTCGCTCTCATTGCTGCCGGCGAACTCCTGATTGAACACTTCCACCAGTTTTTCCCGCACCTCGGGGTGGGCGCGCAGCAGATCCAGGCTCTTGCGGCACTGCTCCCGATTGATGCCGAGCTCGTTGGCGCGCTCCGCGGTCAGGGTGGCGGCCGGCGCCAGTACCGGGCACTTGTTGATGTGTACCAGTTTGACCGGAATGCCCGCCAGATCCCCCAGCTCCTCTTTCTTGGTGTAGAGGCGCTCGCGGATCTCCTCGCTCGTGAGCTCGATAAGCGGGGTGGGGTCACGGGTCAGATCCACCATGATCACCGCGTTCTGGTTGGTGGGGTGCCAGGCAAGTGGCGAGACCCAGCTTGCACAACCCTGCCAGGGGGAGAACATGCCGGAGACGTGCACCAGCGGCTTCATGGTCACCACGTCAATCAGCGCCTTTACCTTGTTTTTGTTACGCAGATCAAAGAGATAACCAAACAGCTTGGGTTGGGCTTTTTTCACCAGCTTGGCCATCTCGATGGTGGCCAGCACGTCCGAGAGTGCATCGTGAGCATTGGCGTGGGCGACGCCGTTGGCAACCGTCAGCTTCTCCAGCCGGAAACTCGGCTTGCCCTCATCGTCAAAGGCCCACTCGATCCCCTCCGGGCGCAGGGCATAGCAGGCCCGCAGCATGTCGAGAATATCCCATCGGGAGTTGCCGTTCTGCCAGCTGTAGGCATAGGGGTCATAGAAGTTGCGATAGAGGGTGTAGCGGGTCACTTCATCATCGAAGCGGATGCTGTTGTAGCCAAGCACACAGGTATTCGGCGTGGCGAATTGCTCGTGGATCTGGCGAATGAAATCCGCCTCGCACAGCCCATCCTTCATCGCCTTTTGCGGCGTGATACCGGTAATCAGGCACGCCTCCGGATCCGGCAGATAGTCCGCCGGTGGCTTGCAGTAGATGACCAGCGGCTCGCCAATGAGGTTGAAATCCGCATCGGTACGAATACCGGCAAACTGCGACGGCCTGTCCTTGGCGGGGCTGATGCCGAAGGTTTCGTAGTCGTGGAAATAGAATGTTGGCTCGTTGCCCGCGTGTGCTGTTTTGCTCATGTTGCTCGAGATGAGGTATCCGATGACGGCGGCTAGCGCCTGGGTGGGCGGTGCCAGGCACCACAATTGTGTGCATGGTAAACCATAGCGCAGGCAGAACGAAGGGCGAGCCGTGCAGGTGGTGGTTTATTGGGCGGTTGCTTCCGATATCTTATGCACTTCTGTCTGGCACACCGGGACTATAAGGCCAATCTATCTCTCAGGATATGATGATTGTTTAGTGATATCTGTAGTGACCGGTTAAGAGGACCCTCATTGGCGATCCTGTCCAGGTTCGGGGTCTGGTAGCCCATCATCCCCTGGTTGTAGGCACTGATGTTCCAGTAGCCGATGTCATCGCCCATGATGGCAAGAATATTGGGCTTGGCGGCTGCTGTGGCACTACCAGCGGTGGCCATTAAGGCAAGGCTCATGGCTATTTTGTTTATTTGAATGGCCATTATTGGCTCCACTCCTAATCTGATGTGAATTGGTACACAAAATGGGCGATGAAAGCAGCGTGCGTTTAACGCGGTGGAAATATCATCCCATGCAGGCTGTTGGAGGGGATGGAATACCCGGATGGGCACATTCCCCTTTATCGCTGTCGTTATGACCAGCAAAGAGTGATATGACCTGAATAGCCCGAGTTAACCGCCGCTTGGAAATCAGCTTTCAACAGTTTCACTCTATAAATCCCGTTTATCCTTGTCGCCTTATAGCGAATATAACCGCTGGTTATCCGATATTTCTTCTCCAACCTTTCGGTCGCAGGCTATCGGGTGGGCTCGAGCGAGCATGGGAAGCTGTATCCAGAAAGCGTGAGGTGTCTACCGCTATCGATGGCGACAAGGCGAATAAATGGGTGATGGAGTTCACAGTTTGGTTAATTAATTTGGGGATGGTGGCAGTTATGAGGGTTGTGGTGTGCCTTTATTCAAAATTCTTACTGGCAAACCGAGCACTCTTTAATTCTGATTAAGTCATAATTAAGTAAAGTGGAGGTGTTGATTGTTTCGTTCAGATATGAGTTTTAAAATTGCTCACAATCTCTACGCGAGATTTAAAAAGTCTACTTGCATATTTTTGAATGGATAAATATGACTTGAATGGGAGTGGACAAATAAATCCAGCTGTGATCTTTGTCTTTTCAAGGTGCGCAGGTTCATAAATGCCTATAAAAACAAGGTAAAAGGCTCGGCTATTGACTAAGTTGATAGAAGGCGAAGCATAAAACAGCGCCAGTTTGATACGACAACATCGCATGGGACCCGGATCATGGACAGAGCGCAGGGCACAGCCCCCTTTTCGTTGCAAGTGGATCTAAGGCAGGTGGTGTATGCCCTATCAGCCTCGCTGGATCTGGTGGGCATTGGCGATGTGGCCCACGGTAAACGGGTCGGGATTATGGCTGCCGAGTGCAGCCGGGAGCTGGGGATGAGTGAGGCCGAACGCTGTCTGCTGTTCGAGCTCGGAGTGCTGCATGATATCGGTGTCTCCTCGACCATCACCCATCATCATCTGGTCAGCGAGTTCGATTGGGAGTCCTCCCAGCGCCACTGCGAGGTGGGATATCAGCTGCTCAAGGATTTCCGTTTGCTGGCCCCACTGGCCTTGCCTATCCGTTATCACCACACCCACTGGCATCTGTTGCGTGAGATGGCCGATGTGGACCCCAATGTGGCCCGTCAGGCCAACCTTATCTTTCTGGTGGATCGCTGCGATGCGTTGGCGGCGCCCTACTATGGCGATGGTTCATTGTTGATGCATACCCACGAGATCCGCGCACGCCTGCAGGATTTCCGTGACGAGTTCTTTGCCCCCGAGCTGGTGGATGCCTTCCTCAAGGCGTCTCGCTCTGAGGCATTCTGGCTGCAGCTGGAAGCCCGCTCCATCAATGATTACATGCTGGAGATGCTGCAGGTGCGGGAGCCTTGCCTGACCTTCAACGGGGAGCTTAAAGCGCTGGCGCAGATCTTCTCCGGCATTGTTGACGCCAAAAGCCCATTCACGATGACGCATTCACTCGGTGTGAGCAGGTTGTCTCGGGCATTGGCCGAGCAGATGGGAGTCAGTGCCATCCATTGTGACATGCTGGAGATCGCCGGTTTGCTGCATGATCTGGGCAAGCTCAGGGTGCCGGACGAGATCCTCGACAAGCCTGCCAGCCTGACGAAAGAGGAGCGGGCCATCATCAATACCCACAGCTTCGAGACTTACCAGATCCTGCGCCATATCGAAGGGTTTGAAGAGATTGCCTGTTGGGCGGCCTATCACCATGAGGAGCCTGATGGGGAGGGCTATCCGTTCCACCTGCCGGCATCCGCCATGGCGCTCGAAGCGCGGATCCTGCGGGTCGCCGATATTTTTCAGGCAATGGTGCAGGACAGACCTTATCGCCGCGGTCTGCCTGCCCGTGACGCATTGACCTTTATGCAGCAACTGGCGGATCAGGGGCGGGTCGATCCCGCTGTGGTGGCGGTGCTGGCCGATCACCTGCCGCAGATGATGATGGCAGCCATTCCGGATCGCGAGCCGGATCATGCCACCAATTGAGGGAGAGGCTGGCCGCTGACTCATACTGCCGCGAGCCAGCTATGCTTGGAACAAGCCGAGCATGGTGCCGGTACCGGCGCACAAGACGCCAGCTTGATGGACTACCGTAGGGGAGCAGATATGGAATCGCTAAAAGCCAAGGATTATATGCAGAGCAGACCCATCACCTTCACTGCCGACATGATGGTACAAGCTGCGGTCGAGAAATTTCTGAACAGTCATCAGCTCGGTGGCCCTGTGGTGGATGGGCAGGGCCATCTGATTGGCTGGATCTCCGAGCAGGATTGCATCGCAGTGCTGCTTAAGGAGGCCTATCACTGCGAACAGGTGGCGCAGGTCAAGGATGTGATGCGCAAGGAGGTGTTGTCGGTGGGTCCCGATACCAGCATTTTGAGTCTGGCGGAGATGATGATGGGGCAAAAGCCGAAGATCTATCCGGTAGTGGAGGAGGGGCGTCTGCTCGGGGTCATCAATCGCCACAACGTCATGCAGGCCATTCACGCCCAGCTCACTACCTGTTTTGTCCATCACACCCACGGTTAACCCTGTTTTCCTCTCTCCCAAGGCAAGCTTCGGCTTGCCTTGGCTATTTCATATGCTGCGATTTATTCGTGTTATGCCATCTTACAATGATTGTTTTGTCATGTTTGAGGATCAGCTAATCTCTCAGTCTTCCCATGTATAACGCTACGTTAAGGCTTGCACCGCCCCCGCTCGCTCTTTAGGATCGCTCCCAGCTTATCGATATGGCCCCTCTGGGCACCTATTTAAGGAATTCGTACCTTGTCTCTCTCTATCGAGGCGCTGCGCCGCCGTCTCTCTGCCTGCATGAACCTCGACGCCCGCCGCCTTTCCAGCCGTCTGCACGGGGTCAAAAAGCTGCCTGAAGGCAAACAGGCCGCCGTGCTGGAGACCATCGCTGCCGATCTGGATGCCGCGCAAGCGCGTTATCAAACCCGTCTGGCCGGAGTGCCCAAGGTCACCTATCCGGACAACCTGCCGGTCAGCCAGAAGCAGGCGGAGATCGCCAAGGCCATTCAAGAACATCAAGTGGTGATCATTGCAGGGGAAACTGGCTCGGGCAAAACCACCCAGATCCCCAAGATCTGTCTGGCGCTCGGGCGTGGGGTCAAGGGTTTTATCGGCCACACCCAGCCGCGCCGTCTGGCGGCCCGCACCGTGGCGGCCCGAATTGCCGAGGAGATGGAGTCCGAGCTTGGCCACTACGTGGGTTACAAGGTGCGCTTTACCGATCAGGTGAGCGAGCAGACCCACATCAAGCTGATGACCGACGGTATCCTGCTGGCGGAGATCCAGAATGACCGGATGCTGACCCAGTACGATACCATCATCATCGATGAGGCCCACGAGCGCAGCCTCAATATCGACTTCATTCTGGGCTATCTCAAACAGCTGCTACCAAAACGCCCGGATCTCAAGGTGATCATCACCTCGGCCACTATCGACCCGCAACGTTTCTCCCGCCATTTCAACAAGGCGCCGGTGATCGAGGTCTCCGGCCGCACTTATCCGGTGGAGGTGCGCTACCGTCCACTATTTGTTGATAAAAAAAGCAGTGACAAGAGCGAAGGGCTGGAAGAGCGCGACGAACTGCAGGGCATCTTCGATGCGGTGGAAGAGCTGGCTCGCGAGGGGCTGGGGGACATCCTCATTTTCATGAACGGCGAGCGGGAGATCCGCGATACCGCCGATGCCCTGCGCAAGCTCAATCTTCGCGATACCGAGGTGCTGCCGCTCTACGCCCGCCTCTCCAACGCCGAGCAGAACAAGGTATTCCAGCAACACACCGGACGGCGCATCGTGCTTGCCACCAACGTGGCGGAGACCTCGCTGACGGTGCCGGGCATTCGCTACGTCATCGATCCGGGCACCGCCCGTATCAGCCGCTACTCCTGGCGTACCAAGGTGCAGCGCCTGCCCATCGAGCCGGTCTCCCAGGCCAGCGCCAACCAGCGTAAAGGGCGTTGCGGCCGGGTGGCAGACGGTATCTGTATCCGTCTCTACTCGGAGGAGGATTTCAACGGCCGTCCCGCCTTTACCGACCCCGAGATCCTGCGCACCAACCTGGCATCCGTCATCCTGCAGATGCTGGCGCTCGGCCTTGGCAATATGGAGGCGTTCCCCTTCGTCGAGCCACCCGAGTCGCGCCATATCAAGGACGGTCTGACTCTCTTGAAAGAGCTGGAGGCGGTGCGCGAGTTACCAGCCACCGGCGATCGCGAAGCCAAGCTGCAGCTGACCGAGACCGGTCGCCAGCTCTCGCGCATCCCCCTTGATCCGCGTCTGGCGAAGATGGTGATCAGCGCGGCGCAGACCGGCTGCCTGAGCGAGGTGATGGTGATCACCGCCGCCCTCAGCATTCAGGATCCCCGCGAGCGGCCCATGGAGAAGAAGCAGGCTGCCGATGAGCAGCACAGACGCTTTGAGGACAAGGATTCCGACTTCCTCGCCTTCGTCAATCTGTGGAATTACCTGAAAGAGCAGCAGGATACCCTTGGCAGCAATCCGTTCCGCCGCATGTGCCAGAAGGAGTTTCTCTCCTACCTGCGGGTGCGCGAATGGCAGGACATTCACTTCCAGCTGCGTCAGACGGTCAAGGAGCTTGGTTTTAAAGCCAACCATGAACCGGCAGATTTCAAGACGGTGCATTGCGCGCTGTTGACCGGCCTCTTGAGCCATATCGGCAACAAGGATTTGGAAAAGCCCGAGTTCCTCGGTGCTCGCAATGGCCGTTTCCACCTCTTCCCGGCCTCGGGTCTGTTCAAGAAGCCGCCCAAGTGGGTGATGGCCGCAGAATTGGTGGAGACCTCGCGTCTCTACGCCCGTATCAACGCCAAAATTGAGCCCGAGTGGGTGGAGCCGCTGGCAGGCCACCTCATCAAGCTGCACCACAGCGACCCTCACTGGTCGAAGAAAAACGGCGCCGTGATGGCCAAGGAGAAGGTGACCCTCTATGGTCTGACCCTGGTCAACGAGCGCACCATCAACTTCAGCCGTATCGATCCGGCGCTGTGCCGCGAGCTCTTTATCCGCAGCGCCTTGGTGGAGGGGGATTTCGAGACCCGCCACCGTTTCTTCAGCGATAACCGCAAGCTCCTGGCCGAGGTGGAGGCGCTGGAGCACAAATCCCGTCGGCGCGACATTCTGGTGGATGATGAGGACTTGTTCCGCTTCTACGATGCCCGTTTGCCGGAGGAGGTGATCTCTGCCCGTCACTTCGACAAGTGGTGGAAAGAGGCGCAAAAGCAGGACCCCGAGCTGCTCAACTTCGAAAAAGAGATGCTGATGAAGGAGGATGCGGCCCACATCAGCGATCTCGATTACCCCAACTTCTGGCAGCAGGGGCGCCTCAAGCTCAAGTTGACCTATCAGTTCGAGCCGGGGGAGGCCGCCGATGGCGTGACCCTGCATATTCCGCTGCCGCTCCTGAATCAGGTGGAGGTGAAGGGGTTCGAGTGGCTGATCCCGGGGCTGCGCCACGAGCTGTTGGTGGCCCTTATCAAGTCGATGCCAAAGCCGATGCGCAAAAACTTCGTGCCAGCGCCAAACTATGCCGATGCGCTGCTTGCCAGCATCAACCCCGAGCAGGGGGCGCTCTTGGACGAGATGGAGCGCCAACTTCGCCGCATGACCGGCGTGACCGTGCCCCGCGAATCCTGGGACTGGAATTCGGTGCCCGATCACCTGAAACTCACCTTCCGGGTGGTGGACGACAAACACAAGAAAGTGGCGGAAGGGAAAGACCTGGAGGCATTGAAAGAGTCGCTGCGTGGCAAGGTGCAGGAGACCCTGTCGCAAGTGGCGGATGATGACATCGAGCAGTCCGGCCTCACCCTGTGGAGCTTTGGCGAGCTGCCGCAGGAGTACAGCCAGAAGCGCGGCGGCTTCGAGGTGAAAGCCTATCCGGCGTTGGTGGACGAGAAGGATTCGGTCGCCATCCAGCTGGTGGAGAGTCCGGTGGTGCAGCAGCAGCTGATGTGGGCCGGTCAGCGCCGGCTGGTGCTGCTCAACGTGCCATCTCCCATCAAGTATCTGCAGGAGAAGCTGCCCAACAAGGCCAAGCTGGGGCTCTATTTCAACCCGTTTGGCAAGGTGGCGGAGCTGATTGACGACTGCATCGCCTGTGGCTGCGACAAGCTGATCGAGCAGCACGGCGGCATGGCTTGGGACGAGGCCGGTTTCGAGGCGCTCAAGGAGTATGTTCGCGCCGAGCTCAACGATGCGGTAGTGGAAGTGGCCAAGCAGGTGGAAGCCGTGCTGACCCTCTCCCATGAGATCAAGAAACGGCTCAAGGGGAAGATGCAGCTCGACACCGCCTTTGCCATGTCCGACATCCAGCAGCAGTTGGGCAACCTTATCCACAAGGGCTTTGTCACCGAGACCGGCTGGCAGCGGTTGCCTGATTTGCTGCGTTATCTGCGGGCCATCGAGCGTCGCCTGGAGAAGCTGGCTATCGATCCCAACCGGGATCGGGTCTACATGCTCAAAGTGCACAGCGTGGAGTCGGAGTACAAGGCGCTGCTGGCCAAGATCCCCAAATCCCAGCTTATTCCCACCGAGGTGGCTAATATTCGCTGGATGATCGAGGAGTTGCGAGTGTCGTTCTTTGCCCAGAATCTGGGGACCCCTTATCCGGTCTCCGATAAACGGGTGCTTAACGCCATCGCTCAGTGCTAAGCTGCTATCTAACTGTTTTAACAGCATGATAGCGGGTGATGAGAAGGGGTTGCCGGTCAGGTAGCCCCTTCAAACCGCAAATCAGGGAGGCAAGGATGCTGGGGATCTGGTTGAGTGTGGCGCAGGTGGTGATCAGCGGTTATCAACCCATCGCGGAACAAACCTGGGTGCAGTTGAACCCGGAATATTACCCGCTGGCTCGCACGCCGCCTGCGATGTTTGTGGCTTGGCGTGGCAATCAGTTTCCGCCGCTGGCCCAAAAGCAGAAGCAGGGTCGCTGGCAGATCCTCTTTCCAGCCCGGCTGGTGCCTCCCTTTGATCTGTTCGAGGGGGAGGCGCAGCTCTCCAAAACCTATCTGGCAAGGCTGCGGCGCATCGACGAGATGGCTTACGGGGTCGTCCCCGGGCAGGCTGTTGCGGCTGGTGCAATCGTGCAGCAGGGGAGTGGTTCCCCTGATTATCACGCGCAACCTGTCGCGCCCTTTATCGCCGAGTTCCGTACACCCCAAGAGGCGTTCGGTGGTGTTGATATACCCAGCGACCCCGACGAGAGCGAACCTCTGCTCGCTCAGCTGGGGGCGACCTTTCGCACTGCGGGGATGAGTGGTGCTAAAGGAGATGAGGGAGTAGCGAGCGCCGATATGGCGCTCGCCAGCCACACGGCTAGCTTATCCGCAGGCGGTGACGCCATGCTTACCCTCTCGGCTCCTGCGGCCGGCGGTTCACAAACCGTGTGTCATCAGGTCGCAGCAGGGGAGACCCTGTGGCGCATTGCCAACCAGTTATCCAGTGCCCGGGGAGCCGATACCTACAGCTATTTGCTGGCGCTGGTGGCAGAGAATCAGCCGCGGCTTGGCAAGAGCATTCGGGTCAGAACGGGGGAAGGACTCTACTGCCCGCGCGCCGAGACCCTGGCGCGGTTTGATGCCCTGAGCCCGGCCCAGCGTCAGCAGCAATTCGCCCGGTTGGAGCAGGGGCGCTAAATGCAGAGTCGGTACCTTGTATCCGAATTTGGCCCGTGGTAGTATTCGCGCTCGTTTTGCGAGGTGCTGACCGGTCGCAGTTAGCACCATAAATTCATCCAAAAGAGATACATACTATGTCTTTCGTATTCCAAGCTGAAGTCCGTTCTGACCTGGGGAAAGGTGCGAGCCGCCGCCTGCGTCAAGCTGACCAAGTTCCTGCCATCGTTTACGGTGCAGGCAAAGAAGCCCTGTCCATCACTGTTGACCACAAGAAAATGATCCTGGCTCAAGAGAAGCCGGAATTCTATGAGTCTGTACTGACTCTGGTTATCAACGGTGAGGAAGTTAACGTAAAAGTGAAAGCTATCCAGCGTCACCCGGTACGTTACAAGCTGATCCACCTGGACTTCGTTCGCGTTTAATAGCGAACCGTCAGGTCGAAGAAAAGCCACTCTCAGGAGTGGCTTTTTGCTATCTGGCATCTTGTGATCGGGCTGAAAGAGCTACCTTGTCAGCCCAGCAAGCTGGTTATCCCAGCTGGCTAAGGGCCTGTTGGCAGCGCTGCTCGGCAGCATCCAGCTCCAGCAGCACCATCCTGATATCTTCCATCTGCTGTTGAAGTGTCTCCCGTTTCTCCTCAACCAGTCCCAGCATGGTTTGTAACTGGGTGCGGCTGCTCTTGTCGGCATCATAGAGATCAAACAACTCGCGGATCTCGGCGAGGCTGAACCCGAGCCGCTTGCCGCGCAGGGTGAGCTTGAGGCGAACCCGATCCTGCTTGCTGTAAATGCGGGTTTGTCCCTCTCGGGCGGGATTGAGCAACCCCTGATCCTCGTAGAAACGGATACTGCGCGTCGTAATATCAAATTCCCGGGCCAGCTCACTGATGCTGAAGCGCCGTCCTTCATCCTTGTTGTTCATACAGACTTCTTGGCGAACTAAATCCTGTCTGCACCTTACCTAAACGTAAACTGCACTGCAACTCTTGTTCCATCGCGTCAGAACCCCTATGTTATGGCCATGTAACAAACAGAGGCAGGCAAATGGATATTGCAATTGTGGCGGCAAAACGGACTCCGATGGGGGCGTTTCAGGGGGCATTGGCAGAGGTCACTGCGCCTGAGTTGGGTGCCTGTGCCATTGAGGCGGCACTGCAACAAAGCGGGCTGCGTCCGGAGCAGGTCGATGAAGTGTTTATGGGCAATGTGCTGGCGGCGGGCGTGGGGCAAGCGCCAGCCCGGCAGGCGTTGTTGAAAGCAGGGTTGCCAGATAGTGTGCCTGCTACCACGGTCAACAAGGTGTGCGGATCCGGCATGAAAGCAGTGATGCTGGCGGCGGATACCATCCGCCTTGGTGACAACAGGGTAGTGGTCGCGGGGGGGGTGGAGAGTATGAGCCGTGCCCCCTATCTGCTGGATAATGCCCGCAACGGCTTTCGGATGGGGCATCAAAAGGTGCTGGACCACCTATTCCTCGACGGTTTGCAAGATGCCTATGATGGCCAGCTGATGGGGATACATGCCCAGCGCAGCGCCGATCAGGCCGGTTTGACCCGCAGTGCCATGGATGAGTTTGCTCTTGCGTCGTTGCAGCGTGCGCGCGATGCGCAGCAAGCCGGCGCGTTTGCATCCGAGCTGGCAAGTGTCTATCGCGGTGATCGCTTGTTGCTGGCCGAAGACGAGCAGCCCAGCAAGGGCAGACCGGAGAAGATCCCTACCCTGAAGCCAGCGTTTGGCAAGGAAGGCACTATTACGGCGGCCAATTCAAGCTCCATCTCGGACGGTGCGGCGGCGCTGATATTGATGGATGGCGCCACGGCGCAAGCCTTGCAGGTACCAGTGCTGGCACGGATCGTCGGTTATCAGAGCCACGCGGCATTGCCCGCCGAATTTACCTCTGCGCCCATTGGCGCCATTTCACGCTTGCTGGCGCGTCTGGCATGGTCGGTGGAAGAGGTGGATCTATTCGAGATCAACGAGGCCTTCGCCATGGTCACCATGCTGGCCATGAGCGGGGTCGGCATCCCTCATCACAAGGTCAATGTGCATGGTGGGGCCTGTGCACTCGGTCATCCGTTGGGGGCGAGTGGCGCGCGCATTCTGGTGACGCTGATCGCCGCGCTGCGGCAACGGGGTCTGCGGCGAGGCGTAGCCGCGCTCTGTATCGGGGGCGGGGAGGCGACCGCTATCGCGGTCGAAGTGAATGATGAGGCGAATTAATTGGTGGCTTCCATCGCCAGCAGTTGTTCCGTGACCCAGGTGGTGGCGGCCAGATAGAGGTGACTCACCTTATCCTCGCTCAGCCCCAGGCGGGCTGTTCTGGCCGTGACCCGTGACCAGTTGGCGCTCTCGTAATCTTCACAAAACGCGAGGTAGAAACCCAGATTGCCTTTGCGTTCCAGCAGCGCCAGCCGAATATCGTCGATAAGAGGGATAGTGCCGAGCAGCTTGTCCATCGGCTGCTCCATCAGTACATCCAGCAGGGAGAAGAGACCGGTGATAAAGGCCTGTTGTGCCTGCTGGCTCGGGGCGTGGGCGTGGGCCAGCAGTTCACAGAATCGGGCTCGGATCATCGACATCTGGTAGAGCTCGGCGCTCTTGCCCTTGCCGGCGCTGGTCGCGGCTACCAGCGAGACAAAGCGCTTTAACTGGGTGTTGCCCAGATAGATGGCAGCCTGGCGAAATGACGAAATAGGGTTGGTGTGACCTTTGAGATGGTTGACATAGCGCAACAGCTTGAGGGAAAGGGAGATATCCTGACCGAGCAGCTGCTCAATCTTGTTGATATCAGGCTCTGCCTCGTTGACCACGTTGAGCAACTGCATCACCACGACTTGCGCTGGCTCCATGGTGGCTTGCTTGACCATCTCGGGTCTGCTGAAGAAAAAGCCCTGGAACAGCTGGATCCCCAGCTGTTTGACCCGCTCGAACTCCGCCTTGTCCTCTACTTTTTCCGCCAGATAGGTGAGCCCCAGCGTTTGATGCCGCTGGATAAACACCTTGATCTGCATCAGGGGGGTGGCACGAAGATCAAACTTGATGATGTGGATAAAGGGGAGGAAGCGCTCCCAATCCGGCGACATGGTGAAGTCATCGAGTGCCAGTTGATATCCCAGCTTGTGCAACTGTTTCACCTTTTCCAGCAGGGCATCATCCGGTGTGGAATCTTCCAGGATCTCAATCACCACTTTTTCGGGCGGCAGGCACTCTGCCAATCCCTCCAGCAGCAGTGAGTGGGGGAAGTTGATAAAGCAGGGGCGGCCGCCCAAGAGCTGATCGATATTTTGTTGCAGGAACTGTTCGACCACCAGGCGTGACGTCGCCTGCTGGGAGGAGATGCTCGGGAAGACATTATTCAGACTATCGCGAAAGAGCAGCTCATAGGCATGAGTTTTGAGGTCTCTGTCGAGGATCGGCTGTCTTGCTACGTAGGAATACATGCCTTGCTCCAGTAAAGGTACTGGGTTGATTTTATGGTGTTGCAGAACACTATGCCAGTGTTCACCTTATTGAGTAAGGCAATAATTGGCATAGCGTTTTTTGCAGGGAAGGTATTTAGAAGAGATAGCTCAATTGTGCACCAGCCAGCCAGGCATCACCTTCGGAAGTGCCCTGGAAGGTGGAGGTCGTCATCGGATTACCCGGTTGCAGCTCCATTTTTTCAGTGACATCCACCTTTTTGCCATCGATCAGGGTCAGCCCCAGATCCACGGTCAGGTTGGGCGTGAACTGATACCCCATTCCCAGGCTGTACCAGAGCCGATCGGCATCCGGGATGGAGATGGTACGACGATCGGCTGGCACCGGGCTGGCGTCATAGGCCACACCGGAGCGCAGTTGCCACTTGGGAGTGACCTGATAGGTCATACCGATGGCGTAGCGCCAGCTATCTTCCCAGTGCTCGTCCTTGATGTGCATGTTCTGCAAATTGTTGAGATCAGCTTCCAACTGAACGAATTCGCTCCAGTTGGTCCAGTTCAGGCTGCCGTGGATAGCCAGCTTGTCAGTCAGCTGATGGAATGCCGCCAACTCTGCCGTCGCGGGCAACGGCAGATCCAGACTGCCGGTATCTCTGATCTCGGTAACGGAGCCATCTGCATTGGGTCGGCCCACGATAGCATCTCCCGAGAGGGTCAAAGTGACATCGTGACGGTAGGATAGGCCAATTCTGGTTTGTTCGGACAACTCCAGCAAGGTGCCGACATTCCAGCCCCATGCCCAGCCATCCCCTTGCAAATGTTTTGCGATCAGGTTGCGAGAAGGGAAGGTGCCACCGACTTCGCCTTCGCCCTGAATAGCAGAGATCCCGGCACCAATTGACCACATCTCATTGATGCGATAGGCGAGTGAGGTACCCAGATCCATGGTCTTGATATCGGAGACATTGCCAAAGTGTCCCGCGCTGTAGTTATCCGGCATCTTGACGCCAAGGCCGTAGTAAGAGGTTGCCGAGAAGCCTAGTCGCCACTGCTCATTGAGTGGAATGATGAGATAGGCGTTGGGTACCCAGGCTGCGGCGGCGATATCGTGTGCACTGGCATCGGAGGTGACGATACCGGCTTTGGTCGGCAAGCGGGTGTTGCCTTCAATATTGACGTCAGGACTGACATAGATGACTCCGCCAGAGAGCGCCATCTGATCGAAGCGGGTCATGGCTGCTGCATTGCGGGAGAGCACACTGGCGTTATCCGCGATGGCGGCCTCACCGGCAAAGGCGCGTCCCAGGCCTGTAGTGGACTGTTCAGCCAGCTGGAACCCGGCGGCATGAGTCTGACCCGCGATCACCAGCAGGGCGATGGCGGACGGTTTGATGATGGGATGCATGGCAAAATCCTTGCTGTTACCCGAAGGTTCAATCGGTCATATGAATGGAGGCAGGATTTTATATGGTATGACCAGTAAGGCAACGGTAATGGCCAGTATCAGGATAAAACAAGATTAAATGCTGGAATGATGCACTCTAATAGATTGATTAGAAAAGAAAAATAAACACGTGTGTGCTACATGTGTGCGCCGAGATGGTTTTTTCGGATAAAAAAAGAGCGCCTGACGGCGCTCTTTCAATTCTATCAATAATCAGAACTTCATGTTGAACTGGGCAGAAGCCAGGAAGGCGTTGCCGTGGGAAGTACCTTTCCAACGCAGGCTGTCGGAGTGGCTACGCAGACCTTCGTTGACGTCAACTTCTTTACCGTCCAGATAAGCCATACCAAAGTCAACGCTCATATCGGTGTTGATATGGTAGGTGGCACCGGCGCTGTACCAGATACGGTCTGAGTCGGGAATGCTCAGGCTGCGGTAGTCAGCTTCGATCGGGGTGTTGTCATAGGCAAAGCCCATGCGAGCTTCCCATGCCGGGTTGATATACCAGGTACCGCCGATGGAGTAGCGGGTAGAGTCTTTAAACTTCTCATCTTTTTGCAGACATACGCCGCCAGCACATTGGCTGCTGGTTGCTTTCAGCTCCTGGAAGGCGCTCCAGTCAGTCCAGTTTACAGAGTAATGAACAGCAAACTGCGGGCTCAGGCGATGGTAACCGGCGAACTCGGCTTGTGCAGGCAGATCCAGCTTCAGGTTGCCATCCACTGTGCGATTCAGTGAGCTTGCGCCTTGGAAATCACCATCAAAGCTCATATCGACTTGTGAACGGTAGGTCAGTGCGAAGCGATGGTTTTCATTGACTTCATACAGGGTACCAACGTTCCAGCCAAAGCCCCAGGTGTCGCCTTTAAGGTGAGCCAGACGAGTATCTGTCGGCAGCGGGCCACCTTGGCTAGGTGGGTTCAGTGGGCCCAGCAGACCGGCATAGCGGTTGAGTTCGGCGGCACCGTAAACGGCGTTGATACCGGCACCGACACTGAAGTGTTCGTTGACACGATAGGCAATGTTCGGGTTGATATTGAAGGTCATCAACTCGGTATCGCCAGCACCGGCACCAGCTGGGAAGGTTTTGGAGTATTCGGTGGAGAGACCGTAGTTGGAGAAGATGCCAATACCCCAAGCCCACTGGTCATTCAGCGGCTGAATAAAGTAGGAGGCGGGAACGAAGGCTGCCGGAGCAATACCACTTTCGCTGGCTGGAGCCATTTTGTTCGCGCCAGCGTAAACAGCACCATCCACATCGACATCCGGTTTGATGTAGGTGCCGGAGACAGAAACTGCCATCTTGTCGAAGGTGGTCATGGCGGCCGGGTTACGGGCCAGAACAGAGGCGTTGTCGGCGATAGCCGCTTCACCGGCATAGGCGCGACCCAGACCGGAGGCCGAGTGCTCGTTCAACTGGAATGCCGCAGCATGGACTTGACCGGTGGCCAGCGCGATGGTGGCGGCAATCAGGCTCTTCTTGAAAATAGTTGTCGTCATGGTGTTCTCTCTTGTAGGCAGATTTTTTTGCCGATATTGGCTGCACGTTCAATGCAAACCTCGACAAAATCCGTTTTTATTTCAGCTTCTTCCCAATCAATTCTGGCGTGATTCTATGGATCTGGTAGGAGGTAAGAAATCAGACCAGTGACAGCAGAATACATAAAAGTGATCGATGTGTTAATCATTTGTTTTAACTTGCTGTTTAATTCATCATTTTCACGGTCTAAAGGCGGAATATTGACCTGGATTGCCGATCTCCGTCACAAAAATAATTTTGTCAATTTTTCGAAATCTTGAGGCAAATGAGTGACAAAGAGGAGCAATCAGGGGGAAAACAGGCAGCGGCTCGTGACCGCCACCTGCTATTGAGGATGGATCTGAGGTTGTTAACCAGCGATGTTAAATGTCCCACTGCAGACGTGACTGCAGGGCGTTGGCAACGGGGGCAAGTGGCTCTTTCATCTCGCCAATCAGTACCATATTGGCGCCTTTGAGCTGGAGTATCTCCCCTTTGAGGGTGCCATCTTCAAAGGTGGCCTGTTGCAGGGTTAATGGAACATGTTTGGGCACTAAAAAGAGGGTGACTGGCCCCATCTTTCCCTGGATCACCATGTGCAAGGCCGGTCCCTGATAAAACGAGCAGTGATTGACATAGGTCACCTTGAGCCCATCCATCCCGCTTAAGGTGGCGCCATACTTCTCCATCTTGGCATTGATGTTATGCAGATTGACCTGCTCATCGACACCTTCAATAAAGGGTTCTTCGCCATAGACATGAGCCATCGCCACCTGTGCGAGGGAGAGGGCCGCAGGAGCCGTTTCTGGCAGCGTGATCCAGCGGGTGCTCATTCCCAGCAGGAAGGCGACCGATGCAGCCAGGGCGATCTGGCGCCAGGATGTTGATGTCCGGATCTTGACCGGCGCCGTGCCAAGGGGGCGGGATGGCGGCATATCATCTGGCGCGTCACTGTCATGCAGCATGGCTTGCCTGAGCAGGATCCGCTCGGCCAGTCCGGCGGGGACCTCTACCTGCATGGCGCGCTTGAGGGTTCTGTCGAACTGCTTCATCTCGTCGAGATAGTTCCGATTGGCCTGGCTGGCGTCAGCGGTTCTGAGAAAGTCCGGTTGTTGATCGTTGGGCTGGATCATGGCGTTGCGGCGAAATTCGAGTTCATCCATGTCCGTGTCCTCTTGCTTGGTTCTTCTGCTCCATCGCCTCCTTGATCTGGTTGCGGGCGCGAAACAGGCGGGTCATAACGGTGTTCTTGTTGAGGCCGAGCATCTCGGCAATCTCCTCACCACTGAATCCTCCCACGACTTGCAGCAGCAGTGGCTCCTGGTACTCCTCGGGTAACCGGGCGATGTGACGGTGCAACCACTCGTTCTCCATCTCCTGCTCGCTGTGCAGCGCATCGTGCTGGGGTTGAGGGTGATCGTCGAGATCCACCAGCTCCAGCTGTTTACGTTCAAAGCGGCGGGCGTTCTCCCGTCTGAGGATGGTGATCAGCCACCCCTTGGCCGCCTTGTCATCCTGCAGGGTGTCGATAGCCTTCCAGCCACGAAGGAAGGTCTCTTGCACCAGATCTTCCGCTACGTTGGGATCCCTGGTCAGCCAGTAGGCATACCGGTAGAGATCGCCATGTAGTGCATGAACCAGTGCTTCAAATTTGGTTTGTTTGTCAGCCATGGGATCAGAGACCGGCGAAGTGGCCGGATCATTTCCACCAATATGCTGCTGAGCACGTTTTTTTCTAAAAAACAGCAGTGCCATAGGGCAATCCTTGTCAGGGGGCGTGGCGGCGGGAGCGGTAACTCCCGTGCGCCAGCAGGTAAATCAGGTACGCAATACCGGCGGTTTCATCAGCCCTGAGGGTACGCGCCAGAGCGCGCCACTCGATGGGGGGGGCAGAAGAGGGCCGTGCAAAACAGGCTCGCTCGAGTGCGGCGAGCGCGTTGCCGACCCGATTATGCCCAGCGTCAGGCAACTGGCCTAATTGATAATAGGAGACCTGCCAGCGCAAGGTCGCCCACTTGATCAGCGCCTTGCGACTGGCATCCGGCTGGTGTTGGGCAAGGGCACGTTGCAGTCGATAGAAGGCGCGCCAGCGGGGCCCGTTGCGCCATAGCGTACGCAGCGTTATGGCAAGCACGACCCACCAAAGGCTCTCTCGCAGTGCCACCTGCGATGTCTGCTGATCAGGTTGCCGATTTGTCGTTGCCTGAAACGTCAGCGTAATGGCGGGCAGGCTGGCCTGTTCAATCCGGCCGCTTTGGGTATTAAACCAGGGCAGATCAATGGGGGGGAGCTGATAGTCGCCGCTCTGATCCGCAACCAGAGTCTGGCGCCACTGTCGCTCAAACAGCAGCTTGCCATCTCGGTAACGCTCCTGCTGTTGCTCGCCATCGGGATGTGCCTGTATGCCGCTTGGCAGTTGATGGTCCATCAGGGGGGCAAGCTGTATCTGGCCGCTGTCACCATTCTCCATGGTCAGGGTGAGGATCCGGATCAGCGGTTCACCCACTTCCCCCATGGTGGCCGGTTCAAGCCGCTGGCTCAGGGTCAGCCGGGTGGCCACCGGCGTGGCGGGGGCTTTGTCGACCCTCACCTCTAGCGGTGCCGCACGGGCCGAGAGCCGTTGCGGCTTGCCCCCCTGCTGCGTGAGCTGCCCCTGCAAGCGGGGCGAGTCGAGGTGCCAGAGCCCAGGCGCTTTTGCCTGAACGAGCCAGCTGCGGGTGAGCCGGCCGGGTAGACCAGCCTGAGCGGGGGCGATCCACTCGTCGCTACCGAGGCGACGGATGGTGAAGTTAGCAGAGCTGAGTTCGCTCAGCGCCGGGTTTTGCATACTGGTGGGCAGCCACAGTGTCAGCCGGTAGATCACCGGCTGGCCGGGATAGAGCGGGCCCTGATGATCAAGGCTGGCCTGCATCTCGAGGGGCGAGGGGGCTGCGGGTTGCGGCAGCGCCGCTGTTTTCACCTCTCTCAATGGCAGGGTGAGCGAGGGAGTGAACTCATTTCCGAGCTTGAGCGGGGCAATCACCACCTTTGTATTAGCGGGTGAGTCGCTCTGGTGCAGCGGGATCTGCCAGCGAGTCAGTTGTTGTACCGGGGTGGTGACCCGGCTCATGGTCACTCTGCCCACTGCAAACTGGCGCAGTAGGGGGGTGATCTCCAGCTCGCTGCTCTGGCGCTCACCATCCGCTTCGATGATCAGCAGCCAATCGCTGGGTTCGGCCCCGGGTAGCAGCTCTGCCCGAGGGGGCAAGGCCCAGCAAAGTGGACTCGCGAGTGCGAGCAACAGTCCCCATCCTGCCCGCGTCACCAGGGCTCCTCCACTTTGATCAGGTCCCGGCGCAGCGCCTCTTTGCGCAGCCGCTGTTCCAGCAGCAATACGGGTGGCGAGGGAGGCAGGGGCATTGCCGTCGCCTGCTGAGCAGCCGATGGTTCGGGTTGCTTGCTGTTGCTGGTATCGGGAGCAGCCGCCGCTGCGCCCTGTAACAGAGAGAGGTTATAGAGCGCATCTTCATGGCCGGGTTCAAGTGCCAGAGCGGCCAGATAGGCCTCTTTGGCGGCCGCAAACTCCCCCAGTTGCAGCAGGGCATTGCCGCGGTTGTAGTGGGCGGTGGCGCTCGTCGCTTCCTGATAGGCTGCGATGGCTTGCCGGTAGGCTCCGGCCCGATACCAGGCGTTGCCGCGCCAGACTGGATCGTTGAAGGTATGGGCAGCCCGCTGAAAATCCCCTTCTTGATAAGCCTGCATCGCTTGCAGATCTCCCTTCTCTGCGGCTTGCAGATCTTGCGGCGCAAGCAGCTGAGCTCCCACCATCAGCGCTATCATCAACCGGGCGCCGACTCTGGCCAGCAAGGCCAGTGGTAACAAGGGGATCAGCAACCAGGGGCCAAGATCCAGTGGTGCCGGGGTGAGGGCCGAGGTCGTGGTGGGGAGGGGGGCAAAGCGGGGGACGTCGTTGCCAAGCCACTGCAGCTCACCACCGAGGCGATTGGCCAGGGCGGCAATGGCCTGACTATCGGGGGCGGGCAACTGCGCGGGCATACGGGTGGCAAACCCCAACTCATTGGCCGGAATGGCGGGCATGGGGGCCGGTTGACCGCTGCTGGCAAGCAGAATATCGAGGCGTGCCGACTGGGTGTCGCGGCAAAGAAGGCGTTGCTGGCAGGGCCACAGGGCGGCGATTTGGGTCATCTGATTCCGGGTGAGGTCGTCGGTGACCAGCAGCAGACGCGCTTGTTCTCCAGGGGCCAGCTGCTTCATGGCAAGTTCCACCGCCCGTGCCGGGTTGCTGCCCTGCAACGGCATGATATCGGGGCGCAAGTCGGGCAGTAGCAGCGAAAGGGCTTGATGATCTCGGGTGGGCGGCATGGCGAGGTAGGCGTCACCTGCGTAGAGGATCAGCGCAATGCGCTCGCCCTTGGCGCGGCTCAGCAGCTGCTGTAATTGCCATCTGACCCGGGTTGCCCGATCCGGTTTGAGATCGGTGGCGGTCATCGAGCGTGACAAGTCCAGTAGCCAGATATCTAGCGGTGCTGCAGGCTGCTGTTGCAGCTCACCGCGCAGTGCCGGTCCACTCAGGGCCAAAATGACGGGCAGGGTTGCCAGCCAGAGCCAGGGACGTTGAGGACGGGATGCTGGCAGCAGATAAGCCTGCATCGCAGGTGCGAGCAGCGGGGGCTGGCGACGACGGTGCCACCCTTGCCAGAGCCAGGGGATGAGTGCGATCAGCCACAGGGGGCGGAGCAAGATCAGTTCCATCTGCGCATGCCTCGTACCAGCCAGTTACGCACCATGCGAAACTTCAGTCTGCCGTGCCCTGATGGCAGAAGCAGCAAGCCACAAAGCAGTGCCAACGGCCAGGGGTAGAGCTCGATCACCGGCTGGTACTGGGCAATCGGCATGGGGGCAGGTTCAAGGGCATTGAGAGTCGAGTTGATGGTATCGAGATCGCTTTGGGTGCGTGCCCGAAAGTAACGTCCCTGGCCTGTCTGTGCCAGCTCTTTCAGGAGCGGCTCGTCCAGTTCGCTGCTGGGATCGGCCTGACCGCTGCCCGCCTCATCGTAGGGTTGGATAAAGGTATCGGGATCGGCCCCGACCCCCAGCGTGTAGATCCGTATTCCCTGCGCTGCGGCGAGTTTGGCCTCCTGCAGCGGGTCGGCATTGCCTGCGGTATTGCGGCCATCAGTGACCAGCAGCAGGGCGGTGGGGCGACCCATATCCCCATGCTGACGTGCCAGCTGAATGGCTTCGCCAAGGGCGGTGGTTCGGCCGACCAGATCAAAATCGAGCTCGTGGCTCAAGGTCAACAGCGCCGGGATCTCCTGAGTGAGGGGAGAGAGCAGGTAGGCGTGATCGGCAAAGACGATGAGGCCCACCCTGTCTCCGGCCCGTTTGGCGATCAGCGTTTTGATCTGCTGACGCACCGCCGTCAGCCGCGCTTGCTGCTCGCCGTTATCGAGCATATCAGGGGTGCGCATGCTGTCTGACAGATCCACTGCCAGCAGCAGATCCCGACTCCCTTCATATTGGATCACCGGTTCCCCCCACCACTGGGGGCGGCAGAGGGCGAGGATAAGGGCGCACCAGAGCAGCATGGCGCGCCAGAGCGGCAATCCGGCGTGGGGGCGCAGCAGCGCAAACCCGGGGTGAGCAAGATAGCCGCGGCGCAAGGGTGGCAAGCTGAAGCGCACCAGCAAGGGCAGCACCAGTGCCAGCGCAAACCAAGGCCAGGCAAGGGTCATGAATGCCTCCGTGCGGCTTTACGCCTTGGGCGGGTGGAGCGTTGCAAGAAGAGGCTCTTACCCCAGCGGCGATAATGTTGCCGAAGCTGTTCGCTCTGCTCACTGCTCGGGTTCTGGCTGCCATAGAGCCAACTGCTCCAGTGAGACGAGAACTGGCTGAAATCGCTGCCGCCGTGACGATCGACGAAGGCGAGCCAAGCCTCTCCCTGTAACTGGCGCGCCTCGGGCCAGCGTTGCAGTGCTTCATGACGCAGGGCCTCCTGTATGCGTGCCACCAGCAGCGCCGGATCTCCCTCCAGCTGACGACACCAGCGGCGGTAACGTATCACCCTGCGGGCAATCAGGATGATCAGCAGCAGCAATAGACCTGTGATCAATAGCCACAATAGCGCCTGCACTCTGGGGTCAAGACTCTGTTCAATCAGATCTGGCCCCGGGTGGATGTCTCGCATCAGGGCGGCCAGCGGCGGAGTGATGGCGTCGGAGGCGGGACTGGCGCTGTCGAGTTCGGCGGGCGTGATCATCCCTGATGACATAACCCCTCCTGCCACTGCTGTTGCAGCGTCTGGCCGTTATCGAGCAGATAGAGGCGCTGCACCAGCGGCAGCAACTGCTGCTTGCCGTGGGTCAGTTGCTGTTCGGCAGCTTGCTGGTAGCGGCGGGAAAAACCGGCATGGCCCCCATCCAGCCAGCCCTGATAGTGTTGCCCTGGCCGATCAATGGCCACTGGCAGTTGGCCATCAGAAGGAAGGGCTGCCTCGAGGGGGTCACGGATCTGCCAATAGTGAATATCGTGGCGCCGCGAGAGCAGCTGCAACTGCTGACAGAGCGCCGACTCGCAGGGTCTGTGATCGGTGATGATCGTCAGCTTGGCTCCGTGAGGCAGCTTCACGCCGGACAAGGTGTCGGCCAGTGAGTGAGAAAGCTCCCGGCGGGCCAGCCCTTGCTGATAGTGATGGCAGAGCGATTCGAGCAGGGGCAGCACGCTGCCGCGCTGGCTCTGGTGATGGGGGATAAGCCCGTGGCAGATCAGGGTGTTGTGCTGCTTCTCCCCTTGCCAGATCAGGGCTGCTGCCAGCTCGCATCCCAGTCGCGCCTTGAGCTGCAGCGTAGAGCCGAAATACATGGCAGGAGAGAGATCGAGTAGTAGCCAGTGCACCTGATCGAGCTCCTCGCTATAGAGGCGGGTATAGGGACGGCCGAGGCGTGCGGTCACTCGCCAGTCGATATGGCGTACCTCGTCACCAGCCTGATAGGTGCGCAGCTCCCGAAACGTGAGTCCGGGAGAGCGGCCCGTTTTGCCGCGTTCGCTGGTGCTTCTGCCCGCGTGAGGCGGCTTCTTGGCCTTGGCCCAGAGCCGGATACTGAGCAGCCGTGGCAGCGACAGGACGATATCGGGATGCAGACTGGGATCTAGGGACATGGCACCTGATCCAGCAGTTGGGCGATCAGGATATCGTTATCCAGATTGTCGGCCAGTGCCTGATAGCTGAGAATAAGGCGGTGGCGCAGCACCGGATAGGCTTGCAGCTGAATATCTTCCGGCAGCACATAATCTCGTCCGGCAAGCCAGGCGCGGGCGCGGGCGGAGCGAGCCAGCCCCAACGTTGCGCGGGGGCTCGCGCCCACGGCAATCAGCGGTTCAAGAGCCGGGCACAGGCCGCTGCCCGGGCGGGTAGCGCAGACCAGCTCCACCAGATAGTGCTCCAGTCGGCTTTGCATGGTAACCGCCAGCACTTCGCTGCGGGCACGTTGCAAGGTGGTCTGACTCAGGGTCACCGGCGCAGCGCCAAGCTGTTCACCGCTGGCGTTGAGCTGCAAGATGGCGAGTTCCATCGTGGGGCTCGGGTAATCCACCATCAGCTTGAGCAGAAAGCGGTCGAGCTGGGCCTCCGGCAGGGGATAGGTTCCCTCCTGCTCGATGGGATTCTGGGTGGCGGCGACCATAAAGAGAGGTGGCAGCCGCCAGCTCTTTTTGCCCACGGTTATCTGGTGTTCAGCCATGGCTTCCAGCAGTGCAGATTGCACCTTGGCCGGCGCCCGGTTGATCTCGTCCGCCAGCACCAGATGGTTGAAGAGGGGGCCGGGCTGGAAAACAAAACTGGCATCCTGCGGGTGAAACACCTCGCTGCCGGTGAGATCGGCAGGAAGCAGGTCGGGGGTAAACTGGATACGGGCAAAGCGTCCCTCGACGGCGCCAGCGAGCGCCTTGACGGCACGGGTTTTGGCAAGACCGGGGGCCCCTTCGATTAACACATGTCCTTCACATAACAGGGCAATCAGGAGCCCTTCAATTAGCTCCTCCTGCCCCAGGATCTGACTGCCAAGATAGTCCCTAAGCGCTCTGAACTCCGCCGCTGCCATGCGATAAACCCGTTGTTTTTATGGAAGTTGATCTTTTTATACTCCAGTTGCTCCCCAAGGGCGAGCAAAGGGGCCTTGCCGTGCTTAATTTAGTTTCAATCAGCTGTATGAAACTTGTGATTGGATTGTTAAGATGTGGCGCAATGAGGTCAGACCTCTGCCTTTTAAACCAAGGAGCCAGGATGAAACAGCCATTGAAACTGACGACTCGCCAGGGCGAACGGATTGCCGTCGTGGCGGGGCTGCGTACCCCCTTTGCCAAGCAGGCTACCGCCTTTCATGGCGTGCCAGCAGTCGATCTCGGCAAACTGGTGGTAAGCGAAATGCTCGCCCGTACCGATCTCGATCCCAAGCTTATCGACCAGCTGGTGTTTGGCCAGGTGGTTCAGATGCCGGAAGCCCCCAACATTGCTCGCGAGATCGTGCTCGGTACCGGCATGAGCGTCAATACCGATGCCTACAGCGTCTCCCGCGCCTGCGCCACCAGTTTTCAGGCGGTGGCCAACGTCACCGAATCCATCATGGCCGGTACCGTAGACATCGCCATCGCCGGCGGTGCTGATTCCTCCTCCGTGCTGCCTATCGGGGTGAGCAAGAAGCTGGCCCGCGCCCTGGTGGATCTCAACAAGGCGCGCAATCTGCAGCAGCGCTTCAACATTTTGCGCCAGTTGCGGATCAAGGATCTGCTGCCGGTGCCGCCTGCTGTGGCTGAATATTCGACCGGTCTCTCCATGGGGCAGACCGCCGAGCAGATGGCCAAGAGCCACCAGATCAGCCGCGAGGCGCAAGATGCGCTGGCTCATCGCTCCCACACTCTGGCCGCACAGGCTTGGGCCGATGGCAAGCTCAGTGGCGAGGTGTTTACCGCCCATGTACCGCCCTACAAGTCACCGCTGGAGCGGGACAACAATATCCGTGAAAGCTCGGACTTGGAGAGCTACGCCAAGCTCAAGCCGGTGTTTGACCGGGTTCATGGCACAGTCACTGCTGCCAATGCCACCCCGCTCACTGACGGCGCCGCTGCCGTGTTGCTGATGCGGGAAGGGCGGGCGAAAGAGCTGGGCCTCGAGCCGCTTGGCTATATCCGCAGCTTCGCCTTCTCGGCTATCGATGTGTGGCAGGACATGCTGATGGGGCCCTCCTACGCCACGCCGCTGGCGCTGGACAGAGCTGGTATCACGCTCGGTGATCTGACCCTGATCGACATGCACGAAGCCTTTGCCGCCCAGACCCTGGCCAACCTCAAGATGTTTGCCAGCCACGAGTTTGCCCGTGACAAGCTGGGCCGTGATCAGGCCATCGGCGAGGTGGACATGGAGAAGTTCAACGTCCTCGGTGGTTCGCTGGCCTATGGGCACCCCTTTGCCGCGACCGGTGCGCGGATGATCACCCAGACCCTGCACGAGCTGCGTCGTCGCGGCGGGGGACTGGGGCTCAACACCGCCTGTGCGGCGGGTGGATTGGGCGTGGCTATGGTGTTGGAGGTTGAATGATGAGTGCTAAGACTTTTTCGCTGGATGTTCGCAAAGATGGCATCGGCATCCTCACCATGGATGTGCCGGGCGAGAGCATGAATACCCTCAAGTCCGCCTTTGTGGAGGAGATCCGCACCGTGCTGGCCGAAGTGAAACGCAACAAGGATTTGATCGGTCTGGTGATCACCTCCGGTAAAAAGGACTCCTTTATCGCCGGTGCTGATATCACCATGCTGGCCGCCTGCACCAGTGCCAAGGATGCCGAGACCCTGTCACGGGAAGGGCAGGAGATCTTTGCCGAGATCGAGGGGCTAACCATTCCGGTGATCGCCGCCATTCATGGCCCCTGCCTTGGTGGCGGGCTGGAGCTGGCGCTGGCCTGCCATGGTCGGGTGGTGACCGATCACGGTAAAACCGTGCTGGGATTGCCGGAAGTTCAGCTCGGTCTGCTGCCGGGGTCTGGCGGTACCCAGCGTCTGCCGCGCCTTATCGGGGTGGCCAAGGCGCTGGATCTGATGCTGACCGGCAAGCAGGTTCGTGCTAAACAAGCCAAGAAATTGGGGCTGGTGGACGATGTGGTGCCGCCGTCAATCTTGCTGGATGCTGCCATCAAGCTGGCCAAGAAGGGCAAACCGCGCCATCAGTTGAAACGGGATCTGCAGGGCAAGGTGCTGGAGACCAACAAGCTGGGCCGCAAGGTGCTGTTCGATCAGGCCAGCAAGGGGGTGAAAGCCAAGACCCGCGGCAACTACCCGGCGCCGGAGCGGATCCTGGATGTTGTGCGCATCGGCGTGGAGGAGGGGATGAAGGCCGGTCTGGCCGCCGAGTCCCGCCACTTTGGCGAGCTGGTGATGACTGCCGAGTCTGCCGCCCTGCGTTCCATCTTCTTTGCCACCACCGAGATGAAGAAAGAGGTCACCTATCAGGGGGCCGAGCCGCGCAAGGTGGCCCATGCCGCCGTGTTGGGCGGTGGTCTGATGGGGGGCGGCATCGCGTTCGTCACCGCTACCAAGGCGGGCGTGCCGGTGCGGATCAAGGATGTGGCAAGCGCCGGGATCGGCAATGCCATGCGCTACAGCTATGACATTCTGGCCAAGAAGCTCAAGCGTCGTCACATCTTGCGCAGCGAATTGGAAAAGCAGATGAGCCTGTTGACCGGTACCCTCGACTACTCCGGTTTTCACCGGGTGGACATGGTGGTGGAGGCGGTGTTTGAAGATCTCGCGCTCAAACACCAGATGGTGAAAGACGTGGAGCGTGAGTGCGGTGAGCACACAGTGTTTGCCTCCAACACCTCTTCCCTACCCATCAACCAGATTGCGGCAGAGGCGGCGCACCCAGAGCGAGTCGTGGGGCTGCACTACTTCAGCCCGGTCGACAAGATGCCGCTGGCGGAGATCATCCCCCACGCTGGCACCAGTGCCGAGACGGTCGCTACCACCCTGGCTTTTGCCCGCGCCCAGGGCAAAACGCCCATCGTGGTGAAGGACGAAGCCGGTTTCTACGTCAACCGCATCCTTGCCCCCTACATGAATGAAGCGGCAAGACTGGTGCTGGAAGGGGAGCCGGTGGAGGTGCTGGATAGCGCGCTGCTGGACTTTGGCTTCCCGGTTGGCCCCATCACCTTGTTGGACGAGGTGGGGATCGATGTAGGGGCCAAGATCTCCCCCATTCTCGAAAAAGAGCTGGGCGGCGAGCAGTTCCAGGCGCCCAAGGCGTTCGACAAACTGCTGCAAAATGATCGCAAGGGACGCAAGAATGGCAAGGGCTTCTACCTCTATGGCAAGGCGGCACCGCGTAACAAGCTGACCGGCAAAGAGGGCAAGAAGACGGTGGACGAGAGCGTCTATGGCGTGCTCGGTATCAAGCCGTCTGCCAAGCTGGCTCGTCAGGAAATCGCCGAGCGCTGCGTGTTGCTGATGCTCAACGAAGCGGCGATGGCGCTGGATAGCGGTGTGGTGGCCTCGGCTCGTGATGGCGATATCGGCGCCATCTTCGGCATCGGTTTCCCGCCCTTCCTCGGCGGCCCGTTCCGTTATATGGATACGCTCGGGATTGATCATCTGGTTGGCCGTCTGGAGTATTACCAGAAGCGCCATGGCGACAGGTTCGCCCCCTGTGCCCGCCTCAAGGCGATGGCCGCAGAGCAGCAGACCTTCTACTGATAACCGCTGCAGATTGATCGCAAGCAAAAGAGGCCCGCACACCATGCGGGCCTCTTTTTATGTTGTGGCTTGTTCGGGTTGGGCAGCGCTCATGCTGGCAGAAGCAACCGATTAAAAAACGGCCCACCGAAGTGGGCCGTCGAGATATCACGTCACGGGTCAGATCCCCGGTTTGCGCTCCGGGCAACGACCTATGATATCGGGCGGCAGCTCGCCGTTATCCTGCTCCAGCACCACGTCGAATCCCCACAGCTGATGCAGGTGTTTGAGCACCTCATGGCGTGAGTCGCCAAGGGGTATGCGGTTGTGGGGGACATAGCGCAAGGTAAGGGAACGATCCCCTTTTACTGCCACGTTGTAGACCTGAATATTGGGCTCCAGATTGCTGAGGTTGTACTGGGCCGACAAAGTATTACGCACCTGACGATAGCCCTCGTCATTGTGGATGGCAGAGACCTTCAGATAGTTCTTCAGATCATCGTCATCAATGGCGAACAGCTTCATATCCCGCATTACCTTCGGGCTTAAGAACTGGCTGATAAAGCTCTCATCCTTGAAGTTCTGCATGGCAAAATGCAGTGTATCCACCCAGTTGCTGCCAGCGTAATCGGGGAACCAGTATCTGTCCTCCTCGGTCGGGTTCTCGCAGATGCGGCGCAGGTCGGTAAACATGGCAAACCCCAGCGCATAGGGGTTGATCCCCGAGTAGTAGCGACTGTTGTAAGCGGGTTGATAGACCACGTTGGTGTGGCTGTGCAGCACCTCCATCATGAAGCGATCGCTCAGCTTGCCCTCGTCATAGAGGTGATTGAGGATGGTGTAGTGCCAGAAGGTGGCCCACCCCTCGTTCATCACCTGGGTCTGCTTTTGCGGATAGAAATATTGGCTGATCTTGCGCACGATGCGCACTATCTCGCGCTGCCAAGGTTCCAGCAGGGGGGCATTCTTCTCGATGAAGTAGAGAATGTTCTCCTGGGGCTCGGCGGGGTAGCGCCTGTCCTCCACCCCTGCGGCTTTATGCTGCTTAGGCAGGGTACGCCACAGCTCGTTGACCTGGGTCTGCAGGTAGTCTTCGCGCGCCTTCTGACGTCGTTTCTCCTCGGCCATCGAGATCTTCTGGGGCCGCTTGTAGCGATCCACCCCGAAGTTCATCAGGGCATGGCAGGAGTCGAGCAACTGCTCCACCGCCTCGATACCGTGCTTCTCTTCACACTGGGTGATGTAGTTCTTGGCGAACAGCAGGTAGTCGATGATGGAGGAGGCATCTGTCCAAGCTTTGAACAGATAGTTGTTCTTGAAGAAGGAGTTGTGGCCGTAGCAGGCGTGGGCCATCACCAGTGCCTGCATCGGCATGGTGTTCTCCTCCATCAGGTAGGCGATGCAGGGATCCGAGTTGATGACGATCTCGTAGGCCAGTCCCATTTGGCCGCGCTTGTAGTTGCGTTCGGTATGGATAAAGCGCTTGCCGAACGACCAGTGTTGATAGCCGATGGGCATGCCGACGCTGGAGTAGGCATCCATCATCTGCTCGGCGGTGATCACCTCGATCTGGTTGGGGTAGGTATCCAGCTTGTAGAAGCGGGCGACTCGGGCGATCTCCTGGTGATAGGTCTCCAGCAGATCGAAGTTCCAGTCTGGTCCGTCATCCAGTGGCGCTACACGTTTTTCTGTTTCGATCATGTGACCTCCTCACGCCGCTTGTTTCTTGAACAGCTCGCGGAACACCGGATAGATATCCTCGACCTTGCGAATGTGCTCCATCGCAAAGTGGGGGAACTGGCTGGCTACCGACTCATATTCGTGCCACAGGGTCTGGTGAGCACGGGTGGTGATCTCGATGTAGGAGTAGTACCGCACCCTTGGCATGATGTCCCGCGCCAGAATTTCACGGCACTGCGGTGAGTCATCAGCCCAGTTGTCACCATCCGATGCCTGCGCCGCATAGATGTTCCACTGGTTGGCGGGGTAACGCTCATTGATGATGTCATTCATCATCTTGAGGGCGCTGGATACGATGGTGCCGCCTGTCTCCTGGGAGTAGAAGAACTCGTGCTCGTCCACCTCCTTGGCCTGGGTGTGGTGGCGGATATAGACCACTTCTACGTTCTTGTAAGTCCGGCTCAGGAACAGATAGAGCAGGATATAGAAACGTTTGGCCATCTCCTTGGTGGCCTGATCCATGGAGCCCGAGACGTCCATCAGACAGAACATCACCGCCTGGCTGGAGGGGACGGGCCGTTTGACGAAGTTGTTGAATTTGAGATCGAAGGTGTCAATAAACGGCACCGCATCGATCCGTCGTTTCAGCTCCCTGATCTCCTTCTCGAGCAGGGCTATTTCGGCAAAGTGCTCGTTGGGATCGGTGGCCAGCAGGGCCAGCCGATCTTCCAGTTCGTGCAATTGGCGTTTCTTGCCTGCTTGCAGCGCCATACGCCGCGCCAGCGAATTTTGCAGCGAGCGCACCACGTTGATGTTGGCGGGCACCCCGTTTGAGGTGTAGCCCGCCCGATAGGTTTTGACCTCCATCAGCTGATTGAGCTGGGTTTTCTGCAGCCTGGGCAGCTCCAGATCTTCAAACAGCAGATCGAGATACTCATCCTTGGAGATCTGGAACACGAAATCATCGGCCCCTTCACCCTGATTGGATGCTTGTCCCTCGCCGGAACCCTGTCCGCCGCCCCCTCCTTTGGGGCGGTCAATCTTGTCGCCGGAGACGAATTGATCATTGCCGGGATGCACCATCTCCCGTTTACCGCCGTGCCCCTGATGAAAATGGGGCTCGCCGATATCCTTGGTCGGGATGCTGATGCTCTCACCCTTGTCTACGTCCTGAATGCTGCGCTTGGAGACAGCATCCGAGACCGCTTGTTTTATCTGCTTCTTGTAGCGGCGGATGAAGCGCTGCCGATTGACAGCGCTTTTGTTTTTGCCGTTGAGCCTGCGGTCGATAAAATGCGCCATAACTCCCCCTTGAACACTCAGGGTCAGGATGACTTGCGTACCCTGAGATACCATTCGGAGAGCAGTCGCACCTGTTTGCGGGTGTAGCCTTTCTCCATCATCCGTTCGACAAAGTTATCGTGCTTCTTCTGCTCCTCGGCCGAGGTTTTGCTGTTGAAGGAGATAACCGGCAGCAGCTCTTCCGTGTTGGAGAACATCTTCTTCTCGATCACGGTGCGCAGCTTCTCGTAACTGGTCCAGTTGGGGTTACGGCCTGCATTGTTGGCCCGGGCACGCAGCACGAAGTTGACGATTTCGTTACGGAAATCCTTCGGGTTGCTGATCCCGGCGGGTTTTTCAATTTTCTCCAGCTCGCTGTTGAGAGACGCTCTGTCAAACAGCTGGCCGGTTTCGGGGTCACGGTACTCCTGATCCTGGATCCAGAAGTCGGCGTAGGTGACGTAGCGATCGAAGATGTTCTGCCCGTACTCGGAGTAGGACTCGAGATAGGCGGTCTGGATCTCCTTGCCGATGAACTCCACATAGCGGGGAGTCAGATAACCCTTGATGAACTCAAGGTAGCGATCGTGCAGCTCTTGCGGGAACTGCTCGCGCTCGATCTGCTGCTCCAGCACATAGAAGAGGTGCACCGGGTTGGCGGCCACTTCCGCGTGGTCGAAGTTGAAGACGCGGGAAAGGATCTTGAACGCAAAACGGGTAGAGAGACCATTCATCCCCTCGTCCACACCGGCGTAGTCGCGATACTCCTGATAGCTCTTCGCCTTTGGATCGGTGTCTTTGAGGCTTTCGCCATCATAGACCCGCATCTTGGAGTAGATGCTGGAGTTTTCGGGTTCTTTTAGCCGTGACAACACCGAGAACTGGCCCAGCAACTCGAGGGTTCCTGGGGCGCACTTGGCCTCGGTCAGCTCGCTGTTGACCAGCAGCTTCTCGTAGATCTTCACTTCTTCGGAGACGCGCAGGCAGTAAGGCACCTTGACGATGTAGACCCGGTCGAGGAAGGCCTCGTTGTTCTTGTTGTTGCGGAACTGCTGCCACTCGGATTCGTTGGAGTGAGCCAGCAAGATGCCGTCAAAGGGGAGGGCTGAGAGCCCTTCGGTACCGTTGTAGTTCCCCTCCTGAGTTGCAGTTAACAGCGGGTGCAGCACCTTGATGGGCGCTTTGAACATCTCCACAAATTCCATCACACCCTGGTTCGCCTTGCACAGCGCACCGGAGTAGGAGTAGGCATCGGCGTCATCCTGGGCGAAGTGCTCCAGCATGCGGATGTCGACCTTGCCGACCAGTGAGGAGATGTCCTGGTTGTTGTCATCACCGGGTTCAGTCTTGGCAATGGCGATTTGATCGAGGATGGAGGGGTTGACCTTCTCCACCTTGAACTTGGTGATGTCGCCGCCAAACTCGTGCAGGCGTTTGGCCACCCAGGGGGACATGATGGGACGCAGGTAACGGCGCGGGATGCCGTACTCTTTTTCCAGGATCTCCCCATCCTCTTCGATATCGAACAGGCAGAAGGGGTGATCATTGACTGGTGAGCCCTTGATGCGATAGATGGGCACCTTCTGCATCAGGGATTTGAGTTTCTCTGCCAGCGAGGATTTACCGCCGCCAACGGGGCCCAGCAGATAGAGGATCTGTTTCTTCTCCTCCAGCCCTTGGGCGGAGTGTTTGAGGTAGGAGACGATCTGTTCGATGGCCTCTTCCATCCCGTAGAAATCCTTGAA
Source organism: Aeromonas sp. Lyrl_2 (assembly GCF_051948815.1). NCBI lineage: Bacteria > Pseudomonadati > Pseudomonadota > Gammaproteobacteria > Aeromonadales > Aeromonadaceae > Aeromonas > Aeromonas sp. Lyrl_2. The sequence continues at coordinate 101,535 of NZ_JAYJLJ010000015.1, forward strand.
GGCGGGATAGCGTGCCACGACGCGGTTGGAGAAGAGTCGGCTCAGTCTGGGGTTGGCTGAGGTGTCTACCATCTCCGGCTCACCGATGGCGGTCAGCAGACGTTCGGCTGCGGAGGCGTAGCAGGCTTTGTCCTGCTTACACATATCCAGGAACTCCTGGATGGTATATTCCTCTTCTCTCGCTTTTTCATATCGCTGTTGGTAATGCTCGAATATGCCCATAACTTTGCCCTCGTTATAGTCGCTTACCCTGAAAAAAGTGGATGACTGCTTTTGTGTTGTGCGCTTTTAAAGCCTAGTCAACAGACTCCAGTAATCCATCACGGTTGATAGGTTAAATTCTGAAGAAACCTGCCCGATCCTTTGCGGGGAGGGTCAGTCAACAACACCGCTATGTTACTGACTGTTAAATTATTTTTGCCACGATAGTGAGGTAAATGTCAAAGACATAAAAAATAAATGTTTATGGGAAAGAGGGAACTTATTGCGAAAAGATTAAGGGGTTTGACGAAAGTCAATGGGGCTGCGGGTTGGCGGGGTTATGGATGAGAATGTCATTACGTGAACGTCAACGTAAATCACCTTGTTTGGAATTTTAGCTCTAATTTTTACATTGACGCTACATTTTGAGTGCCCTAGATTGGCGATGTGTGAGCAGCAAGACGCTTTAGCAAGAGAGTTGACTGTTGCCTCACCAAGCTCTGTTTAAGCACGTTTCCGTTGGCTTGACCCTCGCAACCGCGAGGGTCTTCTTTTTCTGCGTCTGTAAACGCTTGTTTCTGCTGGTGGCTATTGACGCCGCCAGCACTCATCTATCAAGGGTAGGCTTGTTGCACTGCCGCCAGGACGCGGGCAAACGGGTGGGCGGCCAATTGGCCTGCGCCCGCCAGCGATTTGGCCTTAACCCGGCTGGTCAACGGTGTGGCGATACCGCACAAGAAGCGGGCCAGAACACGAGCATCCACGAAACCGGTTTTGGTAATCAGCGGATCGCACCAGGCGCGGATCCCCGCCTCGTTTGGCATGGTCAGTGAGGGCAGGGGCGGGAGATGCGCCACCTCGCCGCGACAAACCGAACAGTGGCCACAATGAACCGGCGCCACCTCATCGGCAAAATAGCGGGCGAGGCGGTGGCTCAGGCACTCACTTGAGGTGAAAAAGTCGAGCATGGCTTGCAGTCTGGCCAGCTCGCTCTGCTCTTTTTGCAGGAACAGGGCATGCAGGGCATTTGCTTCCTGCTCGTTGTCCCATTCCTGACGGGTGATCCGGTAGACCTCGGTCATCTGTTTGCTTTCAAGCTCGATCCAGCCTTGCTGCTGCAGGTAGTCGAGCGCCGCAACGGCCCGCTGCCGCTCCCCCTGATAGCCCTGCCAGAGGGCGTCAAAGTCCATGGTGCACCAGCTGCGCGCTTGCGGGGCACAGGCGAACAGCTGCTCCAGAAACTGGCGGCGTTTCGGATTGAAGCGGCTCACTATCTCGCCTTTATCCAGCACAAACTTGAAGCGGTAGTCGGCGTAGTAGCTGTAGGCCGGGGTGATGATGCCCGCCATCTCCAGATAGACCAGCAGGGTTTTAAGGGGCAACTGGCGGATATTGGTGTCGTTGGATAGGCGCAGCAGGGTGAATTCCCACTCGTTCCCGCTCTGCTTGATGATGGCAAGCAGCTGGAGGATGGCACTCAAATCCGGCGTATCGCCGTAGACGAAGTTCTCCAACACCGGCAGCTGGCTCTGGTTGGCCAGCACGATACAGCGCGATGGTTGGTCATCCCGTCCGGCGCGGCCAATCTCCTGGCTGTAGTTCTCGATAGATTTGGGCAGATCGTAGTGAATGACCCGCCGGATATCCGCTTTGTCGATCCCCATGCCAAAGGCGATGGTGGCGACGATGCAATCCACCTTGCCCGCCATGAAGTCGTGCTGGATCTGGCTGCGCAGCGCCGAGTCGAGCCCGGCATGATAGGCGCGGGCGTTGATCCCTTCTCTAATGAGTTGCTCGGCACAGGCTTCTGCGGTGTGTTGCAAGGTGACGTAGACGATGGTGGGGGCCGCCGGAGCGTTGGCCAGCTCCTGTGCGAGCCAGCTATCCCGCGCGTCGGGCGCCAGGGGAATGACCGCCAGATCAAGATTGGGGCGGTAGAAACCTGTGACCACGACCCCCTCCGGCGCGATGCCGAATTTGGTCTGCATATCCTGAATAACCGCCGGTGTGGCGGTGGCGGTGAGCAGCAGCACCTGCGGGATCTTCAGGTCATGGCGATAGCTCGGCAGCTTGAGGTAGTCGGGGCGAAAGTTGTGGCCCCACTCCGAGATACAGTGCGCCTCATCGACGACCAGCAGCGAGAGCGGCACTTGCTGGATAAAACGGCGAAAACGCTCGTTCTTGAGTCGCTCCACCGAGATCATCAGGATCTTGAGCTGGCCATCCAGCGCCTGCTGCATCACTCGTCGGCTCTCCTCCGGGCTCTGGCTCGAGTCGAGGGTGGCCGCGCTTATTCCCTTGCTTTTAAGGAAGGCGAGTTGATCGTGCATCAGCGCCAGCAGCGGCGAGATCACCAGGGTCAGGTGAGGCAGGGCGAGGGCAGGCAGTTGATAACAGAGCGACTTGCCGGAGCCGGTGGGAAAGATGGCGGCGGCACTCTGACCTACCAGCACCCGGCTGATCACTGCCTCCTGACCAGGTCTGAGTGCGGAGAAACCAAAATATTGGTTGAGCAGGGATGGGATCATGGCAAGGCTCCGCGGCAAATGGGGGATGATAGCACAGCGATGCCGGTCACGGGTGACGCAGGAATGGTCGTGAGGGTGAGGGCAGAGAGTGTCGATAAAACGTACAAAGATGGGTGGTTGCGCTGTAGTTAAGGTTTTGTTGCGGTTTTTTGTGATGGAAACGGGATATTTTTTGGTGAGTCTCTGGAAAAAAAAGATGGCGAATGGGATATTCCGTCATGCAATCCGGTGACTGGCGGATCGGCCCGACAGAAGGCTGGCCACAGACACCACATTCGGGCGACAGGGGTCTCCCGATGAGTAATTGCAGACAGGACTCATGATTCATGCACTACGGTGCTTAGGGACTTTTTTGATGACACAACAACACCCCCTCCTTCGGCTGGTTAATAGCACCAGTCTGGTCAGCCAGATCCTGGTTGGTCTGGTATTCGGTATCTTGCTGGCACTGTTTGCGCCCGAGTGGGCGAAAACGGCAGGTCTGCTCGGCAGTCTGTTTGTTGGCGCACTGAAAGCAGTAGCCCCGCTGCTGGTATTCGTACTGGTGATGGCGGCCATCATTGGTCACAAGCAGGGTCAGAAGACCAATATTCGCCCGCTGCTGGCGCTCTACCTGTTTGGTACCTTCTCTGCGGCCGTGGTCGCGGTGATTGCCAGCTTCCTGTTCCCCTCCAACCTCCATCTGGTGGCCAATACTGCCGAGATCACCCCGCCAGGCGGGATCACTGAGGTGCTGCAGACCCTGCTGTTCAACGTGGTGACCAACCCGGTCAAGGCGCTGATGGATGCCAACTATATCGGGATCTTGGCGTGGGCTATCGGTCTGGGTATCGCCATGCGCCATGCCAACGAGAGCACCAAGGCGCTGATCACTGACCTGTCTCACGGTGTCTCCGCCATCGTGAAAGCGGTGATCCGCTGTGCCCCGCTCGGGATCCTGGGTCTGGTTGCCTCCACGCTGGCAGAGACCGGCTTCGATGCCCTGTTTGGCTATGCCCAACTGCTGGTGGTGCTGATCGGCTGCATGCTGTTTATCGCCTTTGTGGTCAACCCGTTGATCGTCTTCTGGAAGATCAAGCGCAACCCTTATCCGCTGGTGCTGACTTGCCTCAAAGAGAGCGGCGTGACCGCCTTCTTTACCCGCAGCTCTGCCGCCAACATCCCGGTCAACATGGCGCTGTGTGAAAAACTGCGCCTGCCCAAAGATACCTACGCTGTCTCCATCCCGCTGGGTGCCACCATCAACATGGCGGGTGCGGCCATCACCATCACTGTGCTGGCCATGGCGGCGGTACATACCCTGGGGATGGAAGTGGACATGGCAACGGCCATTCTGCTCTCCGTGGTCGCCACCATCAGTGCCTGTGGCGCGTCCGGTGTCGCTGGTGGCTCTTTGCTGCTGATCCCGTTGGCCTGCAGTCTGTTTGGTATCAGCAACGACATCGCCATGCAGGTAGTAGCCGTCGGCTTTATCATCGGCGTGTTGCAGGATTCTGCTGAGACAGCACTGAACAGCTCCACCGACGTGCTGTTCACCGCCGCTGCTTGCATGGCCGAAGATGAAACCCTGCTGGAGCCGGCGCCGCTGCCAAGCAGCGAGGCGTGATTCGGTTTGCTTGCGAATTCGATTTCTAGCCCCTCTCTGTGAGGGGCTTTTTATATCAGCGTGCCTAAATGTGTTGAGGAGATGAGTGCGCAAGAAAACATTCATTTTGATGAAATGTTTGGTTACAAATAGCCGACAGACAGTGCGGGTGCAGCCCCGTTAAAATAGCTGCGGAATAATGAGGTTCAGGCTAAAAAACGAGATTAAATAATGAAAAAAACTACGCTTTCGTGGGCAATTATTGCTGCATTAGGTTTGGTTGGTTGCGGTGGTGGTGGCGGAGATAGTGGTGGTGGTGGTACCACGCCACCGGAGCCGCAACCGAGGGCGCTGCCGGTGGCTGGTGTTTATCTCCCCGTCCTGATGGACGCTCAGGGGCAGTTAATCAACCGTCCGGTCAACGACAGTTATCGTGCGGTCGGTTTTGTCTATCCGGCGTCCACAGAGGGCACGGGTTGGGCGATGAACATTGCTGAGAAAAGAAGTGCCACAGTCAGCACTTATACCTTCCCTCAAGGCTTCTCTTCTCTGAATAAAGGTGAGGGTTACCCACTGACGTTGTCGTTGCTGGTGAACAAAAGCCAACCCAGTACCTTCGACTCGGCTGAGCAAAAGTCCAATACCAATGTCGATGGGTTGGTCAAGGTGGCGTCTGTGCCAGATGCGGCGGGAAGCAGCCAGTCACTCTGGGTACTCGATTATCGACCCGTCAAAGCCAAAATCGATTCTGCACTCACTATTCAGAATTGGGGCGGCCAAGTGGCATTGCAGCCGATGGTCACTGCGCCTATCAACGCGGACTCCTGGTACAACCTTGGGGAGAGTGCACTGTTTCAAGATTTCAAAACTGAGCGCAGCAACAATGGCTTGGGGATCAAGCTGACCATCCTGTTTAAAGAAGGGTGTTCTGTAAGCGGTGAGACAGAGGCCAACACTCAAGGTTTGAACAAGCTGACGTTGACTGGTTGGAACAATCGGTCATGCAGTTTCAATACCTTGACAGGGCCTGCTGATATCAAAGAGGGAAAAATTTATGAGGGGCTCTGGGAAACAAAGATGCGCGATTTTGCCAATCGCAACGCCAGTGTCACCGCATATCTGACCATGAAACCAGGTAGCAATGGTCAGAAAGACACCCTGGTGCTCGGTATTCCGGAAATCACCGGTATCACGCCGTTCCTGTTGGAAGCGCAACCACTCTAATCAGCCAGAGATAGTGCGTGTTTATCAAGAGATGCCAGTCGTTTACCCGACTGGCATTTTTGTTGGTCGAGGTTCGGTGCGAAGCCCTGAAACATCATGATGTGGTTGCCGGATAAGGGTTGTTTCCTTGGTTGTTGTGTGAGTTCAGGTGCTGTCGCTGCAATAACTGCGTGATGAGTGGCAAGACTATTCAGGACGGGACAAATGCAATAAAAAAAGCCAGCCGACTATTCGGCTGGCTTTTTGCTATCAGCGGTAGGTGGAGGATTAACCAACCAGTTGATAGAGGATGGCGGAGATGGCGATCATCCCCATCACAGCGACAAATACGTTGCTGATATGACCCTGATACTTCGCCATGGCCGGTACGCGCTTGATGGCGTACATCGGCATGATGAACAGGATGGTAGCGATGATCGGGCCGCCCAAGGATTCAATCATGCCCAGGATGGAGGGGTTGGCAATGGCAGTGCCCCACAGGGTCAGGATGAAGAAGGCGATGATGAACATCTCGACTTTCTTGGCGTTCGGCTCTTTGCCGGACTTGCGCATGTTCTGCACGATCATCCCCTTCAGACCTTCACGGGCACCCAGATAGTGGCCGAAGAAGGAGGAGACGATGGCCACGAACGCAACCAGCGGACCGAAGTAGGAGATGATAGGGCTGGCATGCTGGTTGGCCAGATAGGAGAGCACGGCGATGTTCTGAGCCTTGGCTTCTGCCAGCTGAGCCGGAGTCAGGCTCATGACGCAAGAGAAGACGAAGAACATCACGAAGCCCAGCAGCACCATGGCGGTACGCTTGAGGATGGCATCGGCTTTCTCGACAGCCTGATCACCGTGGTCGCGGCGCTGGGCCAGAGAGAAGCTGGAGATGGCCGGGCTGTGGTTGAAGGAGAAGACCAGTACCGGGATGGTCAGCCACAGGGTAGTGGCGAAATCCTTGGCAGAGGGCACTTGCTCCAGCGCGGCACCGGTCCAGTCCGGGATCAGGTACAAAGAGATACCGGCCAGAATGGCGATCAGCGGATAAACCAGCAGCTCGGTCACTTTCAGCATCAGCTTTTCACCGGCCAGCATCACCGACATCATGCCCATGATCAGCACGATGGAGAGGATCCAGCGCGGCGGGGCACTCATCTGCAGCTGGTTGACCATGAAGCTTTCCACGGTGTTGGTGATACCCACGCCGTAGATCAGCACGATGGGGTAGATGGCGAAGAAGTAGAGCAGGGTGATTAATTTACCGGCACCCACGCCAAAGTGCTCTTCCACCACTTCGGTGATGTCTGCATTTGGCTTTTTGGAGGAAAGGACGAAGCGGGCCAGACCACGGTGGGCCAGATAGGTCATGGGACCTACCAGCAGCGCCATGACGACCAGCGGCCAGAAACCGCCCATACCCGCGTTGATAGGCAGGAACAGGATCCCCGCGCCAACCGCGGTCCCGAACAGACTGATGACCCAGGTAGAGTCGCGTTTTTCCCAACGAGTGGTTTGAGTAGAGCGGATCCCTTGCTCTGTTGACGCCGCAACTCCCTGCGTGCCAGTGACTGTGTTTGACATCTATCTCACCCCGAATGTGTGGTTCTTATTAAGTCGGCGCAAGGATACGGTTTTTCTAATCAAAAATGTTGATCAAATTCATCTTTACGGCACGAAAAACCGCACTTTCTTATGGAAATGTGATCAAAACAAGAAAAATTCAATTATTGTTTATCAATTGACACGTTATTTTAGTGTTAATGATTAAATCTCGCTCAGCCAAATGTAGGTAAATTGTTATTTTGCGAGGTGCTGGGCTAGCTGGTTGATCATGCTGGCGGTAGCCCCCCAGATAAAGTGCTGTTGCCAGGGGATCCAGTAGATGGTGTGTGCTTTCCCCCCTCTGGAAAGGGTCAGGGGGATGTGGTTGCGCCGATCCAGCAGATGGGTCAGCGGCACTTCGAAGGCGTGATCCACCTCATCCGGACTCAGGATGAGGGGATAGTTGCCATCGAGCAGCCCCAGCACCGGCAGTACCTCGAATCGTGACACTGTATTGAGCGGGTTGAGGGTGCCGATCACTTCAATCAGCCGGGCCGGAATGCCGAGCTCCTCTTCGGTCTCCCGCAGCGCCGTGGCAATCAGGTTTTCGTCGCCGGGATCCTGTCGCCCGCCGGGGAAGCTGATCTGCCCCCCATGATGACGTAGCCGTGGGCTGCGCCGAGTCAGTAACACGCTGAGCCCCTCATCGCGCATCACCACCGGGATCAATACCGCAGCCGGACTGAGCCCACCAATGGCGAGGCGATGGGCCGGGGCGGGTCGCTGCAACTGGAAGCGGGTCAGCAGTTCGTGGCGATCCATGGCGGGGAGCTCTCCTGTGTGTTGCCTTGATGGTGGGGAGGGTTACAGCGCCGAGAGGGGCGGAAGGATGCGGGCGACTTTGTCATAAGTCTCCTGATATTCGCTGTCGGCATCGGAGTCGGCGATGATGCCCCCACCGGCCCAGCAGTGCAGGCGACCCGCTTCGGCGATCAAAGTGCGAATGCAGATACTGGTGTCCATCCGGCCATGCTGGCTGAGGTAGCCGATGCTGCCGCAATAGGCATTGCGGCGCTGTGGCTCAAGCTCTTCGATGATCTCCATGGCGCGGATCTTGGGGGCGCCGGTGATGGAGCCACCCGGGAAACAGGCCCGCAGCAGATCGACTCCTTGCCAGCGTGCATCCAGCTCACCATGGATGGTGGAGACCAGATGATGTACCGCCGGAAACGACTCCACCGCAAAGAGATGAGGCACGCTGACCGAGCCTGGCCGGCTGACCCGACCGATATCGTTGCGCAGCAGATCAACGATCATCAGATTCTCTGATCTGTCCTTGTCCGCCTGCGCCAGTTCCTGCGCGACTTGTCGATCGGTGGCTGGATCGGGGTGGCGAGGGCGAGTGCCTTTGATGGGTTTGGTTTCGATATGACGGCCATCGAGCAGCAGGAACCGCTCGGGAGAGAGGCTCAGCAGCGCGCTCTCCGGCAGGCGGATAAAGGCAGAGAAGGGGGCCTTGTTGGCGGTTGCCAGCAGGCAGTAGGCCTGCCACTCATCCCCCTGATAGGGGGCGCTGAAACGCTGGGTCAGGTTGATCTGGTAGCAATCCCCTGCGGCAAGGTATTCCTGAATGCGGGCAAACTTCTCGCCATACTCGGCACGGCTCATATTGCTCTGCCACGCCCCCAGCAAGGCAAAAGCGGGGGCCGGTTTGGCCTGCTGCTGCTCAAGCCAGGCCAGCCGCTTGGCAAGGCCTGCTTCATCCCCCCAGTGCACCAGCTGCCAGTCGCCGGTCGCCACATTGCGCAGCAGCGCCCAGTCGTAGATGCCCACCGCCATGTCTGGCACCGCGATATCGGCGGCGGCCTGCACCGGCAGTCGTTCGAAGCGACGGCCCAGATCATAGCCAAACAGGCCGAGGGCGCCGCCAATAAAGGGTAGGTGAGTGGCACACAGATCCAGCTCCCCCAGCAGCTGTTGCTGGGTATGGGCCAGCAGGGCGAGGGGATCTTCGTGGTGTTTGCTGATATTCGCCCCGACACGCAGAGTGGTCACCTCGCCGCGGGTTTCGAGGGTCGCCAGCGGATCGGCAGTGATGATATCAAAGCTGTTATCGGCGCCGAGTGGCCCCGCCGATTCCAGCAACATGGCCCACGGCTGATGTTGCAGGCGGGCAAAAAGCTGATGGAGTTCAGCACTATGGTCTAGATGATGGATATGAAGTGTTGGCGTCATTTTATGTTACACAGGCAACAGTTTGGTTCCCGAACCCTAGTCGGTGCTGGTGGGCAAGCGTATCATAGGTGTCGGTGACTTAAGAAAAAACTGCCGTGTCGTTCGCTTTTTGCTGGTTGATAGTTTTTAGCCAGCACGTCAGCACGGCCCATCATATGGAAGCCCTTGCCCTGCTCCGTGGCAGAGACAAGGACCAGTGAGGATGATATGAGCATTATAAAAAAACAGGATTTCATCGATTCTATCGCAGATGCCCTCCAGTACATCTCCTATTACCACCCGTTGGATTTTGTTCAGGCTGCCAAAGCGGCGTATGACCGCGAGGCCAACCCGGCCGCCAAAGATGCGCTGGCCCAGATCCTGATCAACTCCCGCATGTCCGCCGAAGGTCATCGTCCGCTCTGCCAGGACACCGGCATCGTGACCTGTTTCGTCAAGATTGGCATGCAAGTCCAGTGGGACAGCGACATGACGGTGCAGGAGATGGTGGACGAAGGGACCCGTCGTGCCTACACCAATCCTGACAACCCGCTGCGCGCCTCCGTGCTGGCCGATCCGGCTGGCAGTCGCAAGAATACCAAAGACAACGCCCCTGCCGTGGTCCATATCGACATGATCCCCGGCAACAAGGTGGAAGTGAGCATCGCGGCCAAAGGCGGCGGCTCCGAGAACAAATCCAAGATGGTGATGCTCAACCCCTCTGACGATATCGTCGAGTGGGTGCTGAAAACCGTGCCGACCATGGGCGCAGGCTGGTGCCCACCCGGCATGCTGGGCATCGGCATCGGCGGTACCGCCGAGAAAGCGGCGGTGCTGGCCAAAGAGGCCTTGATGGAGCATATCGACATTCAGGAGCTGATCGCCCGTGGCCCGCAAACCACCGAAGAGAAGCTGCGGGTCGAGCTCTACGACAAGGTCAACAAGCTGGGGATCGGTGCCCAGGGTTTGGGTGGTCTGACTACCGTGCTGGATGTGAAGGTGAAATCTGCGCCGACTCATGCCGCCTCCAAGCCGGTGGTGATGATCCCCAACTGCGCCGCGACCCGCCACGTTCACTTCGAGCTGGATGGTTCAGGCCCTGCCGAACTGACTCCGCCGAAACTGAGCGACTGGCCGGAGATCACCCGTGAAGCGGGTGGCAACGTGCGCCGCGTCAACGTCGATGGCATCACCAAGGCCGAACTGGCCAGCTGGAAGAGCGGTGATACCGTGCTGCTCTCCGGCAAGATCCTCACAGGTCGCGACGCCGCCCACAAGCGTATCGCCGACATGCTGAAAAATGGCGAAGGGCTGCCTGAAGGGGTCGATTTCACCAACCGCTTTATCTATTACGTTGGCCCGGTTGATGCGGTGCGTGACGAAGTAGTTGGCCCGGCAGGCCCCACCACCTCCACCCGGATGGACAAGTTCACCGACATGATGCTGGGTGAAACCGGCCTGATCGGCATGATCGGCAAATCCGAGCGAGGCCCGAAAACCGTCGAGAGTATCAAGCAGCACAAGGCTGTTTATCTGATGGCCGTTGGTGGCGCCGCCTATCTGGTGGCCAAGGCGATCAAGAAGGCGCGCGTGGTAGCCTTTGCCGATCTCGGCATGGAAGCGATCTACGAGTTTGAAGTGGAAGATATGCCGGTGACCGTAGCGGTCGACTCCGAAGGCAACAATATCCACGAAACCGGCCCGGCCTACTGGTCTGCCAAGATTGCCGAGCTGGATGGCAAGCTCTCCTCCTGAGTGACCGTTTCCGCTGCCGGTTAACGGTATCGGCCCTGTAAAGAAGGCGCGTCCATCCGGATGCGCCTTTTTACTTTGGCTGGCCTGTTATGGGCTCAAGTTGGCCGTTTGCGGCAAGCGGGTATAAAAAAGTATGGCGTGACGCCATCCTTTTTCGTTGTGCTTGTGCTCTGGCAGCAGACAGCAGAGCAATCGCCCTTGGCTTAGGCCTTTTTCAGGTAGGCAGCAACCAGTACGATCTGCACGCCATTGACCTTGCCTTCGATATGAAGCGGGTTGTTGGTCAGACGGATGCCCTTGACCAGGGTGCCGCGCTTGGCGGTGAAACCGGCGCCTTTCACGTCCAGATCCTTGATCAGGGTGACGGAGTCGCCCTCTTGCAGCACGGCGCCGTTGGAGTCAACGGTCGGTACGCTGTCGTCATCTTCGTCAGCAATACCAGCTTCAGCCCAGGTCTTGGCTTCGTCTTCCATGTACATCATGTCCAGCAGATCCTGAGCCCACACCTCACCCTTGCCGGAGAGAGCTTTGAGCTGGCGCCATGCCATCACCTGCACCGCAGGCACCTGGCTCCACATGCTGTCACTCAGGCAACGCCAGTGGTTGACCACCAGAGTATCCGGTTGTTCCAGCTGACCACGGCAGGTGTCACAGATAGCAACGCTGTGATCATCGTCGCTGGCGGGGGAGTGAGGCACCACGAAGGCGGTCAGCGCCTGCTCGGCGCTGCACAGTTCACACTTGGCGCCCGCGCGCGCTTGCAGAATGGCGTTGATGGTCATGTTGTTGGTCCCATAGCTAGTGGTAAAGCGACCCGCGTTGGGCGGGGCGCGTGAAAGAGGGGGCGGAATATAGCATAAAACCCCGCACTTTGTCAGGTCTGCCCTGGCTCACAAGGTTGGCTGTGCTGTTGCGCGGCGCTGATCGCCAGGTATTGAGAGTGCAATTTGAAGCGGGATCGCTAGAATGAGCCTCCTTTTTGACTGTAAGGCAGGGGCATTCGTGCTGGCTCAACGTTTTCAACACCTGGATCGACTGCTCACCCGCTACCGACGCTGGTGGCAGTATCAGCCATATCATCATCTGACCATGGCCTTTGCCGATGAGGCGCCCGAACTGGCGGCGAAGCTCAATGGGTTGACGCAGACCCAGTTGGCAGAGCTCGATGCAGATATGGGCGCCCTCAGCAGTCTGCTTGCCCCCTGGATTGCCGAGGGAGCCGAGCTGCAGCAACTTAGCCAGCTTGTCCCGTTTACCCCGGATCCCATCACCTGCAGCAAGGAGATGGCGCTGCATATGCCGGGGCGCAAGCAGGCCCAGATCGAGTCGTTCACCGCCTGTCTGCCTGCCCATCAGGGCCCCTATCTGGAGTGGTGTGCTGGCAAGGGGCATCTTGGGCGGCTGGTGTCACTTCATCGACAGGCTCCTATCCTCAGTCTGGAGTTGCAAGGGCAGCTTTGTGACGAAGGTCGGCTGCTGGCCGAGCGGGATGGCGCCAATATGACCTTTACCTGCGCCGATGCTTTTGCCCCCGAGTCGGCGGCGCTGATCGCCCCCGAACATCACGCTATGGCACTCCATGCCTGCGGCGAGCTGCACACCCATCTGCTGGAGCGGGTGGCCGAGCGCAGTGCCCGCGGAGTGACCATCTCTCCCTGTTGTTACCACCTGATCCGTACCAGCCACTATCGCCCGCTGTCAGCCGCGGCCAGCGCCAGCGAGCTGGTGTTGAGCAAGGCGGATCTCAAGTTGCCGCTACAGGAGACGGTGACTGGCGGTGCGCGGATCGCCCGCCTGCGCGAGCAGGAAGTGGTGTGGCGGCTCGGGTTTGACTGCCTGCAGCGTCAGGTGCGCGGGGTGGATGAGTATCTGCCGGTGCCCAATATGCAAAAGAGCCTGCTGACCGGCACCTTCGAGGCATTCTGCGTTTGGGCTGCAGAGCGCAAAGGGATTGTGCTGCCCGCCGGGCTCGACTACCCCGCCTGGTTGGAGCACGGGGAGCGCCGCTTTGGCGATGTCGCCCGCATGGAGCTGGTGCGTCATTTGTTTCGCCGTCCCCTCGAGATCTGGCTGGCGCTGGATCGCGCGCTCTTTTTGCAAGAGCAGGGCTATCGGGTCGAAATGGGGGAGTTTTGTGCCAAACCCATGACCCCGCGCAATATCCTGATCCGTGCCGTGCGTGCCTGACATCCGGCTATTTTGAGCATTTTTCTTGAACATTGATGATGGCTGACAGGTTGAGCCTGTCAGCCATTTTTTTCATCACGAACAATGACCGTATGGCAGGTCACCTGGCCGTCTCAACTGTTCTAAAAATGGGCGACAGATCACGCTGTGTCGTTTTCGTTTGGGTTCTTTTTCTTTGTTTCAGCTGCACTGAATATCACAAGGTGAAATGGTTCACAAATTTTGCTTATTTCTTAATTCTCATCGTGAATTTAGTTGTTGAAACACCTACTCTTGGAACGCATTAATTCAAACAAGGACGATAAACATGTTCAAACCCAAGCGTTGTGCCTGGCTGATCGCTGCCGCCTGCGCATTGCCAAGCTATGCCGCAATGAGTGCAGCCATGAATATTCAACCCGATCCGCAAAATGCGGGAGGATATGTGATTGCGGCCCCAGATCTGGCCGCTGTGGAAAAAGCCAAGACGGCCAATCCCATGTATGCAATATGGGCCAAGGCATTGGCGACCCGGTCAAATAAAATCGTTGATGCCATTGAACCGGGTCTGGCAAGCAATCCTGACAACGTAAAACGGGTTGAACGGGTATTTCCCCAATCTGAATGGGAATATTTAACCCAGATGGCAGCGCCGGAATATACTTATGTCCGCTTCTTGCGAGCCATCGGTAAATTCCCTGCGTTCTGTGGCGAATATACCGACGGTCGCGACTCTGATGCGATCTGTAAAAAATCCATTGTGACGGCTTTTGCGCACTTCTCTCAGGAGACCGGTGGCCATATTGCCAAGGAGAACGTCTCCGATAACCCGCTGGGGCTGGAGGAGTGGCAACAGGCGCTGGTGCATGTGCGGGAGATGGGCTGGTCAGAGGGACAGACCGGCTACACCACCGGCTGTGGCCAGAACGACTGGCAGAACAAGAAGTGGCCTTGCAGCACGGGTCAGGGGTACTTCGGCCGCGGCGCCAAGCAGCTCTCCTACCACTTCAACTACGGTGCCTTCTCCGAGGCGATGTTCGATGGCGATGCCTCCGTGCTGCTCAACAACCCGGGGCTGGTGGCGGACTCCTGGCTTAACCTCGCTTCTGCCATCTGGTTTTTCCTCACCCCGCAGGCCCCGAAACCGGCCATGCTGCACGTGATTGATCGCACCTGGGTACCCTCCAAACGGGAAGTGGATGCCGGTATCGGCTACGGCTTTGGTACCACCATCAACGTCATCAACGGCGGCATCGAGTGTGGCGAGCAGAACAAGGACAAGGGGCAGCCTGTCAATCGCATCCGCTACTGGGAAGGGCTGGCCAACCACTACCAGATCCCGCTCAAGGCGGATGAGAAGAACACCTGCTGGCAGCAGACTCCCTATGGCAGTCTCAATCTTAACGGCGCCACCGACGTGCTCTACACCAACTGGGATGGCAACTGGAAGTACTATCCGGATCGCCCGGGCGGTTACTCCTTTGAGTGCGAGCTGGTGGGCTTCCAGACCGCTTATTCTGCATTGGTGCCGGGTGATTACGAGAAGTGCGTGACCAACTTCTACGGCTCCCACGCCAACTGGCCGAAAGTGCGTATCGTGGACAAACTGACTCCACCGCCGGTCGAGCCGAGCGAACCCCCCATCGGTGGCAACCCGGCCTGGGAAGCGACCAAGGTCTACACCGCTGGCAGCAAGGTGAGCTACAAGGGAGCCGTCTATCAGGCCAAATGGTGGACACAGGGGGATGATCCCGCCAAAGGCGGCCCCTGGGTTGTAGTTCCTGCCAAATAAGATGGCGTAATTT
>NZ_JAYJLJ010000016.1:0-114948 GCF_051948815.1 Aeromonas sp. Lyrl_2
GTTGGCGTGTTCCGCCGTGCTGGTAGGGGCGCATTATAGGGAGCCGCGCCGGGATGACAAGGGCTTTTTGCAAAAATGCATTCATTTGCTGAAAAAGTGAACTGAACGCCCCAAAACAGCCCCTTGGCACCTCTTTTACGCCGCTTTTTTGCTCAACTCTTCGCTTTGTGCCCGGATATAGTTGACCCAGCTGGTTGCCTTCTGCTGCCAGTTATCCTGTTGCTGCAGCTCACGGGCCAGTTCCAGCGCCTGGGCATACTGCTCCTTATTAAGGTGTGCCTGCACCAGCAGCGCTTTGGCACGATTGCCTTGCTCGCCTTTTACCGACTTGATGGCGGCGAGCTGGGTCATGGCAGCATCCGTCTTGCCCTGTTGCAGCAGCAGTTCGGCGGCGCGCATGGCGGCTTTGGGCTGACCGTGCTGGTTGGCGAGCAACTGCCAGCTATCGACCGCTTGTGACCACTCCCGGGCACCTTCCCACAATTGGGCCAGCAGTTGGTGGTTTTCAGCACTTTGCTTCATCTGTCCCTTGGCCATGGCCGCTTCCAGCAGACGGGCACCACGATAAGGCAGCCCTTGCCAGGCATAGAGGCGGATCAGCTGATTGCGGGCAGACGCATCATCCATCAGTTTTCTGTCGATAGCTGTTTGCAGCAGCGCCAACGCCTGATCCCCACGTTTGGCGGAGAGGTTGAGCGATACCGCCTGCTGCCACCATTTGCTCTCTTTGGGTTCGTGGCTGATCAACTCGGCCGCCTGATCGGCAGCCATGCCATAACGTTGCTGAGCGGTGAGAGCAGAGAGACGAATAATGGCGGCCTGCTTCTGCCAACCCTTCTTCAACAACTGTTCGCTCTGACTGGCGGCGTCACCGTACTGCTTGTTGTGGTAATAGAGGCCAGCCAGACGCAGGCGCAGTGCATCGTCTTGCTTCAGCGCCAGCGCCGCCTTGTAGCTGGCGATGGCACCAGACCAGTTGGATTGCTGGGCCTGAATATCGCCGCGCAGTCGCAGCAGCTGGAGCTGTTGCTGCTCGGGCCACTCTTTATAGGCAAGGGCCTGTTCGACGTAGCGGCTCGCCTGGGCGGTCTGTTGCAGGTTGGCCGCCAGCGAGGCTTGCAGCTGCGCCAGCCAGGCACGCTCGGCATCGCTATTTGGCTTGAGGCCGGACGCCTTGCTCTGGGCTTGTTGCCACTGACCGGACTGATAGAGCTTCATCACGGGTTCAAGCTGACGGGAGAAGTGAGGGCTGACCTCCATCGCCAGACAGGCTTGGCCGACCAGGGCAAGCAGACAGATCCAGATCCGCAACATAGTTATGACTCCAGTTTGAATTTGAGCGTGATGACTTGCACCAGCTTGTCGGTAGCGCCCGGTCTCGGCTGATAGCGCCACTTGTTGATCGCCTGAATGGCCGCCCGCTCGAACTGACGCTTGGGCTTGGCCTCGACCACTTCCACATCCTGCACGCCACCTTCAGCATTCACGCTAAAGCGCAGGGTGACGAATCCTTCGATCCCTGACTGCTGGGCACGATAGGGGTAGACCGGCTCGCTCCGTTGCAGCGGCATCAGCATGTCACCGGCACCGATACCCGCCCCCTGCTGCTGGCCGTGATAGTTGCCACTCAATACCGGTGCGGTACTGGTCGCCACTCCGGGGGCATAGACCTGCACCGCGCTGAGGCTGGAAACCAGATCCAGACTCGGCTCAACGGCCGACAACGGGGCAGCTGCGGGCATCGGCAGCGGTGTCGAGGCCAATGCCGCGGGAGGCTCTGGCAGAGGTTCAGGCTCCTGCGGTACCGGACGCTCACGCACCTGCACCTCGGTCACCTCGTTCTGCATATTGATGACGATGGGCTTCTGTTCGCTCGCCACCTTCTCGCCCCGGGGCGGTTCAACCAGCGTGGCCATAAACAGCAGGATGCCCAGACTGAGGGCGATCCCCAGCCCCAGGCTCATCAACTTGTATTTCATTTCGGCGCCACCGCCACGGCGATATTGGCGATACCCGCCGCCTTGGCCTCATCCATCACCCGCACCACCTTGCCGTGGGGCACCCTCTCGTCGGCCTGGATCACCAGGCTGGCATCAGGTTGCTCCGCCAGTAGACGGGCGATGGTGGCCTGTACCCGCTCCACATCGATCTGCTTGCGGTCGAGGAAGATCTGACCCTGAGCCCCGATCGCCAGCATGATGCTGGAGGATTTCTGCGCCTTGGCCTGACTGGCCTGGGGCCGGTGCACCTCGAGCCCGGCTTCGCGCACGAAGGAGGTGGTGACAATAAAGAAGATCAGCATGATGAACACGATATCCAGCATGGGGGTCATGTCGATCTGCACTTCGTCACGCTGGCGTTTGGATTGCCGTCTCATTGCATTACCTTCTCTTCTCGCAGGCCGTCCCGGGTCTTGGCCAGCGCACGCTTGGCTTGACTCTCGAGCCGACTGAGTAACAACACGCCGGAGAGCGCCACCACCATGCCTGCCATGGTGGGGATGGTGGCGCGGGAGATCCCGCCAGCCATGCTCTCCGGGTTAAAACGGTTGGCCGCGGCCAACGCATCGAATACGCCGATCATGCCGGTCACAGTGCCCAGCAACCCCAGCATGGGGCAGAGCACCACCAGGGTGCGGATGAAGATCAGATGACGGTTCAGTTCCAGCTCCGCCTGCGCCAGCCAGCGGCTGCGGATCGCCCGGGCGTGCCAGCTGTGGCGCTCGCTGCGGGCCTGCCAGCGGCCGAGCAGCTGTTGCTGCAAGGGGCCAAAACCCAGATTGAGGTAGAGCAGCCGCTCGATCATCAAAATCCACATCAGCACCAGCAGGGCCAGAATGACCCAGAGCACAGGGCCGCCACGGCCCATGAAACTCTGCAGCTGTTGCCAGATGTCGAGCATCATGCTGCTCGCTCCATCCCGCCGTTATTGCTCTCGGCGCGCTCGGCCAGAATGCCGGCTACCTGCTGCTCCAGCACATTGGAGAGCTCGGTGAAGCGCGATTGCAGCAGGCTGTGGGCCAGGATCAGCGGAATGGCCGCAACCAGACCCTGTACCGTGGTAACCAGCGCCATGGAGATGCCACCCGCCATGATCTTGGGATCGCCGGTGCCAAACTGGGTGATGGCCTGGAAGGTACCGATCATCCCGGTCACGGTACCGAGCAGGCCCAACATGGGGGCTATGGCCGCGATCACCTTGACCATTCCGATGCCGCGCTCCATACGAGGAGTCTCCTGCAGGATCGCCTCATCAAGACGCAGTTCGAGGGTCTCCATGCTCAGCTCGGGGTGTTTGTCTGCCACCGTCAGCACCCGGCCAAGGGCGTTATCAGCGTGATACTCGCCGCTCTTGAGCTGGCGACGAACCCGACCCAGCTCACGAGAGAGACTCCACAGCCGTACCGCAGCAATTCCCAGACCGATAGCGGCCAGCAGCACGATAATGGCGCCGACCTGACCACCTTGCTGTACCTGCTGCCAGAAGGTGGGTGCCTGTGCCAGCATCGCCAGCAGAGTGCCATGAGAAGGATCCAGCGGCAGCGCTTCCCCTTCCTGACCCTGATAAGCCGCAACGGCAGAGAGCACGCTACCGGGCAGACCCAGTACCGGGCTCAAGCCTTCGGCGGTCGGTTGCAGGAAGCCTTCGCTCCCCAGCAGGGCAAAACTGCCAACCCGGGTCAGCGACTGCTCGCTGGCAGCCCCCTGGGCATCGAGCACCTTGCCGTTGAACTGAGCAATCCGGCCAGATTCGCGGATCTCCTGCAGCAGCGTGGCGGGCAGCAGGGCGAGGGCGGCGCGATCCGGCACCTGTTTATCCTGTGCCATGGCTTTCAGCGGGGCGAGACGTTCCGGGTACTGGCCCTCGACGGCGGATTCGCTCAGCAGCTTGACCGCATCGCTGGCGCCCTGACGGGTGACCGCGAAGATCTCGTTCATATCACCGGAGGCTTGCTCCCACTGGGCGTTAAGCTCGACCAGCTGCTTCTCGTTGCTGGCGAACTTGCCGGCCAGCTCCTTGCTCAGGCGCTGGGCCTCAGCCAGTCTGGCGCGGGCAGTGCCGAGCTCCTTGGTAACGGTCGCCAGATCTTGCTGAGCCTGCTGTTCACGAGCCTGTTCCTGCTGCTGCCACTCATCAGCGACAGCGGCATTGGCACCGCAGGAGAGGGCAATAAGGAGGGGGAACCACTTCATGGTGACTCTCATGATTGGGCCTCCTGACTGCGGCTGACAGAGAGGGGGACATTGAGCAACTGGGGAACTTTCTTGTCGGCGGCCACATCCATCGCCTCGGCGATAGGGGAGAGCCACTGGCTGTCGAGGGCTTGCCACTGCTTCGCCTCGGCAGACCAGCGCCATGCCTGACTGCGATCGGCCGTCATCGCCAGCAGGGAGACCCGACCCAGCGCCAGCACATCGACCCGACGCGGAGCACCATCCAGCTCCAGCTCGGCGGAATAGCTGTCCATCCGGCTGCCGTACTCGGCTTCAATCTGATAGGCCTGCAGCAGCTGACGGAATTTCTCTGCCTCGCTAACGTCTGCGCGGGCCAGGGTCGCTTTCAACTGTTCAACCCGCGCCAGCCGATCTTCCTTGCGCAGCGGGATGTCGTTTTGCACCAGCTGTTCCAGATCTGCCTGCATCTGCAACATCAGCGGGATCAAGCCCTGACGGGTCTCTTGCACCGCTTCCAGCTGCTGGCTCAATTTACCCAGCTCATTTTGCTGATCGGCCACCAGAGATTGCATGTAACGGTTGTAGGCTTCGAGGTCACGCAGTTGCAGCTGGGCGTTTTGCAGCTCCAGTCGTGCGGCAACAGCGGCATCGGCGGCTTTTTCCACCCGCTGCTGGGAGGCTTTCCCGGCAGCTATGCTGTTCTTGAGGGCGGGAGCAACCAGCTCATCCCCGACGGCAGCAAAGTGGACTGACAGTGGCAGCAGGGCCACACCCCATAATTTGTTCATTGAAATACATCTTACTAATGATAACTATTATCATTATCTCAAATGCAGGGCGGACTGGCAACGAGAGGATTTTCTTGGCCTTTATGCACAAAAACAGGATAATTTTTAAGCACGCACGGAATAAGTGGCGCCAATAGCCACCGCACAAATATAAATAACGATAAAAAATCTTTTCGATCAGTGTGATAGAGATCGAAAAAGGAGAAAGTAATGCTCAACGATGCGATCTGGGAACATATCGACAAGTTCACCAAGGCAACAAAAACCAGCGATATCCAGCAACTGCTGGAGCGCTTCAGTCATCAAATGGGCTTTGATTACTTTCGGCTGCTGATTATTTTCCCCATCAGCATGCAAAAATCCCACGTGGCACTGTTCAACAACTGTCCGACCACCTGGTTTGACGCCTACAGCGAAAACCAGTATCTGACCCAGGATCCGGTGGTCTATCTGGGGCTGAAACAGACCCAGCCGATCTTCTGGAACAAGCTCGACTGCGACTCGCCCTGGCTGCCCAGCGCCAGCCGCGATGTGATGAACCTGGCGGCTGATTTCGGGGTACGCAATGGCGTCTCCTTTCCGCTGCACACCCCGCAGGGGGAGCACGGCATCCTCTCATTCATCACCAAGGAGAAATCCAACTCCGATCTGATGTTTGAAAATGTTCCGCTGCTGTCATTCTGCGCCAGCTACATCTTCAACTCCGCACTGCAACTGATCAAAAGCAGACCGGATATGATGAAATACCTGACCGAACTGTCGGATCGGGAGAAGGAGTGCCTGTTCTGGGCCAGCGAGGGCAAGACCTCCTGGGAGATCGCCACCATCCTCGGCATCAGTGAGCGGACGGTCAACTTCCACCTGACCCAGGTGACCAACAAGACCGACTCGAAGAATCGCAGTCAGGCCATCGCCAAAGGGATCACCAGCGGCATCATAGTGCCCTCCCTCGACGAGGTCACCATCACCAACCTGCGGCTGTCGTAACCCCTCAGCCGAAACAAAAAGAGCCGCAATTGCGGCTCTTTTTCATTTGAGAGAGTGACTTACTCAACGGTCACTGATTTTGCCAGGTTGCGCGGCTGGTCGACGTCGGTGCCCTTGATCAGGGCAACGTGATAGGAGAGCAGCTGCAGCGGCACGGTATAGACGATGGGGGCGATCACCTCTTCCACATGGTTGAGGTTCATGACCCGCATGGTCTCGTCGCTCTTGAAGCCGGTATCGGCATCGGCGAACACGTAGAGGATACCGCCACGGGCGCGCACCTCTTCCACGTTGGACTTGAGCTTCTCCAGCAGATCGTTGTTCGGCGCCACCACAATGATGGGCATCTCGGCATCGATCAGCGCCAGCGGGCCGTGCTTCAGTTCGCCAGCGGCGTAAGCTTCGGCGTGGATGTAGGAGATCTCTTTGAGCTTGAGCGCCCCCTCCATGGCGATGGGGTACTGGCTGCCACGGCCGAGGAACAGGCTATGCTGCTTGTCGGCAAACTCTTCGGCCAGGGTTTCGATATCCTTGGCCAGCGCCAGACTCTCTTTAATACGCAGCGGCAGGGCTTGCAGCGCCTTGACCAGTTCGGCTTCGGCGGCGGCGCTCAGGTGGCCACGACAGTGACCGACCGAGGCCACCAGCATCAACAGGCCAGCCAGCTGGGTGGTGAACGCCTTGGTGGAGGCTACGCCGATCTCGGCACCGGCACGGGTCATAAAGGCCAGATCCGATTCACGCACCAGCGAGGAGCCCGGCACGTTGCAAATAGCCAGCGAGCTCATGTAGCCGGATTCCTTGGCCAGACGCAGCGCCGCCAGGGTATCGGCGGTCTCGCCACTCTGGGAGAGGGTCACCAGCAGGCTGTTGGGACGCACTACCGATTTGCGATAGCGGAACTCGGAGGCGATCTCCACATCGCAGGAGACGCCAGCGATCTCTTCGAACCAGTAGCGAGCCACCATGCCGGAGTGATAGGAGGTGCCGCAGGCGACGATCTGCACGTGCTCGACCTTGTCAAAGATGGAGCGAGCGCCGTTGCCGAACGATTCGACCACCACGTGATCGCTGCCCAGACGCCCTTCCAGGGTGTTGGTGATCGCTTTGGGTTGCTCGTGGATCTCTTTGAGCATGTAGTGACGGTATTCACCCTTGTCACCGGCATCGTGGGAGAGTTCGGACTCCTGCTCTTCGCGCACCACGGCGTTGCCGTTGTTATCGAAGATATGCACGTCACGGCGGGTCACTTCGGCCACATCACCCTCTTCCAGGAAGATGAAACGACGGGTCACCGGCAGCAGCGCCATCTGGTCGGAGGCGATAAAGTTCTCGCCGATACCGCGGCCGATCACCAGCGGTGAACCGGAGCGGGCCACCACCACGCGGCTGTCGTCGCGGCTGTCCATCACCACGGTACCGTAGGCACCGCGCAGCTGCTTCACCGCAGTCTGCATGGCGGCCAACAGGCTGCCAGCGCTCTTCAGCTCATGATGGACCAGATGGGCAATCACCTCGGTATCGGTGTCTGAGCTGAACACATAACCCAGCGCCTTCAACTCTTCCCGCAGTTCTTCGTGGTTCTCGATGATGCCGTTGTGCACCACCACGATATGCTCGGAAACGTGGGGGTGGGCGTTGCGTTCGGAGGGCTCGCCGTGAGTGGCCCAGCGGGTATGGGCGATGCCGGTACCGCCGTGGACGGACTGCTCGTCGAGCGCCTTGGCCAGCTCGGCCACCTTGCCCAGACGGCGAACCCGCTGCAACGGCTGGTTGGCGCTGAACACGGCCACACCGGCTGAGTCATAACCGCGGTACTCCAGACGGCGCAGGCCCTCTACCAGAATTTCAGCCACATCACGTTGGGCAACAGCCCCGACGATGCCACACATACACTTCTCCTTGAGATGCAAATCGTAAAGTCAGTTGGATGGTTCAGAGCTCGATGTCAGCAAGTGACCGGGGCGCAGATAAGCGTCACCCCCTGGGCTTGAATCTGTTCTCTGGCCTCGCTGGCCAGCCCCTCGTCGGTCACCAGGGTATGGATGCTCGACCAGGGAAGTTCGAGATTGGGGATCTTGCGGCCGATCTTTTCCGATTCGACCATGACAATAACCTCCCGCGACACCTCGGCCATGACGCGCGACAACCCCACCAGCTCGTTGAAGGTGGTGGTGCCACGCTCCGGGTCGATACCGTCGGCACCGATAAATAGCTGGTCGAAGTCGTAGGATCGCAACACCTGTTCCGCCACCTGCCCCTGGAAGGATTCGGAGTGAGGGTCCCAAGTGCCACCGGTCATCAGCAGGGTAGGCTCATTTTCCAGCTCGCGCAGGGCACCGGCCACATTGAGGGAGTTGGTCATCACGATGAGGCCGCGCTTGTTGCCCAGCATGGGGATCATGGCGCTGGTGGTGCTGCCACTGTCGATGATGACGCGGTTGTGATCACGCAGCCGCTCGGCCGCCGCACGGGCAATCGCCAACTTTCGGTTCGAAACTTGTTCAGGATTGGCCTCGACCACCATCTCGCTCGGCAAAGGGACAGCGCCACCGTAACGGCGCAGCAGCAGACCACCGGTCTCCAACACGGCCAGATCTTTACGGATGGTCACTTCGGAGGTAGAAAAGTGTTTGGCGAGGGCGTCGACACTCACTTCACCCTGCTCTTGTACCAGGGTCACTATGGTGTGGCGGCGTTGTTGAGTATTACGTTTGGTCATTTTTAAGTTTCGATTCGAAAGAACATCGAAATATTAGCCCCTTTTTCGGAAAAATAAAACAGCAAATAGGATCCGATTTGGTTCGATGCCAGAATGGGGTGCCAATTTGCGACGAGGATGCCATGCAAAAGAGAGTCATCTGGCTGGTGGAGGATGAGGCCAGCATCGCCGACACCCTGATTTACGCCCTGCAGACCGACGGGTTCGAGGTGGAGTGGTTCATGCTGGGCCAACAGTTGCTGACACGACTGGAACAGACGCGACCCGACTTCCTGATCCTCGATGTGGGGCTGCCCGACATCAGCGGCTTCGAACTCTGCAAGCAGGTGAGGGCGCTGACCGATATTCCCCTGATGTTCCTCACCGCCCGCAGCGAGGAGATAGACCGGCTGATCGGGCTGGAGATCGGTGCCGACGACTATGTGGCCAAACCCTTCTCGCCACGGGAAGTGTGTGCCCGGGTGCGGGTCATCCTGCGCCGCAGCCAGCCCGTCGCCCCCCAGCCCAGCGCCCTGCTGGTACTGGATGAGGAGCGGGCCCGCATTCACTTTCGCGGCCAGCCGCTGGCCCTCACCCGCTACGAATATCTGCTGCTCAAGACCCTGATGCTGGCGCCGGGGCGGGTCTACTCCCGCCAGCAGCTGATGGATCTGGTGTGGCAGGATGCGGAGGAGAGTCTGGATCGCACCGTCGATACCCACATCAAGACCATCCGCGCCAAGCTGCGCGAACATGATCCAGAAGCCAACCTGATCCTCACCCATCGCGGGCTGGGCTACAGCCTGGAGCTGGCATGAGGCTCGGACTGCAACTGCTGTGCGGCCTGCTGCTGATCTTCGCGCTGGCCGCCTGGTTCGTGCTGGAAATCTTCGTCGAGGAGATCAAACCCGGGGTGCGCAGCGCCACCGAGGATACTCTGGTAGACATGACCCAGCTGCTGGCACCGCTCGCGCTCGATGATCTGAAAGAGGGCAATATGATGAACGGGCGGTTGGCCAGCGCCTTCGCCCGCCTCAACCAGAATCCCATCAATGCGATGATCGACGGCCACCTCAAGCAGCAGGCGGAATACCGCATCTATGTCACTGACCAGAAGGGTATGGTGATTTACGACTCCGACGGCACGGATCTGGGCAAGGATTATTCCCGCTGGAACGATGTCTACCGCACCCTGCGCGGCCAATATGGCGCCCGCAGCACCCGCACCGATCCCGACGATGCCGCCAGCTCGACCATGTATGTGGCGGCGCCGCTGCGGGAAGGGGCCGAGATCATCGGCTCCCTCACCGTCGCCAAACCCAATCGCACCCTGATGCCCGCCATCGAGCGCGGGGAACAGGAGCTGCTGCGGGCCGGCGGCCAGATGCTGCTCATCTCGCTGCTGATCGGCAGCCTGCTGGTGTGGTGGCTCAACCGCGCCATCGGCAAGCTGGTGCACTATGCCGACTCGGTCAGCAAGGGGGAGGCGGCACCGCTGCCACGGCTGCACACCGTCGAGCTGGATCGGCTCGGCCGCTCACTGGAGACCATGCGCCACCAGCTCGATGGCAAAAGCTACATCGAAGCCTATGTGCACAGCCTGACCCACGAGCTGAAGAGCCCGCTGGCCGCCATTCGCGGGGCAGGGGAAATTTTGGCCGAAACGCCGCCCCCCGAAGTTGCCAAACGGTTTATCGGCAACATCAATCTGGAAACCGCGCGCATGCAGCAGCTGATCGAGCGAATGCTGCAACTGGCGCGGCTGGAGTCGGGGCAGGGGCTGGATCGCCAGTCGGTGGAACCGGCAAAACTGGGCAAGCGCACCCTCGACGCCCGCCAGATCATCGCCCTGCGCCGTCAGGTGGTGCTGGTAGCCGAGCTGGCCAGCGCGCCGAAACAGAAGTGGGATCCGCTGCTGGTGGAGCAGGCCATCGGCAACCTGTTGGATAACGCCATCGACTTCTCTCCCGCCAACGGGCAGGTCACCCTGAGCGGCAGCCAGCAGGAGGAGGGCTACTGTTTTCGGGTCACCGACAGCGGCCCCGGCATTCCCGACTACGCCCTGCCGCGCATCTTCGAGCGCTTCTACTCCCTGCCGCGCCCGGACAAGGGCAAGAGCAGCGGTCTGGGGCTCAGCTTCGCCCATGAGGTGGCCCACCAGCATGGCGGTCGTCTGACCCTGAGCAACCGGCCAAAGGGAGGCGCGTTGGCGGAACTCTGGCTGCCATTCACCTAGTCCCCCCGCAACTTCACATTCCCCACACAAAGCGGCATTAGACTGCCGCTTTCTCTCATCCATTTGCTCAAGGAAATGCTATGTCCCGCCTGCTTCTCTCCAGCCTGCTGGCTGCCAGTCTGCTCGCAGCCCTGCCTGCCTCCGCCGCCAGCGGCTGCTTTCTCTATGCTGACGGCAACGGCCAGACCCTCTCCAGCGAAGGGGACTGCTCCAGCCAGCTACCGCCCGCGTCCACCTTCAAGATCCCGCTGGCGCTGATGGGTTACGACAGCGGCTATCTGGTGGATGAAGAGCATCCGGCACTGCCTTACAAACCGAGCTATGATGGCTGGCTGCCCGCCTGGCGCGAAACCACTACCCCGCGCCGCTGGGAAACCTACTCGGTGGTCTGGTTCTCCCAGCAGCTCACCGAATGGCTGGGGATGGAGCGCTTCCAGCAATATGTCGACCGCTTCGACTACGGCAATCGGGATCTCTCAGGCAATCCGGGCAAGCATGACGGCCTGACCCAGGCCTGGCTCAGCTCCAGCCTCGCCATCAGTCCGGAGGAGCAGGCCCGCTTCCTCGGCAAGATGCTGAGCGGCAAGCTTCCTGTCTCGGCGCAGACCCTGCAGTACACCGCCAATATCCTCAAGGTGAGCGAGATCGACGGCTGGCAGATCCACGGCAAAACCGGCATGGGCTACCCGAAGAAGCTGGATGGCAGCCTCAACCGCGATCAGCAGATCGGCTGGTTCGTCGGCTGGGCCAGCAAACCGGGCAAACAGCTGATCTTCGTCCATACCGTGGTGCAAAAGCCCGGCAAGCAGTTCGCCTCCCTCAAGGCGAAAGAAGAGGTGCTGGCCGCCCTGCCTGCACAACTTAAAAAGCAATGATCTCGCTTCCCCCCAGATAAACCCCGATAACCACGGTCAGCCCACCAGCGACGGGCTGACCGCCATTCGTAAACGAGACAAACATGAAATTATTTCTATTGCTGCTCTGGCTTCCGGCCAGCATGGCGCTGGCTGCCTGTGATCTCTCCGACCGCCTGACGCGGCAGGGAGAAGTCATCCATGATCGGCTAAACCACCTCGAATGGCAGGCGTGCAGCCTCGGCAGCCAGTGGCAGGAGGGGAAAGGGTGCGTGGGCACACCGGCCCTGCTGACGCTGCTTGAAGCCAAAGATGAAGCTGCCCGCCTTGGCGAGGGGTGGCGACTCCCCACCATCGAGGAGCTCTTCACCCTGCTCGACGAAGATTGCCGGACGCCGATGACAGACCCGCGTTTCTTCTCCGATATCCATGACAACGGGGAAAATGCAGCCCCCTACTGGACCTCCAGCGCCATTGAGGAGATGCCTGAACTGGTCTACTACATCGACTTTATGCACGGGCTGATCGACGGCCACACCGATCGTTTTGCACAAGCCGCCCGACTGGTGCGCTCCCGCCCCTGAACAATCCCACGGCGCCTGATGGCGCCGTTTTTCAACAGTTCACCGCCACTTCACACAAGCCCATCACCACTTCACGCCGGACTGACAGACTCGCTCCATCCAACAAGGAGACGTGTCATGGTCAAACAGATATTCACCCACAAGATCTTTCTGCTGCTGTTGCTCAGCCTGCTGTTGATGGTGCCGGTGCAATCCATCATGGAGCTCAACCTGGAGCGTCAGGCTTACCGCAGTCAGGCCATTCACAGCATCATGGCCAGCAGCAGCGGCCCGCAGCGACTGATGGGGCCCATTATCGTACAGCCCTATACCCGTTCGGTGACGGTCGAGCAGGAGGGCAAGCGCTTCGTCCGTCAGGAGCAGATCTACCGCTACCTGCTGCCGGAGCAACTGGATATCAGGGCCAACATGGAGGTGACCCCGCGCAAGCTGGGCATCTATCAGGCGCAGGTCTACCAGACCCGCCTCACCCTATCCGGCCGCCTGCCCACCCGGCAGAGTTTGCTGAATGACGCGACCTCACCGCTCGGTGAAACCGCCGAGCTGGTGGCGGGCAAACCCTACCTGAGCCTGTTGCTCTCCGATGCCCGCGGCATCAACAGCGTCCCCGAACTGCAACTCGGCACACAGCGGATCCCGTTTGCCCCCGGCGCCCGCCTCGGTGATGCGCTCGCGGGTATCCATGCCCCGATCGACAGCCTGCCGCAGCAGGATGGCACCTTCCATCTGGAGCTCAATCTACAGGGGATGAACGCCCTCGACATAGTGCCGCTGGGCAAGGAGAGCACCCTGCAGCTGGCGGGCAACTGGCCCCATCCCAACTTTATCGGTGACTTTCTGCCGGGTAGTCGCACCCTGAGCCCACAAGGGTTTGAGGCCAACTGGCAAACCAGTTGGTTCGCCAGCGACATGGAGACCCGCTTCAACCGGATGATGAACGGGGGCGATAGCAATCTCTCCACCTTCAGCGTCAGTCTGGTGCAGCCGGTGGATCACTATCAGCTCAACGAACGGGCGGCCAAATATGCCCTGCTGTTTATCGGCCTCACCTTTATCAGCTTCTTCATGTTCGAGCTGCTCAAGGGGCTGAGGGTCCACCCGATCCAGTACGCGCTGGTGGGCATGGGGCTGGCTATCTTCTACCTGGTACTGCTGGCGCTGACCGAGCACCTCGGCTTTGGCTGGGCCTATCTGGTGGCCGCACTGGCCAGCGTACTGCTCAACGGTTTCTACCTCAGTCATGTGCTGGGTGGCCCGAAGCAGGGGATCGGCTTCGCGGCGCTGCTCGGGCTGGTCTATGCCATCCTCTACAGCCTGCTGCAGGCCGAAGAGATCGCCCTGCTGCTCGGCGCCCTGCTCTTGTTCGCCACTCTGGCACTGATCATGATGCTGACCCGCAAGCTCGACTGGTATCAGGTGATGGACTATAGCGCCCCCGCGACCACATGGGCGGCCCCCCAGTCATCGACCAGTGACACCAACCATCAGTCATAAGCCAAAAAAAACCGGCGCCTGATGGCGCCGGTTCTATTTTATTGATCGGGCATCACTTCTTCTTGACCGGACGAGCCCAGTTCTTGATGTGGCGCTGGGGCACCCGGGTGATCACCAGCTCATTCTCGGCCACATCCTTGGTGATGGTGGAACCTGCCCCCAGGGTAGCACCCTTGCCGATACGCACCGGCGCTACCAGCTGGGTATCGGAACCGACGAACACATCATCCTCGATGATGGTCTGGAACTTGTTCACGCCGTCGTAATTGCAGGTGATGGTACCGGCACCGATATTCACTTTGGCACCCACCTCGGCATCCCCCAGATAGGTGAGATGGCCACACTTGGAACCAACCCCCAGACGAGCCTTCTTCATCTCGACGAAGTTGCCGACGTGGGCATCCTGCTCCAGCACGGCACCCGGGCGCAGACGGGCAAACGGGCCGACCGAGCACTGATCCGCCACCTGAGCCCCTTCGACGATGGAGTAAGGCTTCACCTCGGTGTGATCACCAATGACACAATCCTTCAGCACGGCACCGGCACCGATACGTACGTGGTTGCCGAGGGTTACCTTGCCTTCGATGATGACGTTGACATCGATCACCACCTCTTCACCGATCTCGAGGGTTCCGCGCAGATCGAAGCGGGCCGGGTCGATCAGGGTAGCACCGGCGATCATCAGCTTCTCGGCCTGCATCTGCTGGTAGCTGCGCTCAAGGGCAGCCAGCTGCACCCGGTTGTTGGCCCCTTCCACCTCGGCGGCACGCTCCGGATGGACCGCTGCGATCGGGCAGCCATCGCCGTGCGCCATGGCGATCACATCCGTCAGATAGAACTCACCCTGGGCATTCTTGTTGTCGAGACGAGACAACCATTGACGCAACTGGCCCCCATTGGCCACCAGCACGCCGGTATTCACCTCACGGATCGCCAGCTGTTCGGCATTGGCATCCTTCTGCTCGACGATACCGACTACCTGACCATTTTCACGGACGATACGGCCATAGCCGGTAGGATTGTCCAGTACCACGGTCAGCAGTGCCATCCCGTTTTCAGCCTTGGCAGCCAGCAGTCGCTGCAGGGTCTCTGGCTGGATCAGCGGGGTATCGCCGTAGAGCACCAGCACATCGTCTTCATCCTTCCAGAACGGGATGGCCTGGGCGACGGCGTGACCTGTCCCCAACTGCTGGGCTTGCAGCACCCAGTTCACACCGGCCGCCACGATCCGCTCTTTCAGCAGCTCGGCACCGTGACCATAGACCAGATGCAGCTGCTCGGCGCCGACCTGACGGGCAGTATCGATCACATGGGAGACCATGGGTTTATTGGCTACCGGGTGCAGTACCTTGGGCAGAGCGGAACGCATGCGGGTACCTTTACCCGCCGCCAGGATCACGACGTTGAGAGACATGACTTCGACCTTGAACTTGTGTGGAAATACTCGGCGGAGTCTATCCAACGGGTAAAAAAAAAGCGACCCGAAGGTCGCTTTTTACATCACCGTTATTAGCGGTAATTCTTTTTGACGATATCGATAACTCGCAGTTGAGCCATCGCCTTGGCCAGCTCGGTGGCGGCCTGGGCGTAGTCGATATCACCATGGGAGCTGTGGATCCGCTCTTCTGCTGCGCGCTTGGCTTCCTGGGCTTTCGCCTCATCCAAGTCGTCAGCACGAATCGCGGTGTCCGCCAGCACGGTCACGGATTCAGGTTGTACTTCCAGCATACCGCCGGAGATGTACAGCACCTCTTCAGTTCCGTTCTGCTTCACCAAGCGGACCAGGCCCGGCTTGATGGCAGTCAGCAACGGAGCATGACCGTGGCGGAGACCCAACTCACCTTCGGAGCCTGATACCTGAGCGGATTGCACGCGACCGGAAAACAGTTTTCCTTCGGCGCTCACCACGTCCAGGTGAAAGGAGATCATCTCTGCCATGGGCCCTCCTGTCGAGGCTTACAGTTTTTTGGATTTCTCGACGACTTCGTCGATACCGCCAACCATGTAGAACGCCTGCTCGGGCAGATCGTCATACTCGCCTTTCAGGATGCCCTGGAAACCACGAATGGTCTCTTTCAGCGGCACGTATTTACCCGGAGAACCGGTAAACACTTCTGCTACGAAGAACGGCTGGGACAGGAAACGCTCGATCTTACGGGCACGGGCTACGGTCAGTTTGTCTTCTTCTGACAGTTCATCCATACCCAGGATGGCGATGATGTCCTTCAGCTCTTTGTAGCGCTGCAGTACGGTTTGAACGCCACGAGCAGTCTCGTAGTGCTCTTTGCCAACAACCAGCGGATCCAGCTGACGAGAGGTAGAGTCCAGCGGGTCAACGGCCGGGTAGATACCCAGTGCCGCGATTTGACGGGACAGTACGACAGTCGCATCCAGGTGGGCGAAGGTGGTCGCCGGAGACGGGTCAGTCAAGTCATCCGCAGGCACGTAAACGGCCTGTACGGAGGTGATGGAACCGGTCTTGGTGGAGGTGATACGTTCTTGCAGAACCCCCATCTCCTCGGCCAGGGTCGGCTGGTAACCTACTGCGGAAGGCATACGGCCCAGCAGTGCGGATACTTCGGTACCGGCCAGGGTGTAACGGTAGATGTTGTCCACGAAGAACAGCACGTCACGACCCTCGTCACGGAACTTCTCGGCCATGGTCAGGCCGGTCAGCGCAACGCGCAGACGGTTTCCGGGCGGCTCGTTCATCTGACCGTAAACCAGAGATACTTTGTCCAGTACGTTGGACTCCATCATCTCGTGGTAGAAGTCGTTACCCTCACGGGTACGCTCACCTACACCGGCAAACACAGAGTAACCACTGTGTTCGATCGCGATGTTACGGATCAGCTCCATCATGTTTACGGTTTTGCCTACACCGGCACCACCGAACAGACCAACCTTACCACCCTTGGCGAACGGGCATACCAGGTCGATAACCTTGATGCCGGTCTCCAGCAGATCGTTGCTGTTGGACTGATCTTCGTAGCTGGGGGCTGCGCGGTGGATAGACCAGCACTCTTCTTCACCGATCGGACCTTTTTCGTCGATTGGCTCGCCCAGTACGTTCATGATCCGACCCAGAGTCGCAGTACCGACCGGAACCTGGATGGATTTACCGCTATTCACTACTTCCAACCCACGACGCAGACCGTCGGAGGAGCCCATGGTGATGCAACGAACGACGCCGCCACCGATCTGTTGCTGAACTTCCAGCACCAGACCCTGGCCTTGACCTTCGCTAACGACCTTCAGTGCATCGTACACCTGGGGCACGGCATTCTGCGGGAACTCGATGTCCACCACAGCGCCGATGATTTGGACGATGAAACCGTTACTCATGTCAAATCCTCTAAACCTTTGATAACCCTTGCCTTACACCGCAGCAGCACCGGATACGATCTCTGTCAGCTCCTGGGTAATACTGGCCTGACGGGCCTTGTTGTATACCAGTTGCAGATCGTTAATCAGGTTACCGGCGTTGTCAGTCGCGGCTTGCATGGCAACCATTCGGGCTGCCTGTTCACTTGCCAAGTTTTCCACT
This sequence comes from Aeromonas sp. Lyrl_2, assembly GCF_051948815.1. Lineage (NCBI taxonomy): Bacteria > Pseudomonadati > Pseudomonadota > Gammaproteobacteria > Aeromonadales > Aeromonadaceae > Aeromonas > Aeromonas sp. Lyrl_2. Next base: position 17,367 of record NZ_JAYJLJ010000016.1, read on the forward strand.
ACACCCTGGTAAACCTGAGATTCGACATAGCGAACCAGCAGGGTATCCAGCAGCTTCTTGGGATCCGGCTCATAGAGGTAATCCCAGTGGTGTTTCTTGGCGAGCTTGCTGTCTTCAGTTACGGGCAAAGGCAGCAGTTGATCGACCCGTGGTTGCTGCACCATGGTGTTGACGAACTTGTTGTACACCAGATACAGCTTGTCAATCTCACCGTTGTCGTAAGCCTTCAGCATGACCTTGACTGAACCAATCAGGTCATTGACGCTCGGACTATCGCCCAGTCCTGCGACATGAGCTTTAACCTTGGCGCCGTGCCGTTCAAAGAAGTTGGAGGCCTTGTTACCGATCAGTGCCAGGTCAACCTTGGCACCTTTCGCGCTCCATTGCTTCATATCATTGAGGGCAGCCTTGAACAGGTTGATGTTCAGACCACCACACAGGCCACGGTCGGTGGAGACGACGATGTAACCCACTCGCTTGACCTCACGTTCGATGAGGTAGGGGTGCTTGTATTCCAAGTTCCCCTGAGCGATATGGCCGATCACCTTGCGCATGGTTTCAGCGTACGGACGGCTGGCAGACATGCGTTCCTGCGCACGGCGCATTTTGCTTGCTGCCACCATTTCCATAGCGCCGGTGATCTTCTGAGTGTTTTTCACACTCCCGATCTTGTTACGTATCTCTTTTGCGCCGGCCATCTCTTACTCTCCATCAAGTGGCAGCTCACGCTGCCACACACGCTTACCAGGTCTGGGTTGCTTTGAAGCTATCCAGCAACGCAGTCAGCTTGCCAACGATCGCGTCGTTGTAGTCGGCTTTGGCATTGATTTCAGCCATCAGCTCGGCATGCTGGGTATTGGCGTAAGAGAGCAGAGCGGCTTCGAAGTCGACGATTTTGTTCAGCTCGACATCGGAGAGATAGCCTTTCTCGGCGGCGAACAGCACCAGAGACTGGTGAGCCACGCTCAGCGGAGAGTACTGCTTCTGCTTCATCAGCTCGGTCACTTTCACACCGTGATCCAGCTGCTTGCGAGTCGCCTCGTCCAGATCGGAAGAGAACTGGGCGAATGCCGCCAGTTCGCGATACTGGGCCAGCGCGGTACGGATACCACCAGACAGCTTCTTGACGATCTTGGTCTGAGCAGCGCCACCTACACGGGATACAGAGATACCCGGGTCAACCGCCGGACGAATACCGGAGTTGAACAGCTGTGAAGTCAGGAAGATCTGACCATCGGTGATGGAGATCACGTTGGTCGGAACGAACGCAGATACGTCACCCGCCTGGGTTTCGATGATCGGCAGAGCGGTCAAAGAACCGGTCTTGCCTTTCACTTCACCCTTGGTGAACTTCTCTACGTACTCGGCGTTAACGCGAGCAGCACGCTCCAGCAGACGGGAGTGCAGATAGAAAACGTCACCCGGGTAGGCTTCACGTCCTGGCGGACGGCGCAGCAGCAGGGAGATCTGGCGATAAGCTACGGCCTGCTTGGACAGGTCATCATAGATGATCAGCGCGTCTTCACCGCGGTCACGGAAGTACTCACCCATGGAGCAACCGGCATACGGAGCCAGGTACTGCAGAGCAGCCGCTTCGGAGGCAGAGGCAACCACCACGATGGTGTTGGCCAGGGCACCGTGCTCTTCCAGCTTGCGCACCACGTTGGCGATGGTGGAGGCCTTCTGGCCAATCGCAACGTAGACACACTTAATGCCGGAATCTTTCTGGTTGATGATGGTGTCGATCGCGATGGCGGTCTTACCAACCTGACGGTCACCGATGATCAGCTCACGCTGGCCACGACCGATAGGGATCATGGCATCGATGGCTTTCAGACCGGTCTGGACCGGCTGGTCAACAGACTTACGCTCGATAACGCCCGGTGCGATCACTTCGATCGGCGAGAAGCCGTCGTTGTCGATCGGACCTTTACCGTCGATCGGCTGACCCAGGGTGTTCAACACCCGGCCCAACAGACCACGACCTACCGGCACTTCCAGAATACGGCCAGTACCTTTTACTTTCATTCCTTCTGACAGACCGTCATAGGAACCCATAATCACCGCACCGACGGAGTCACGCTCCAGGTTCAATGCCAGAGCGTAGCGGTTGCCCGGCAGCTCGATCATCTCACCTTGCATGGCATCAGCCAGGCCGTGAATACGAATGATACCGTCGCTCACAGAGACGATAGTACCTTCGTTACGCGCTTCGCTCTTTACATCAAACTGCGCAATGCGCTGCTTGATCAGCTCGGCGATTTCAGTGGAATTCAGTTGCATGCTCTAATACCCCAATCAAGATTGCAGCGCGTCAGCCATGCGATCCAGCTTACCGCGGACTGTGCCGTCGATTACCAGATCACCGGCCTTGATGAGCACCCCGGCCATCAAGGACGCATCGATGCTGCAATTCAGCTTCACTTTGCGCGCGAGACGTTGTTCCAGAGAAGCCTGAATATTGGCTTTCTGCTGGTCGGTCAGTTCGATCGCCGAAATCACGTCAGCCTGAACCTCTTTATCCAGTTCAGCTTTGAACGCTACAAATTCAGCAACGACCGCCGGCAGCACACCCAAGCGACCATTCTCGGCCATCACCCGGATCAGGTTCTGGCCATGCACGTCGAGTTGCTCACCGCAGACACCGACAAACAGCGTTGCCAGCTCTTCGGCGGCCACAGAGCCGTTTACCAGGTTGTGCATGGTCTCGTTTTCCACTACTTGCGCAGCGAAACCGAGCATACCCAGCCACTGGTCAACCGCCTTGTGCTCAACGGCAAACTCGAAAGCAGCCTTGGCGTAGGGGCGAGCGATTGTAGTCAGTTCAGACATAGCCCCGTTCCCGTTACAGTTCTGCTACCAGTTTGTCGACGATGTCGCTGTTGGCAGCCTGGTCGATTTGACGCGCCAGGATCTTCTCTGCACCAGCAATGGCAAGAGCAGCAACCTGCTTACGCAGTTCTTCTTTGGCACGATGACGTTCAGCTTCGATCTCGGCACGGCCCTGAGCCAGGATTTTTTCCCGCTCAGACTGGGCACCAGCGGCAGCTTCATCAATGATCTGGGCTTTACGTTTGTTAGCCTGCTCAATGATTTCAGCAGCCTGCAGCTTGGCTTCTTTCAGCTGATCGGTGGCGTTGGCCTTGGCCAAATCCAGATCTTTCTTGGCACGTTCGGCAGAAGAGAGACCGTCAGCAATAGCTTTCTGACGGGCTTCGATGGCTGCAATCAGCGGCGGCCATACGTACTTCATGCAAAACACTACGAAGAAGAAAAAAGCAATTGCTTGGCCGAGGAGGGTGGCATTGATATTCACAGCCGATGTCCTCTTAAGTTAGTTAATGGGTTATGCCTGGAGAGTCGTAACGACTTAGCCAGCAACCGCAAACATCACGTACAGACCCAGACCAACGGCGATCATCGGGATCGCATCCACCAGACCCATTACGATGAAGAACTGGGTACGCAGAACAGGGATCAGATCCGGTTGACGAGCAGCACCTTCCAGGAACTTGCCACCCAGGATACCGATACCGATGGAAGCGCCGATAGCAGCCAGACCCATCATCATTGCAGCAGCGATGTACAGCAGGTCCATGTTCAAGTTTTCCATGAGGATCTCCAGTTATTTAGATGTAATTGATTGTATAAAAAGGATTATTTGAGTTGCATCAACCATGGTCTTCCTGCGCCATCGACAGATAGACGATGGTCAGAACCATGAAAATGAATGCCTGCAAAGTGATGATCAGGATGTGGAAAATTGCCCAAGGCACGGACAGGATCCACTGTGACCACCAGGGTAACAAACCAGCAATCAGGATAAAGATCAGCTCGCCAGCATACATGTTGCCGAACAGTCGAAGACCCAGAGAAACAGGTTTGGAAATCAGCGTAACAGTTTCCAGGATGAGGTTAACCGGGATGGCCGCCGGGTGGTTGAAAGGCTGAAGCGTCAGCTCTTTCACAAACCCGCCGATACCCTTGACCTTGATGCTGTAATACAGGATCAAGAAGAACACGCCCAAAGCCATGGACATGGTGATGTTAACGTCAGCAGAGGGAACCACACGCAGATAGGGAATACCCATCAATTGTGCAGCGTGAGGGATAAAGTCAACGGGGATCAGATCCATGAAGTTCATCAGGAAGATCCACACAAACACCGTCAGCCCCAAAGGTGCGATGACCTTGTTGCGACCGTGAAAGATGTCTTTGACGTTACCATTCACAAACTCGACCAGCATCTCCACAAAGCACTGCAGCTTACCCGGCACCCCGCTGGTAGCGTTAACGGCTACTTTGCGGAACAGCAGGATAAACAGGGCGCCTAGCACGACGGAAAATACCATTGAGTCGATATTGACCGTCCAGAACCCGGACCCGACTTGAAGGTGGGTCAGGTGGTGGGAGATATATCCCTGAGGAGTCAGGACTTCTCCGGTTGCAGACATGAGTTTTCCTAATAGTGGTTGTTAAGCGTGAATGAAACCATCCACTGTACAACGAGGGCGAGGATATAAGTGGCGAAAAACGAGACGGTAACGACCTCGACTCCCGCACCAAACATCAGGGCGAATAGACCTGTTGTAGAAACGAGCTTAATCCCTGCCCCACCATAAAAGTCCCGCAAAACCAGGCCCACACTCTCGGTTGTCACCTTGCGGCGCAGCACCCAGACAGTAAACAAGGCTTGAGGAACCCAGTACATCCCCCCTCCGTAGAGGGCGGAATAACCGGCGCTGGCACCAGTCAGGTAAAACCAGACGGCACTCATCGCCAGGATCAGGATGAGCTGACAAACGAGCATAACCAAGGCCAGTGTCAAACCTTCCAAGGCTATTTTCTGCTTCACCAACCTACCCCTGAACATTACAGAACTGTAAAAAATCGGGATCCGAAGACCCCATGTTAACAGCTCTTAAAGCCGGTCAAATTATACCCTTGAGGGCAGCTATTGCAATATGACAAAAATCCTTAATTTTTGCGGCTTTCCGCGGCAAATCAGGGTTATGGTCATATCAAAAGGAATGGATGTTTTATTACTACAAAAAGCGTAAAAATCACGATTCCGACACGCCAAAATAGCCCAATATACGGTCCAAATCGGACAAATTCTCGTAACTTATTACTAACTTCCCGCTATCCCGCTTGCCAGGCTGAAGTTGCACCTGATTGCCAATTTTTTCTGCCAGTTGGCGCTCCAGGTAGCCGATCTGCGGATCACGGGCCGGTTCGACCTTGGCTTTTGCCGGTTCGAGCGCTTTTTGCACCAGCTTCTCGGTATCGCGTACGGTCAGCCCTTTCTGGGCAACCAGCTTGGCCAGTTCAGACTGGGCCTGGCCGCTCAGGGCCAGCAGGGCACGGGCATGGCCCATGTCGAGGTCGCCATGCTCGACGAAACGCTTCACATCGTCGTTGAGCTGGTTGAGACGCAACAGGTTGGTCACCGCGGTGCGGGACTTGCCCACCGCCTCGGCCACCTGCTGGTGGGTGAGTTCGAATTCGGTCAGCAGTCTTTGTAAAGCGACCGCCTCTTCGATGGCATTGAGGTCTTCCCGCTGAATATTCTCAATCAGCGCGATGGCGACGGCAGCCTCGTCGGGTACATCCTTGACGATGCAGGGCACCACCTCGAGCCGCGCCAGCTGGGACGCGCGCCAGCGCCGTTCACCGGCGATGATTTCGAAGGATTGTTCGCCGAGAGGGCGTACCACGATGGGCTGGATCACCCCCTGGGCGCGGATGGAGTTGGCAAGCTCTTCCAGTGCATCCTGGGACATATCCTTGCGGGGCTGGTACTTGCCGGACTGCAACCACTCCACCGGCAGCTTGCGCAGCTCGCCCTGATTGGTGGGGGCCATGGCCTCTTCAGTACGTTGATCGCTCATCACCTGTTTCTGGCGGGCAGCCGTGCTGGTACTGAGCAGGGCATCCAGCCCCTTGCCCAGTCCACGTTTTTTCGGAGTCATATGCTCTCTCGGTCTGCGATGGTCGCCTGACGTTCCTGCTCCTGGCGGCGCAGGATCTCGCCAGCCAGTGCCAGGTAGGCCTTGGCGCCCACCGATGATTTGTCATAGTGCATGGCCGGGGCACCGAAACTCGGGGCCTCAGCCAGTCTAACGTTGCGGGGAATGATGGTGCGGTAGACTTTGTCGCCAAAGTGCTGTTTTAGCTGATCGGACACATCATTGGCCAGCCGGTTGCGGTGATCGAACATGGTGCGCAGCACCCCTTCGATTTTGAGATCCGGATTGACCACGGCGGCCAGCTTGCTGATGGTGTCGACCAGGGCGGTGAGCCCTTCCAAAGCGTAATATTCGCACTGCATGGGCACCAGCACGGAGTCGGCGGCAGCCATAGCGTTCACGGTCAGCATGTTGAGAGAGGGCGGGCAGTCGATGAAAATGTAGTCGTATTTGTCCCGCACCGAGGCCAGCGCATTGCGCAAGCGGATTTCGCGGGCAAAAAATTCCATCAGACGAATTTCGGCCGCGGTCACGTCGGCGTTGGCGGCGATCAGGTGATAGCCCCCGGTGGTTTCGGGGATGATCACTTCGCTGATGGGGGCATCCTCGATCAGCAGCTCATAGGCGGTGCGCTCGACGTCATACTTGTCGACACCGCTGCCCATGGTGGCATTGCCCTGCGGATCCAGATCGATCACCAGCACCTTGCGCCGGGTGGCAGCCATGGAGGCGGCCAGATTCACACAGGTGGTGGTTTTACCCACTCCACCCTTCTGGTTGGCTATGGCGATGACTTTTCCCACACGATCCCCTAAATGAAACTGCGACCCTATTCGGGCTGGATATGTTTGAATTCCAGCAGATGACGCTCGCCTTCCAGCTCTGGCACCCGCAACTCATGACAGGCTACCAGACGGATATTGGCAGACAACTGGGCCAGCTCCTGCTCGGGATATTGTCCCTTGAGCGCCAGGAAGCAGCCCTGTTCTGACGGCAGGTGGTGACACCAGCTCAGCATGTCCTCCAGCGAGGCAAATGCCCGACTCAGTACACCATCAAATCCCACGTCAGGTTGATACTCTTCAACCCGGGATTTGATCGGCGTCACATTGGTCAGACCCAGCTCCTGGATCACCTGACGGATGAAGTTGATCCGCTTGCCCAGACTGTCGAGCAGGACGAACTGCTTGTCCGGATTGATGATCGCCAGCGGCAATCCCGGCAGGCCGGGACCGGTCCCCACGTCGATGAAGCGCTCACCGTGCAAGTGGGGGCTTACCACCAGGCTATCGAGGATATGCTTGACCAGCATGGCGTCCGGATCTCGCACCGAGGTGAGATTGTAAGCCTTGTTCCACTTGTGCAGCAACTCGACCAGCTGCACCAGTTGGCTCTTTTGGGTATCGGTGATAACAATTTCGGCCTGCTTGAGCAGGCCGTTCAATCTTTCCAGCATATTTTCCAACGGTGACAATCCTCAGGCGGTTTTACGCAGCAGGCCGTGTTTTTTCAGGTGAACCAGCAGGATGGAGATGGCAGCCGGGGTGATGCCGGAGATGCGGGAAGCCTGACCAATGGTCTGCGGCTTGGCATCGTTCAACTTGGCTTTCACCTCGTTGGAGAGGCCGTTCACCTCGCGATAGTCCAGATCCAGCGGCAGCAGGGTGTTCTCGTTGCGCAGCTGTTTTTCCACTTCATCGTGCTGACGCTCGATGTAACCGGCGTACTTGATCTGGATCTCAACCTGTTCGGCCGCGGCAGGATCGGTCACGGAAGGGCCGACTCCTTCGATGGCCATCAGCGCATCGTAGGTCACCTCGGGGCGACGCAACAACTCTTCCAGACTCTGTTCGCGGGTCAGCGGGGTGTTGACCAGGGCATTGACCGCCTCCAGTGACGGGTGTTGCGGGTGGATCCATGTCGAACGCATGCGCTGACGCTCCAGCTCGACCTGTTCCATCTTGGCGTTGAATTTGCTCCAGCGCTCGTCATCCACCAGACCCAGCTCGCGACCGATGGCGGTCAGGCGGATATCGGCGTTGTCTTCACGCAGCAGCAGGCGATATTCGGCACGGCTGGTGAACATGCGATAGGGCTCGCGGGTCCCCAGGGTGGAGAGATCGTCCATCATCACGCCCATGTAGGCCTGATCCCGACGAGGGTTCCAGGGATCCTTGTCCTGGGCACGCAGGGCGGCGTTCAGACCGGCCATCAGGCCTTGTGCCGCCGCCTCTTCGTAACCGGTCGTGCCGTTGATCTGGCCAGCGAAGAACAGGTTTGGAATGCACTTGCTCTCCATGTTGGCCTTGAGATCCCGCGGATCGAAGAAATCGTACTCGATGGCATAACCCGGGCGGGTGATGTGGGCGTTCTCGAAGCCGCGCACAGAACGGACGATCTGCACCTGCACGTCAAACGGCAGGCTGGTGGAGATCCCGTTCGGGTAGAGTTCGTGGGTGGTCAGACCTTCTGGCTCGACGAAGATCTGGTGCGCTGTCTTGTCGGCGAAACGGGTGATCTTGTCTTCGATCGACGGGCAGTAGCGCGGGCCGATCCCCTCGATCACCCCGGCGTACATGGGGCTGCGATCCAGGTTATTGCGGATCACCTCGTGGGTACGCTCGTTGGTGTGGGTGACGTAGCAGGGCACCTGACGCGGGTGCTGGCTGGCATCACCGATAAACGAGAAGACCGGACGCGGATCATCGCCGTGCTGGGCCTGCATCACAGAGAAATCGACGCTGCGGGCATCGATGCGCGGCGGCGTACCGGTCTTGAGACGATCGATGCGCAGCGGCAGTTCACGCAGGCGCTGGGCCAGCGCGATCGAGGGAGGATCCCCGGCGCGGCCGCCCTTGTAGTTTTCCATCCCGATGTGGATCAAACCGTTCAGGAAGGTACCGACCGTCAGCACCACAGTCTTGCCGCTGATGCGGATCCCGCTCTGGGTGACCACACCGGCAACACGATCCCCGTCCATGATCAGATCGTCACAGGCCTGCTGGAAGATCTTCAGGTTGGGGTAGTTCTCCAACATCTGGCGAACGACGGCCTTGTAGAGCAGGCGATCCGCCTGGGCACGAGTGGCTCGAACTGCCGGGCCCTTGGAGGAGTTGAGGGTGCGAAACTGGATCCCGCCAAGATCGATGGCACGCGCCATGATCCCGCCGAGTGCGTCAACTTCCCTGACCAGGTGTCCCTTGCCGATCCCGCCGATCGCCGGATTACAGGACATGTGTCCCAGCGTATCGATATTGTGGGTCAGCAACAGGGTGTTCATGCCCATACGGGCTGCCGCTGTTGCTGCTTCGGTTCCGGCATGACCGCCACCGACGACGATCACATCAAATTGTTCATGGTATTGCATTGGGATCACCTTGATCTGCACGCCTGAAGATCTTTATTTGCCTGGGCTAAAGGGCGGAACATTCTATCTGTTTCGCGTCCTGAGGGGAACGTCTACTTAACGTTCAGTATGAAGGGAGGATCCACTAATTAGATCTTAAGGATCTTTAGATCGATCTTTTACTGGATCTCTTATTAGGATCCGCCCTTTCTGTTGATAAGCACTTTTTGATCATAAAGATCATTAATTTAAGGACGATCCTAGCTTGTGGAAAAGCTTGGATCCTAGCCCTGTGAACGAGGGGATAACCAGGACTTTTATACACAGAGGTCTGTCGGTCTGGATCTAATACATGGATAACTATAGGTTTTGCAGAGCTTTACACCGTAGTTATGCACATTACCCCTGGGCGTTGTGGGTAACCTTGTAGAACAACTCCCCCGGATCAATCTGTTAATAACATGGTGGATAGTCGATCTGGGGATAAGTGGGGAGATCAAGCTTTTTTTCAGGATCTCCCGCCGCTGATCAGGCGATCATCGTCATCCAGTCGCGGATCCACACTTCTGCGGCATCTTCGGGGATCTCGTGTTGGGTCACATCAATGTCGAGCCGCTCGCCGATCCGGCTGGCACCGCACTCGGCCAGCAGCCGATCCAGCGTCTTGCCACCCTGGCAAAAGGTGTCATAACTGCTGTCACCAAGGGCGATCACGCCATATTTCAATGAATTAAGATCCGGATGCTGCTCGGCAAGAGCCTTGGCGAAGGGTTGCAGGTTGTCGGGTACATCACCGGCACCGTGGGTCGAGGTGACCACCAGCAGGATGGATCCCGCATCATCCAGTACCTCTGCCAGCTTGGCCGGGTTGTGGATCCGGGTCTGGTGGCCAGCCTGTTCCAGCAGGTTGGCGACGTGGTCTGCGACATATTCGGCGGCGCCCAGCATGGAGCCGACGACGAGATTGAGTTTGGCCATGGAATGGATCCTGATTTCAGACAAAGAAACGGAAAGCCGGATTCTACCGCCAAAGGGTGTGGATAAATATGGATAAAGCTTGGGGATAATGGATCCAGTCAGATAATGCCACCGGATCCATCCTGCCGATCTTTTTTCTGCTTCTTTATATTCCTCTCCATTTTATTCTCCGCTAATAGCTCTCCTGATGGCTCCCATCTCCCGCGAAATCCTGCCAACGATGCAGCTAGATAACAATGTAGATGCAAATGATTAGCAATTATTGAATCGATTCGATCACGGCTCCTGTAGTAGGATTGCGCTGCTTTATTCGCCCATGGAACAGGGTGATGTCGTGACAAACGACCACAAATAACAATTAAAACAACATAACTCATTGATAAACGAGACTTTAATATGATTGCGCAAAAATACACAACAGGACCCGGCAAGAAGGGCGCCTTCGGCGTGCTTTCGCTCTCCGGTTTGCTCGTCTCCCTGCCGCTGATGGCCGAACAAACCACCGCTGAACTGCCCAAAGCCAGCGAAACCATGGTAGTGACCGGTACGGCCATGAAGGTGGAAGTGCCGATGGCCGAGACCCCTCGCGCCGTTTCCGTAGTTAATCGCGAGGAACTGGATCAGCACGCCGTGTTGCAGCTGGATGAAGCGATTCGCTACCGTTCCGGCGTATTGACCGGTCTCTATGGTTCCGACAACAACACCGACTGGTTCAAGGTGCGTGGCTTCGATGCCGCCTCTTATCTGGATGGCAACCGGTTGTTTGGCACCGGCTATTACGTCTGGACGCCGGAACCGTTCGGTCTGGAGAGTGTGGAAGTGCTGAAGGGGCCAGCCTCGATCCTTTACGGTGAGGCGCCTCCGGGCGGGGTGATCAATGCCATCAGCAAGCGACCGACCGCCACGCCGCAAGGGCAGGTAGATCTGCAGCTTGGCAGCCGGGATCATCGTCAGGTCGGGGTGGATGTCTCTGACGCGCTCTCCGACAACAGCCGCTACCGCATGGTTGCTCTTTATAAAGAGCGTGATGGGGTGCTTACCGGCACCTACAACGATCGGGTTTATCTGGCGCCGAGCGTCACCTTCGATCTTTCGGATCGTACCAGCCTGACCCTGCTGGCCAGCTTCCTGCACGACGAAGGGGTCCCGACCAACGGCTTCTTCCCGGTCTATGGCACCCTGAATACGTCAGGTGGTCAGATTGATCCCTCCACCAACTTGAGCCAGCCGGATTACGATCGCAACCGCAATACCCAGATCTCCACCGGTTATGAGCTGGCCCACCAGCTCAACCAGACCTGGGAGTTCAAGCAGAACGTCCGCTTCAACTACAACGATCTGCTGCTGCGCCAGACCTATATCTTCCCGACCTATGAAGGCACAACCGCCAGTCGTGGCCTGGTTTACCGTGATGGCAATACCAAGAGTGCCACCATGGATAACCAGATGGTGGGCTACTGGAACACCGACAGCACCGAGCAGACCTTGCTGCTGGGGGGGGATCTGCAGCGTCACGTCAATGAAGGGGTCGAGGCCGACAACTACGCCATGGGCTCCATCAATACCATGAACCCGGATTACAGCGGCTTCCCCGGTTTTGATGAGTCGACCGCTACTCACCAGAAGAGCACCAAAGGTCAGAGCGGCCTCTATGCCCAGCACCAGATCCGCTGGGACGATCGCTGGTTGCTGACAGCCGGTGGCCGTTTCGACTATGTGGAGACCCACAACACCAATGCCAGCAAGGACGAGCGCCAGTACGATCACGAGCTCTCCCTCTCGGGCAGCCTGATGTATCTGGCTGACAACGGCCTCTCTCCCTACTTTGCCTATGCCGAGTCGTTCGAGGTGCTGCCGGGGATCGATCCTAACACCCGAAACTCCTACAAGCCGCTCAAGGGCAAGCTCTACGAGACCGGCGTGAAGTATGCGCCTGCCTTCCTCGACGGTTACATCAATCTGGCGCTGTTCGATCTGGCTCAGACCAACTCGCTGGTCTCTACAGGTTCCGGCCAGCAGACCCAGGCGGGTGAAGTGACCTCTCAGGGGATTGAGCTGGAAGGGAGCGTGCAGGTGACCGATGCGCTGCGTCTGACCGCTGCTTATACCTACACCGATGCCAAAACCAACGACACCGGCAAGGGCGATCGCCGTGCCAGCCTGATCCCGCGCCACATCGCCTCCTTCTGGAGCAACTACAAGGTGCAACAAGGGGTGGCCTCGGGTCTGGAGCTGGGGACTGGTGTGCGTTATATCGGTTCCAGCGTGGGTATTGGCGCCGTGAATGCGGACTACACCCCCATCTATGGATCTGCCGAGGTGCCGGCTCATACCGTCTGGGATGCGATGATCGGGTATGACTTTGCCAAGAACTGGCGTGCCCAGCTCAACGTCAACAACCTGCTGGGTGAAACCTACGTGGCCAGTTGTGACTACTACTGCTACTACGGCGAACCTCGCAGTGTAGTGGGCAGCATCAACTACCGCTGGTAATCGAAGTAGGGCGGGAACCGGATTCCCGCCCTACTTTTCACCCGCAGTTGTTCTGATCTCTCTGGAATACCGGCCCGTTATGGAACTCTTGTCTCTGGTTTATCGCCAATATCGTTGGCCCTTTATCGCCATTACCCTGCTCAGTCTGCTCAGTGCCGTCAGCGGGATTGGTGTCATTGCCTTTATCAATCAGTCTCTTATCGAATCCATCGGCGATCCGCTGCCGATCCTCGGCCAGCTGGTCGGCCTGATTGTGCTGCTGCTGGTGATCACGCTCGGCTCTCAGCTGGCCCTGACCACTCTCGGTCACCATTTTGTCTACCGGTTGCGTGGCCGTCTGCTCAAGCAACTGCTGGATACCGATGTCGCCCGCATCCGCCAGATTGGTCAGGGGCCACTGCTGGCATCTCTCTCCAGCGATATCGGCCAGATCACCATCGCCTTCGTGCGCCTGCCTGAGCTGGTGCAGGGGCTGGTGCTCACGCTGGGTTCTGCCCTCTACCTCGGCTGGCTCTCTCCGGCCCTGCTCGGGGTGACCGCGCTCTGGGTCACCGCCACCATGGTGGTGGGCTGGCTGCTGGTGAACCGTGTTTATCGCCATCTCTCCCATATGCGTCAGGCCGAAGATCGGCTCTATCAGAACTATCAGGCCATCATCGCTGGCAGCAAGGAGTTGGCGCTCAACCGCGAGCGGGCTCACTTCGTTTACCACCAGCTCTATGAGCAGAATGCCCGTGACTACCGCCAGCAGATCATCCGCGCCGACACCTATCACCTGAGCGCGGTGAACTGGTCGAATATCATGATGCTGGGGGCCATCGGTCTGGTCTTCTTTCTGGCCAACGGCCTTGGCTGGGCCAACACCAATGTGGCGGCTACCTTTGCGCTGACCTTGCTGTTCCTGCGCACCCCGCTGTTGCAGGGGATTGGCGCCCTGCCGACCCTGCTTGCCGCTCAGGTGGCGTTCGACAAGATAGCCGCCCTCAATCTGGGCGAGCCGGATGCGGACTTCCCGCTGCCGCCCGCCATCCGCCCCTGGCAGCGTATCGAGTTGGAGCAGGTGAGCTTTCACTATCAGGGGGAGGGCGGTTTTGCCGTTGGCCCCATCGATCTGGTCATCGAAAAGGGGGAGCAGATCTTCATCATCGGCGGCAACGGATCCGGCAAGTCGACGCTGGCCATGCTGCTGACCGGCCTCTACCAACCGGTATCGGGCCGGATCCTGCTGGATGGTGAGCCGATCACCGATCGCAACGGCTATTTGGCGCTCTTCTCCGCCATCTTCACCGACTATCACCTGTTCCAGCACCTGCTGGGGCCGGAACCCAAGGATGAGCTGGTGGTCGAGTGGCTGGAGCGGTTGCAGATGGGCAGCAAGCTCACCATCGAGGATGGCTTTATTGCCGATATCGATCTCTCTCAAGGGCAGCGCAAGCGGGTCGCCCTGCTGCTGGCGCTGGCCGAGCAGCGCGAGGTGATGCTGTTTGACGAGTGGGCTGCGGATCAGGATCCCCAGTTCCGCCGCATCTTCTATCAGGTGCTGCTGCCTCGCCTCAAGGAGATGGGCAAGACCGTGATCGCTATCAGTCACGATGATCACTATTTCCCGCTGGCCGATCGCCTGCTGGAGATGCGTCAGGGCCAGCTCACTGAACTGACCGGCGCGCGCCGTGCCGCAGTGAGCCGCGATGCGATCGCCCATCTGGATTACGAGGTGCTGGTTTGATGCCTGCACCGATCAGACTGGCGGCAAGCCAGCACAGGAATTGCTTATGTTCGAGATGAAATCAGCCAGCTTCACGGTCAATGACCGCACGCTGCTGCACCCCACCGACCTGCGTTTCGAGCAGGGACAGGTCTATGGCCTCATCGGCCACAATGGGTCGGGCAAATCGACCCTGCTCAAGCTGCTGGCACGCCAGCAACCCCTCAGCGACGGCGAGATCCTGTTCGATGGCAAGCCGCTGCCCGACTGGGGCAATCGGGAGTTTGCCCGTCAGGTGGCCTATCTGCCCCAGCATTTGCCGAGCGCCGAGAATCTGCTCGGGCGGGAGCTGGTGGAGATGGGCCGCTATCCCTGGCGCGGCCTGCTGGGCCGGATGGGGGCGGAGGATCACTGTCAGGTCGAGCGGGCCATCGCCCTTACCCATACCGAACGCTTTGCCGATCGGCTGGTGGATACCCTCTCCGGCGGCGAGCGGGGGCGGGTCTGGCTGGCGATGCTGCTGGCTCAGGAGAGCCGCTTCATCCTGCTGGACGAGCCGCTGGCTGCGCTGGATGTGGCCCATCAGGTGGAGGTGCTGACGCTGGTCAAGCAGTTGAGCCGTCAGCTCAACCTTGGGGTCATCATCGTCATTCACGACATCAATATGGCCTCCCGCTTCTGTGATCGGTTGGTGGCGCTCCACTCCGGCCGCCTGCTTACCCACGGCGAACCTGAGGGGCTCATGACCAGTGAGACCCTGCACGCCATCTATGGCATTCCGATGGAGGTCATTCGCCACCCGGCTCATGCTCATCCCATCGCCATCGTCTGACCGGGGGGCTCTCTTGAACCGTTTATTGAAGAAGATGGCACCCTGCCTTATTAGCCTGCTGCTGCCACTTGCGGCGCAGGCCGAAACATCCCCGATCGCCTCTGCACCGCTACCCCGTATCGCCACTGTCGACTGGACCATTGCCGAAACCTTGCTGGCGCTCGGGGTGACGCCGCTGGCGGTGGGGGATGCAGGCCCCTATCAGGCATGGGTCGGCGAGCCACGGCTACCCGCCGAGGTGGTGGATATCGGCCTGCGCACCCAACCCAACCGCGAGCTGCTGGTGGAGCTCAAACCCGATCGCATCCTCATCTCGCCGCTGGCGGCTCCGCTGGCACCAACTCTTTCCCGCATCGCGCCGGTGAGCACCATTGCCCTCTATGATGGGCAAACCGATCTGTGGCAGAGACTGCACGAGGTGACCCTGACCCTCGCCCGTATGGTGGGCAAAACCGCCGAGGGCGAACGGCTGCTGGCCGGGCTGGATCAGGAACTGGCCAGTATGCAGGCCAGATTGCCTGCGGATCTGCCGCCCCTGCTGGTGGTGCAGTTTATCGATGAGCGCCATGTGCGGGTGTTTGGTCGCCACAGCCTGTTCGATGCGGTGATGACGCGGCTCGGCCTGCGCAATGGCTGGCAGGAGCAGACCAATGACTGGGGGTTCTCGGTGGTCAGCATCGAGCAGTTCATGACCTTGCCAACCGCGCGGCTGGTGGTGGTCGATCCCATCCCGGTAGGGGTGAGCGAACGGCTGCAGGAGCCTGGGCTGTGGCAGCATCTGCCGCTGGTACGGCAGGCGCCCGTGCTGCATCTGCCTGCGGTCTGGAGTTTTGGCGGCGTACTTGCCGCCCGCCGTTTCGCCGGTCTGCTCAGCGATGCATTGCTGCAAGATGCCCAGCGTATGGAGGCGAGCCGATGAAGCGACTGCTCACATCGCCGCTGCTGCGGCCGGTCTCGATCCTGCTGGGGTTGACCCTCTCGCTCGCGTATTGGGAGCTGGCTCGCCAGCTGCCCGGTGCGCTCTGGTGGCAGAGCCTCTTCGCCCCCAATCTTAATGACGTCAGCCAAGCAGTGGTGCATTTCAGCTGGCTGCCCAGCTTGGCTGTCACCCTGCTGGCCGGGGCGGCGCTCGGGCTGGCGGGCACCCTGATGCAGCAGGTGCTGCGCAACCCGCTCGCGTCACCGACCACCTTGGGGGTGGCCTCCGGTGCCCAACTGGCGTTGATGATGGTGACCCTGTTTGCCCCCTCCTGGTTGCTGTTGGGGTGGGAGTGGATCGCCATGGCCGGTGGCAGCCTCGCGATGGCACTGGTGTTTGCCCTGGCCTGGCGTCGCCAGCTCAATCCGGTGGTCATCGTCTTTGCCGGGCTGGTGATCAACCTCTATCTGGCGGCCATCAGCATGGGGCTCTTGCTGTTCTTTCAGGAGGAGCTGAAAGGCTTGCTGGTGTGGGGCAGTGGCTCGCTAGTGCAGAACAGCTGGAGCGGGGTGAGTTACCTGTTACCCCGCCTGCTGGCAGCTGCGGTGCTGGCCGCTGTGCTGGTGCGCCCGCTGGCAGTGCTGGAGTTGGATGATGCCAGCGCCCGCAGTCTTGGGGTCTCCCTCCAACACTTGCGACTGGCGGGGCTTGGCTTGGCGGTATTTGTCACTGCTTGCGTGGTGAGCGTGGTGGGGCTGATCGGCTTTATCGGGCTGGCCGCACCGGCCATGGTGCGGCTGCTCGGGATCCGCCAGCTTGGCCAGCGGCTGCTGTGGGCACCGATCCTCGGCGCCCTGCTGTTGGCGGCCACCGATCTGCTGCTGCAGAGCCTGAGCCGCTTCTGGCCAGTCTTGATCCCCACCGGTGCCATGACCGCCCTGCTGGGGGCGCCGCTGCTGCTCTGGCTGATCCCGCGCCTGGGTATCAAGTCGGGTACGCCGAAGGCTAACGCCGGCCTGCTGGTGGCTCGCCATCCGGCTCCGGCTCGCCTTATTGGCCTGTTGCTGGTCGGGCTGCTGCTGGCCATGGTCGCCTCCCTGCTGTTTGGTCAGGGAGTGACGGGCTGGAGCTGGCCAAGCTGGCTCCGCTGGCAGGCCCAGCTGGAGTGGCGGCTGCCGCGCACTCTGGCGGCGGGGGCGGCTGGCGTACTATTGGCGCTGGCGGGCACTCTGTTGCAGCGGGTCAGCAACAATCCTATGGCGAGTCCGGAGCTGCTGGGGGTGAGCGGCGGCACCTTTATGGGGGTGATAGCGACGGCGCTGTTGCTGCCTGCATTGCCCCTGCCGCTGATGCTGGTCGGTGGCCTGCTCGGTGCCTTCGGCTGCCTGTTGCTGCTGGTGGTGGTCAATCGCAAGCACGGCTTCCAGCCGGAGCGGATCCTGCTCTCAGGTATCGCCATCACGGCGTTGTTTGAGCCGCTGCAGGCCATCGCGCTAGCCAACGGCGACATGCGGGTGCAGCAACTGCTTTCCTGGATGTCCGGCTCCACCTACTACGTCACCCTGCCGGTGGCCTATGGGCTGGTGGGGCTGGCGCTGTTGATGCTGGCCGCCTGCCTGCTGGTGAGCCGCTGGCTCGATCTGCTGCCAATGGGGAGTGCGGTGGCGACCGCGCTGGGCATTCGCCTCAACCGTGCCCAGCTCGCCATCCTGCTGCTGGTGGCCGTGCTCACCGCCAGTGCCACCCTGGTGGTCGGGCCGCTCTCGTTCGTCGGTCTGTTGGCACCGCATATGGCCAAGCTGATGGGGCTGGTGCGGGCTCGCTGGCACCTGCTTGGGGCCGCCGCTTCCGGCGCCCTGTTGATGGTGTCGGCGGACTGGGTCGGCCAGCAGATCCTCTTCCCGCAGGAGGTGCCGGTCGGGCTGGTCTCCACCCTGTTAGGGGGCGCTTACTTCATGTGGTGCCTGCGTCGCCTCTAGGTTTGCGGACAAAAAACGCACAACAAAAAGCCCGGGATGAACCCGGGCTTTTTGTTGCCTGCTGTGCGGAGAGTTACTTGCCGATGCAGAAGCTGGAGAAGATACGGCCCAGCAGATCGTCGGAGCTGAATTCGCCGGTGATCTCGGAGAGGGACTCCTGCGCTAGGCGCAACTCTTCGGCCACCAGCTCACCGGCCACGAACACTTCCAGCTGCTCCTTGGCCACCAGCAGGCGCTCGGCGGCGCGCTCCAGCGCATCCAGATGGCGGCGACGGGCCATAAAGCCCCCTTCGGTGTTGCCCTGGAAGCCCATGCAGGCTTTCAGGTGCTCGCGCAGGGCGGGCAGCCCCAGCTCGGTCTTGGCGGAGATGCGGTAGACGGCATGGCCCTGCTCCTGACTCGGTGCCAGATCCTCGCCGGTCAGGTCGGCCTTGTTGCGAATGACGGTGAGGCCGATGTTTTTTGGCAACCGATCAACAAATTCCGGCCAGATCTCCCGCGGGTCAACCGCATCTGTGGTGGTGCCATCCACCATAAACAGCACCCGGTCGGCCTGTTCGATCTCGGCCCAGGCGCGTTCGATACCGATCTGCTCCACCTTGTCCTGAGTGTCGCGCAGACCGGCTGTGTCGATGATGTGCAGCGGCATGCCATCGAGATGGATGTGCTCGCGCAGCACGTCGCGGGTGGTACCGGCAATCTCGGTGACGATGGCTGACTCGCGCCCTGCCAAAGCGTTGAGCAGGCTCGATTTGCCGGCGTTGGGACGACCGGCGATCACCACCTTCATCCCTTCCCGCAGCAGCGCGCCCTGTTTGGCTTCCCCGCGCACGTCGTCCAGCTCGGACATGATGGCGTAGAGGTCGCCCGCCACCTTGCCGTCGGAGAGGAAGTCGATCTCCTCGTCCGGGAAGTCGATGGCCGCTTCCACGTAGATGCGCAGCCGGATCAGGCTCTCCACCAGTTGCTGGATTTTGCTGGAGAACTGCCCCTGCAGGGAGTGCATGGCGCTGCGGGCGGCCTGTTCGCTGGAGGCTTCAATAAGGTCAGCGATAGCTTCGGCCTGGGCCAGATCCAGCTTGTCGTTGATGAAGGCGCGCTCGCTGAACTCGCCGGGGCGGGCAGGGCGGATGCCATCGATTTTCAGAATGCGGCGGATCAGCATGTCCATGATGACGGGGCCGCCGTGGCCCTGCAGCTCCAGCACATCCTCGCCGGTGAAGCTGTTGGGGGCTTTGAACAGCAGGGCTATGCCCTGATCCAGTACCTGGCCTTGCTCATCCTTGAACGGCAGATATTCGGCGTAGCGCACCCGCGGGAGCTTGCCGAGCACTATCCCGGCGACCTGTTCGGCGGCGGGGCCGGAGACCCGGACTATGCCGACGCCACCACGGCCTGGCGCGGTGGCCTGGGCCACGATCGTATCTGTTGTCATCTTGCTTGGCTCGTTTGTTCGCTGATAGGAAAACGTAGTGGGAGACATTGTAATAAAAAAGGCGGCCCGAAGGCCGCCTCTTTTGTCATCACGGGAAGATTAGCTGCGTGAATGCAGTCCTTTCTTCTCCAGCTGACGATAGATGATGGTCTGCTGGATGATGGAGATGACGTTGCTCACCAGCCAGTAGAGAGTCAGGCCAGCCGGGAACCAGAGGAACATGAAAGTGAAGATGATCGGCATGAACTGCATCACTTTCTGCTGCATCGGGTCGGTTACGGTGGTCGGGCTCATCTTCTGCAGATACCACATGGAGGCACCCATGAGGATTGGCAGCACGAAGAAGGGGTCCTTCACTGACAGGTCAGTGATCCACAGGGCAAACGGCGCGTGACGCAGTTCAACGGATTCCATCAGTGCCCAGTAGAGGGCGATGAAGATCGGCATCTGAACCAGGATCGGCAGGCAGCCACCCAGCGGGTTGACCTTCTCCTTCTTGTACAGCTCCATCATGCCCTGAGACATCTTCTGGCGGTCATCGCCGAAGCGCTCACGCAGGGCCGCAATCTTGGGTTGCAGCATGCGCATCTTGGCCATGGAGGTGTACTGGGCCTTGGTCAGCGGGAACATGATGCCGCGTACCAGCAGGGTCAGCATGATGATGGCCAGACCCCAGTTCTGGACGAAACCGTGGAACACGGTCAGCAGCCAGTGCAGCGGTTGGGCGATGAACCACAGCCAGCCGTAGTCGACGGTCAGGTCGAGGTGGTTAGCCACCTTGGCCATCTGGTCTTGCAGCTTGGGACCGACCCACAGCTTGCTGGTCACTTCGGCCTGTTGGCCGGCAGCCACGTCAACCTGCGGCGCCTTGTAACCGATGATGGCCTGGCCTTTGCCCGGGATCACGCGGCTGTAGAAGCTGTTGGTATCGTCGGCATTCGGAGCCCAGGCAGAGACGAAGTAGTGTTGCAGCATGGCGACCCAACCACCCTTGGTGGTCTTGTTCAGGTCGGCATCCTTCATCTCGTCGAAGGTGTACTTCTTGTAGCGGGTATCTTCAGTGGAGAAGGCACCACCACGGTAAGCGCTGGCTACCATGGCATGACCTTCCTGATCCTTCGGTGTGGCTACGGTCTGCTTCAGCTGACCATAGAACTGCACCTGAACCGGCTCGGCAGATTTGTTGTCGATCTTGTAATCAACGCCAACGGCATAGTCGCCACGCTTGAGGATGAACTCCTTGGTGAAGACCACGCCCTTGCTGTCGGTCCAGGTCATCGGAACGACGACTTGATCCTGACCATCGGCCAGCTGATAGCTGGTCTGGGCGGCTTCATAGGTAGGACGACCTTCGGCCTGACTGTCCGGACCGTTGCGACCCACCAGACCGCTCTGGGCGATATAGAGGTGCTCAGGCTTGCTGGTCAGCAGCACGAACGGTTGGTCCTTGCCCTCTTCCAGTTTGTGAGACAGCAGTTCAGCAGACACGACGTCACCACCCTGGGTATCCAGGGTCAGCTTGAGCACGTCAGAGGAGACGGTGATCAGCTTGCGTGCAGCAGTCGCGTTGGCTTGCTCGGAAACCTGAGGAATATCACCGGTCTGACCGGCTTCAGGTACGAAATGTTCGGTTTGGGCCACGGTAGTCGGGGCCGGCTTCGGAGCCTTGTCGGACTCCCACTGTTGCCAGAGCAGAAAGCTCACGAACAGCAAACCGATCAGGAGTAGATTGCGTTGTGATTCCATAGTCTTCAGTTTCTTCGCTTTGGTTGCGGAACCGGGTCATAACCACCCTCGGATAAGGGATGGCATTTTAATAGACGTTTGCTAGCTAACCAAACGCCTTTTATGAAACCGTGAAGTCGGATGGCTTCTATCGCAAATTGGGAACAAGTTGGAGTAAAACGGCAGCGCGGCCCGAGCAGAGGGCTAATGATTAGCTGATACAGGCGTATCAGTTTGATAGCTACCCATTGCAACGGCGTGACAGAGTGCGCCATAGCTTTTCCAGTAACTTGAACAGTTCCTCGTTATCCATCTCTTTCACACCGGCCTTGGCGATCACCACGATGTCGATAGCGGGCAGCTGATGTTGTTTGAGGCGGAAACTTTCCCGGACCACCCGTTTGACACGGTTACGCCAGACGGCACGCTTGAGTGCTTTTTTAGGCACAGCGAGACCAAGACGAGAGTGTTCGAGTGAATTGGGGCAGGCGAGAAGCGTAATTTGCGGGGAAGCAGCCCGGACAGGCTCGGCGAAAACGCGTTTGAAGTGTTCGGGAGTTAACAGACGTAACTCCCGAGAGAAGGTGTGCTGGGTAGGCATTAAACTACCAGACGGGCACGACCCTTGGCACGACGAGCGGCCAGAACTTTACGACCGTTGGCAGTTGCCATGCGGGCGCGGAAACCGTGAGAGCGCTTGCGCTTCAGGTTGGACGGTTGAAAAGTACGTTTCATGATTCGATTCCGTATTTCTGTACAGTTTTGATTGTCACACTTAGCCGACGCGCCAGCTATAGCGTGTGACGACTAGCAAAAGAGGCCGAATTCTAAACAGAGTTCGGCTTTTAGTCAATCCGCCGTTCCTTCTCATCCTGCCGTGGTCTTGAAAAGGCCGCTGCCGAGCGTGAGGATCCAGAGGATCAAGGGCTCCGGATTATACTGGCAACCCGGGGTTAAACAAGGGATCCCTCAATAAAAAAGGCGGCCAGGCCGCCAAAGAGAGAGCTATTTAAGGACTTTCCGCAAGAACTCCCGGGTACGGGGATCCTTGGGATCGACCAATATCTGATCCGGCGGGCCCTGCTCGACGATCCGCCCTCCTTCCATGAAGATCACCCGATCGGCAACATCACGAGCAAATTCAATCTCATGAGTCACCACCACCATAGTCTGGTGCTGGCGGGCCAACTCCTTCATCAACCCCAAAACCTCGTCGACCCACTCGGGATCGAGGGCCGAGGTGGGCTCATCAAACAGGATCACCTTGGAGTGGGCCGCCATGGCGCGGCCAATGCCGACTCGTTGTTGTTGGCCGCCGGAGAGGGAGGCCGGATAGGCATCCTGCTTGTCGGCGAGGCCAATGTCCTTGAGGATGCCGAGCGCTGTGGCGCGGGCCTCCGCTTTTGGCTGCTTCCAGACGGTGATCAGCCCTTCGGCGATGTTGTCGAGCGCCGTCTTGTTGGCAAACAGGGCATAATTCTGGAACACGAAGGAGGCCCGTTTGCGCAGCTCGATCGCCTGCTGTTCGCTGGCCTTGGCCAGATTCAGCTTGAGATCGTCGATGGCAAGGGTGCCCGCATCCGGGGTCTCCAGCAGGTTCAGGCAGCGCAACAGGGTCGATTTGCCGGTGCCGGAGGGGCCGATGATGACGACAATTTCCCCCTTTTTTACTTCCAGATCGATACCGTTGAGCACCTGATTGCCGTGATATGCCTTGGAGAGGCCGGTTAGCTTGATCATGAACGCCCTCCTTTAATAGGCACGGTTGAGACGGACTTCCAGCAGATGCTGCAAGCGGGTAAAGAAGATCACCACCACCCAGTAGATCAGCGCCACCGCCATAAAGCTCTCGAAGAACTTGAAGGAGGAGGAGGCTTCCATCTGCGCTTTGCCCATGATCTCGGCCACTCCCAGGGTGAACGCCAGCGAGGTGCTCTTGATCATGTCGATGAAGTAGTTCATCAGCGACGGGGTGGCGATGCGGGCCGCCTGCGGCAGGATGATCCGCTGCATCGCCTGATAACGGCTCATGCCGATACTGAGCGCCGCTTCCATCTGGCTTTTGTGAATGCCGAGGATGGCTGCGCGGATCGACTCAGCCATATAGGCGGCGAAGTGCAGGGTCAGACCGACGATGGCGGCGGTAAAGGCATCCATTCCCACGAAGATCGGGAACAGTTGCGGCAATCCGTAGTAGAGCAGGAACAGCTGAACGAGTAGCGGTGTACCCCGAAAGAACGAGATATAGAGCATCGCCAGCCAGTGAATCGCAGGGACGCGAAACACCCGTACTATCGCCAGGGCCAGCGAGAGTACGAGTGCCAGCACGAATCCCCACAGGGCCATTTCCATCGTGGTGCCCAGGTATTTGAGCAGGATGGGAAACAGCCCCAGCGTGTATTCGAGGTCAAATTCCATCATTTATTTGTCGGTGATGTCGGAAGCGAACCATTTCTCGGAGATCTGACGCAGGGAGCCATCCTTGCGCATGGCAGTCAGGGCCTCGTCGACCTTCTTCAGCAGCGCCTGTTTCTCCGGGGTCTTCAGGAAGGGCAGGGCGTTCTCGATAGTCTCGAACGGTGCGCCAGCCTGTTGCAGCGGCAGCTTGGACTCTTTGATCAGCTGGGCGGTGGAGACGCGGTCCATCACGAAGGCATCGATGCGACCCAGGGCAACATCCTGCTCGAAGGCGGAGTCATAGGTGCGGATATCGATCTTCTTGTTCGGGTCGTTCTTGCGCAGCAGCTCTTCGAAGTTGGAACCCAGGTTCACGGCAACGCTCTTGCCTTCCAGATCCTTGATACCGTGGATGGTGCTGTTGCCCTTGCGTACCACGATCTGGGCGCCGTCATAGACGTAAGGCTGGGAGAAGTCGTACTTCGCCTTGCGCTCGTCGGTGATGGTGATCTGGTTGGAGATGGTGTCGATGCGGCCGGTTTCCAGCATGCCAAACAGGCCGGAGAAGCTGGCGGTCACGAATTCGACCTTGTAGCCGGTGCGCTCTCCGATCTGGTTCCACATATCCACTTCAAAGCCCTGCAGCTTGTCCTGCTTGACGAAGGTGAACGGGAAATATTTGCCAGACATGCCGACCTTGATGGTCTCCTGGGCGATGGCCTGACCGGACAGGGTGGCGAGCAGGATGGCTGCGCCGGAAATCAGTTTGATGGATGTTTTCATGGTGTTTCTCTCTCTCAATGTCTTGTATTTGTAGTTGTAATAACTGGTTTGGCCCTGATGTTATTGGAATAAAATTTAAAAAATAAATGACATTTGGTTATATGAAATAACAGGAGAGAAGCACGGGATCGACCAATCCGGACGGTGGATCAAGCTGTGGGTAACTTTGGGGATGAAATCCGATCCAAAGGCGCTGGATCCTTGAAAGTCAAGGATCTTATTTGCTGGATCCACCGGGCGATGGCTGGAGATCCGGCGGCTAAAAACGTAGAATAGCCGGTCTTTAGTTAATCAATCGACAGGAGTTTAGAGTGACTGCTTCGCTATGGCAGCAGTGCCTTAACCGGCTGCAAGATGAGTTGCCCTCGGCAGAATTCAGCATGTGGATCCGGCCGCTTCAAGCGGAGTTGAGTGACAATACTCTGACCCTGTATGCACCGAATCGCTTTGTTCTGGACTGGGTACGAGACAAGTATCTCATCCGGGTTAACGGCATCATCAACGAACTCTGCGGGGTCGACGGCCCTGCCCTGCGTTTTGATATAGGCAATCGTCCCCATCCTGTTGCTGTCGCCAGAGCGCCGGTACAGGGTGCCGCGCCTGTGAATAACTTGCAGAAGAGCTGGGAAAGCAAGGCTGAAGCCAAGCCCGAGCCGAACCACAAGAGCAATACCAACGTGAACTATACCTTCGAGAATTTCGTCGAGGGTAAGTCCAACCAGTTGGCGCGTGCGGCTGCCCGTCAGGTAGCTGACAATCCGGGTGGTGCTTACAACCCGCTGTTCCTCTATGGCGGCACTGGCCTTGGTAAAACCCACCTGCTGCACGCCGTTGGCAATGCCATCAAGGAGAGTAAAAAAGATGCCAAAGTCATCTATATGCACTCCGAGCGGTTTGTTCAGGACATGGTGAAAGCGCTGCAAAATAACGCCATTGAAGAGTTCAAGCGTTACTACCGCAGCGTCGATGCCCTGCTCATCGATGACATCCAGTTCTTCGCCAACAAGGAGCGCTCCCAAGAGGAGTTCTTCCATACCTTCAATGCCTTGCTGGAAGGTAACCAGCAGATCATTCTGACCTCGGATCGCTATCCGAAGGAGATCAACGGTGTCGAGGATCGCCTCAAGTCCCGCTTCGGCTGGGGCCTGACCGTGGCGATCGAACCGCCGGAGCTGGAGACCCGCGTCGCGATCCTGATGCGCAAGGCAGACGAGAACCAGATCCATCTGCCGGACGAAGTGGCCTTCTTCATTGCCAAGCGTCTGCGATCCAACGTCCGTGAACTGGAAGGCGCCCTCAACCGGGTGATCGCCAACGCCAACTTCACCGGCCGTGCCATCAACATCGATTTCGTGCGCGAAGCGCTGCGCGACCTGTTGGCACTGCAGGAGAAGCTGGTCACCATCGACAATATCCAGAAGACGGTGGCGGAGTACTACAAGATCAAGCTGGCGGATCTGCTCTCCAAGCGTCGTTCCCGCTCCGTTGCCCGTCCGCGCCAGTTGGCGATGGCGTTGGCCAAGGAGCTGACCAACCACAGTTTGCCGGAGATAGGTGATGCCTTTGGTGGCCGTGACCACACTACCGTTCTTCATGCTTGCCGAAAAATCGAGCAGCTGAAGGAGGAGAGTCATGACATCAAGGAGGACTATTCCAACCTGATCCGTACCCTTTCTTCCTGATAACGGAATCGAGTGGACAGATGCAGCGCGAATATTCCAACCTGATCCGAATCTTTTCCTCCTAATCACAACGGAGAGCACAGATGCAGCTCGAAATTAGCCGTGAGGCCCTGTTACGTCCTCTGCAACTGGTGTCCGGCGCCCTCGGCGGCCGACCGACCCTGCCGATCCTCGGCAACGTGCTGCTTGATGTCAGCAACGGTCTGCTGTCACTGACCGGTACCGATCTCGAAGTAGAGATGATCGGTCAGGTCTATCTGAACGGGGCCAGCGAAGATGGCCGCACCACAGTACCGGCGCGCAAGCTGCTGGATATCTGCCGTGGTCTGCCGGAAGGCGCCGAGATCCGTCTCAATACCGAAGGCGAGCGCCTGATCATCCGCTCCGGTCGTTCCCGCTTCAACCTCTCGACCCTGCCGGCGACCGAGTATCCGAACATCGAGGATTGGGAATCCGTGCTCGAGTTCGATATCAGCCAGCTGGAGCTGAAGAAGCTGATCGATGCGACCCAGTTCTCCATGGCCAGCCAGGATGTTCGTTACTACCTGAACGGTATGCTGTTCGAGAGCGAAGGTCACGGTCTGCGCACCGTGGCGACCGACGGCCACCGTCTGGCTACCTGCCGCCGCGAGGTAGTTGGGGAATCGCTGCCCGATCATCAGGTTATCCTGCCGCGCAAAGGGGTACTGGAGCTGGTGCGTCTGCTGGAAGCGGAAGACAAGCCGGTACGTCTGCAGATCGGTCGCAGCAACCTGCGGGCTGCGCTGGACGGCTTCATCTTCACCTCCAAGCTGGTGGATGGCCGCTTCCCGGACTGGCGCCGCGTCATTCCGCGCAACAGCGACAAGGCGCTGATCGCCGGCCGTGAGGATCTGCGTCAGGCGTTTGCCCGTGCCGCCATCCTCTCCAACGAGAAATTCCGTGGGGTGCGTCTCAATCTGCAGGAAAACCTGCTGCGCATCACCGCCAACAACCCGGAACAGGAAGAAGCCGAAGAGCTGCTTGACGTACAATATGCCGCTGGCGAGATGGAGATCGGCTTTAACGTCTCTTATGTGCTCGACGTGCTGAATACGTTAAAATGTGACCAAATTCGGATTAGCCTGAGCGATTCCATCAGCAGTGCCATTATTGAGGATTTTGAACATCAGGATGCTCAGTACGTGGTGATGCCGATGCGGATCTAGTCGTGTCCCTGGTCAAACTCCAGCTCAGCGACTTTCGCAATATCCAGCAAGCCAGTCTCAAGCTGTCGCCCGGCCTCAACATTCTGGTCGGGTGCAATGGCAGCGGCAAGACCAGCGTGCTGGAAGCCATTCACTACCTTGGTCTGGGGCGCTCCTTTCGCACTCATTTGACCGGGCGGGTCATCCGCCAGGGGGAGAGGGCGTTTACCCTGTTTGCCCAGTGTGAACTGGAGGGGCGTCAGGTACCGATCGGTCTTGCCAAAGACAAGAGTGGCGAGACCCAGCTCAAGATTGCCGGGGCGCAGGCCCAGCGGCTGGCCGATTTGGCGGAGCTGTTGCCGGTGCAGTTGATCCATCCCGATGGCTTCAACCTGCTGACGGGCGGGCCTCAGGCTCGCCGCGCTTGGCTCGATTGGGGTGTCTTCCATCAGGAGCCGACCTTCTTTGCCCTGTGGGGGCGAGTGCGTCGGCTGCTGAAACAGCGCAATGCGCTATTGCGCCAGAGCACCCAGTACCGCCAGCTGGCATTCTGGGATCAGGAATTGGTGCGGCTGGGGGGTGAGCTGGCCGAGTTTCGCGCCAGTTATTGTCAGGCCATTACGCCCCTGATCAAGGAGATGACGGCGGATTTTCTGCCGGAATTTGATATCAGTCTCGGCTTTTACCGGGGCTGGGAGAAAGATACTCCCCTCGGCGATCTGCTGGAGGCGGGGTTTGAGCGGGATCGGGCGCTGGGCTATACCGGTGTCGGTCCACAGAAAGCCGATGTGCGCCTCAAGGCGAACGGGGTACCCGCTCAGGATATTTTGTCCCGGGGTCAGCTGAAGTTGCTGGTCTGCGCCATGCGACTGGCCCAAGGGCTCTATTTGAATCAACATAGCAGCCGTGGCTGTATTTTTTTAATTGACGATTTTGCCTCTGAACTGGATGTCGACAAGCGCCGCTTGCTGGCCGCAAGGCTGAAGCAGTGTGCGTCCCAGGTGTTTATCACCGCCATCGACACCGGTCAGCTCGCAGACATGATGGATGCGAATGACTGTAAGTTGTTCCACGTGGAACAGGGTAAAATCTCCGAAACGTTAGAGAAGGCAGAGAGTAAGCTATGAGTGAAAATACTTACGACTCCTCGAATATCAAGGTGCTGAAGGGCCTGGATGCGGTCCGCAAGCGCCCGGGGATGTATATCGGCGATACGGATGATGGCTCGGGTCTGCACCACATGGTGTTCGAGGTCGTCGATAACTCCATTGACGAGGCGCTTGCTGGCTACTGCTCCGATATTCTGGTCAAGATCCATTCCGACGGTTCTGTCTCTGTGCGTGACAATGGTCGGGGTATCCCGGTAGACATGCACGAGGAGGAGGGCCGCTCCGCCGCAGAGGTCATCATGACCGTGCTGCACGCTGGCGGTAAGTTCGATGACAACTCCTACAAGGTATCCGGCGGCCTGCACGGCGTGGGTGTCTCCGTCGTTAACGCCCTCTCTGACAAGCTGTTGCTGACCATTCGTCGTAACGGCCACGTCTACGAGCAGACCTATCATCTGGGTGAGCCGCAGGCGCCGCTCAAGCAGATTGGCGACAGCACCGGCACCGGTACCGAAGTTCGCTTCTGGCCGAGCCCTGCCATTTTCAGCGATACCCTGTTCCATTACGAGATCCTGGCCAAGCGCCTGCGCGAGCTCTCCTTCCTCAACTCCGGTGTCTCCATCCGTCTGCAAGACGAGCGTGATGGCCGCGAGGCGCATTTCTGCTACG
Organism: Aeromonas sp. Lyrl_2; assembly: GCF_051948815.1. NCBI lineage: Bacteria > Pseudomonadati > Pseudomonadota > Gammaproteobacteria > Aeromonadales > Aeromonadaceae > Aeromonas > Aeromonas sp. Lyrl_2. The sequence goes on from NZ_JAYJLJ010000016.1 coordinate 46,554, forward strand.
AGGGTGGCATCAAGGCATTCGTTGAGTACCTGAACCAGAACAAGACCCCGATCCACCCGAAGGTGTTCCATTTCACCACCGAGCAGGATGGTATTGGCGTTGAAGTGGCGATGCAGTGGAACGACGCTTATCAGGAAGGGGTCTACTGCTTCACCAACAACATCCCGCAGCGGGATGGTGGTACTCACCTCGTTGGCTTCCGTACCGCGCTGACCCGTACTCTGAACTCCTATATGGACAAAGAGGACTACAGCAAGAAGGCCAAGTCTGCCGCCAGTGGCGACGACGTGCGTGAAGGTCTGATTGCCGTTATCTCCGTCAAGGTGCCGGATCCCAAGTTCTCCTCCCAGACCAAGGACAAGCTGGTCTCTTCCGAAGTGAAGACCGCCGTTGAACAGGCGATGGGTGAGAAGCTGGCCGACTTCCTGCTGGAAAACCCGGGCGATGCCAAGATCGTGGTCAACAAGATCATCGATGCGGCCCGTGCCCGTGAAGCGGCCCGCAAAGCTCGCGAACTGACTCGCCGCAAAGGCGCGCTGGATATCGCCGGTCTGCCCGGCAAGCTGGCTGACTGTCAGGAAAAAGACCCGGCTCTCTCCGAACTCTACATAGTGGAAGGGGACTCTGCTGGCGGTTCCGCCAAGCAGGGTCGCAACCGTAAGAACCAGGCCATCCTGCCGCTCAAGGGCAAGATCCTGAACGTAGAGAAGGCCCGTTTCGACAAGATGATCTCCTCGCAAGAGGTGGGCACCCTGATCACCGCACTGGGCTGCGGTATCGGTCGCGACGAGTACAACCCGGACAAGCTGCGTTATCACAACATCATCATCATGACCGATGCGGACGTCGATGGTGCGCACATCCGAACTCTGCTGCTGACCTTCTTCTATCGTCAGATGCCGGAAATCATCGAACGTGGCTACGTCTACATCGCCCAGCCGCCGCTCTATAAAGTGAAGAAGGGCAAGCAGGAGCAGTACCTGAAAGACGAAGACGCGCTGCTGCAGTACCAGACCGCCATGGCGCTGGATGGTGCTACCCTGCACGTCAACGAGTCTGCTCCGGCCATCGGTGGCGAGGCGCTGGAGCGTCTGGTCAACCAGCACCGCTCGGTGACTCACCTGATCACCCGCATGTCTCGTCGTGCGCCGGAAGCCGTGCTGACCCAGCTGATCTATCAGCCGGAGTTGAACGAAGCACTGCTGAACAGCGAGAGCGATCTGCTGGCCTGGTGTCAGGGTATGGAAGCCGTGCTCAACGAGAGCAACCACGGTATCCAGTACCAGATCCAGGTTCGTCGTGACGAAGAGCGCAGCCTGTACGTGCCGCACGCCGTTGTGCGTCAGCACGGGGTCGATCGCGAATACCCGCTCAGCTACGACTTCCTGCAATCCGGTGAGTACCGTCAGTTGGTTTCGCTGGGCAAGGAGATCGCCAACCTGATCGAGGAAGGTGGTTTCATCAAGCGTGGCGAGAAGGTCAAACCGGTTGCCAACTTCGTGGAAGCCGTCGAGTGGCTGATGGGCGAAGGCAAGCGCGGCATCTACATCCAGCGCTATAAAGGGCTGGGTGAGATGAACCCGGACCAGCTGTGGGAAACCACCATGGATCCGGAAGCCCGCCGCATGCTGCGCGTCACCATCGACGACGCCGTCGGCGCTGACCAGCTCTTCTCCACCCTGATGGGTGATGCCGTTGAGCCCCGTCGTGACTTTATCGAGACCAACGCCCTTCGCGTGGCCAACCTCGACGTCTAATCGGCGCAGTCAGACAGCAAAAAGCCGCTCCTTGTGAGCGGCTTTTTTACATTTGTAGTCTGCTTTATCAGAGCATTTTGCTCATGATGACCAGGTTGTGAGGTAGCACAGTGCCATCGCTAGCCGTGCGATGACGCAACGCTGGCACTATGTGGTGGATGACACTGAACCCCAGCTTGGTATAGAAAGGCTCGGCGGTCTGGGTACCGAGATTGACCTCGTAAACCCCTTGCTGCGTCAGGTACTCCAGCACGGTATTGGCGAGCAGGGTGCCGGTTCCTGCGGGTTGCCCAGGTTGCACCACCACAGTGCCAATATAGGCGTAACGCCGCTCATCCTGAGTCCAGATTGATCCGGACATGCCGCCCTGCAGCTCACCATGCTCATCGCGCAACATCAACACAAAGGTCGGCCAGATCTTGGTGTCCTGCTCATTGACGGCCTCGATATAGAGGGTTTTGCCTGCCGGATTAGCACCATAATCCAATCTGAAGATTGCCGTGTGATCCGGACCTGCGGGCATATGAACCGCTTCATGCAGATAGTCACGCTCGACCAGTGGGATGTGCACCTGAGGGTAAGTGGTGAGTATCACCACCTCATTGATGAGGTGACCCTGTTGCTGCTGTTCCAGGATCAGCAGATCCAGATAATCGAGCGGAGCGGTGAGAAAGCTCGCTTCCGGGTAGTGGACGATTACGTTCTGGTTGAAGCCAAACTCCTGCTCACGCTGTTGTAGTAGGGCAAATAGCATCAGCTGTCGTTCGCTCAGTTTATCGGGGGAGCTGTTGTCCGGCTGGTACAGTTCGAGCGGATTATGTCGAGTGGTCATTGTTTCTCCAGAGAGTAAGGATCGGGGATGATAGCACAGACGGCCCAGCCGGATGCCGCCCGACGTTCCACGTGAAACACTGGCAGTTGAAAGGATGGGCGATCGGGCTGAGATAAAGAAAATGCCGAATTTGATGTTCGGCATTTTGATGATGAGTTCACTTGCACAGAGCTGATTCTTTATATTCAGTGTGCTATGGAAGAGTTAATAGTTTTTATGCTGTGACATGAACTGTTGAAGCATTTTACCTACCAGTTCAGGCGATTCTTGATGAGCTGAGTGAGCCGCGAGTGGAATATTGGCAAAACTGGAATCTGCGATTTTTGCTTTTAAAGCCACAGACTCCTCAAGCGAAAAAATGACATCGTTATCACCCCTCATGATTAATGTCGGACAACGAATTTTTTCAACCAGGTTACTCGGGTAGCCAGATGGTGTTGTATCAAGCCAAACAGCCTTTACAGCATCGACCAGTTTTGGGAAATCAGGCTCGGGATTTGACACCTTATATAGCGCGACATCATCGGCAAACTTTGAAATCCAAAAGTCTGCTGTTAAGCCGCTTAGCAACCCGAGTGATGGATCATCAGGCTCTAATCGCCACGTTGCGCCAAGTGTAACCAAACAAGAAACGCTATCGGGTTCTTGTACGGCTAGTCGATAACCTACGATACCACCATCACTAAAGCCAAATATTGAATATTTATCAACGCCCAGATAGTCGAGGAGTGTTTGGATATCTTGCTGATACTGCAAGTAACTCAGTGGCTTACTACCTAGAGGGGATTTTCCATGGCCACGGAAATCTACACTGATCAACTGATAATCCATGGCAACATATCTTTGAATGGGTATTAGTTCATTAAGGGAACCAAGGCCACCATGAAGCATCAATAAAGGCTCACCATCAGGATTACCCGAAAGTTCGTAATACAACTCACCACCGTTGACGCCGATATAACCACTTTTATTGTTCATGTTTTTGAGCAACCTCGTTTCGATGTATATGACCTAACAGATGAAATAGCACATCTGCGCCGACCCCCTCAGGATGGCGCTACCTGCTGTCAGTTTCTGTCAGCAATGAATTTCGGCTGCGGGATTTGCTGGGTGGTGCGCCACTCCTTCAGCAGGCTCTCTCTGCTTTTGGGATAGCGGCAATCTTGCGGCTGCATCCGTGTGATGCGATCGACCCGAAAGTGGCGAAAGCCCTGACGCAGTTCGCACCAGGCTACCAGTACCCGCACTTGATCGAAGTAGCCGAGGGCAAAGGGCCAGACGGTACGCTCAGAGGCCTCATCCTTGAGGTCACGATAACTCAGGGTCACCTTGCGTTGCTGGCGGATGGCGCTGCGCAGGGGGGCTTCATCGGTGAGGCTGTCGCTGCGGGAGGTACCGATCAGCAGGGCATTGCTCTGGAGCTGCTGGCGATAGTCGGCGGGCAGCACGGCTTCTATCTTGGCCAGCGCACTGCTGGCCGATGCACTCAAGGCTCCGTCACCGTGGGCGACGACCCAACGCGACCCGAGCACCAGCGCATCCAGCTCCTCTTCACTGAACATCAATGGCGGCAGCATGAAGCCGGGACGCAGCACATAGCCGATCCCGGGTTCGCCCTCGATATGGGCACCTTGCGCCTGCAGAGTGGCGATATCCCGATAGAGGGTGCGCAGGCTGATGCCAAGCTGGCTGGCCAGTTCCGCACCTGTGATGGCGTAGCGGTGGCCGCGCAGCAGCTGGAGCAGGGCCAGCAGGCGTTCGGAACGGGACATGGGATGACTCCTCGGGATTTCTGATTAGCCTGCCATAGTGAGGTGAGCGGGTACAGCGGGCTTCATCAGGAGTTCTGGCCACGAAAAGATCGTCGCCATTCGCTGGGGGAGATGGCAAAGCGGGCGCGGAAGTGGTTGCGCAGGGAGGTGGCACTCTTGAAGCCAACCAGCTCGGCGATGCGATCGATGGAATGGCCGCTTACCTCCAGCAGCTCCTGACTGCGCCTGAGCCGTTCCGCCAGCAGCCATTCACCCACCGAGAGGCCGGTTGCCTGATGAAAACGGCGGGTAAAGGTGCGTCGACTCATCAGGGTATGGTCTGCCAGAGAATCCAGGGTATGGGGGGCGGCCAGATGAGCACGCAGGTGGTCGAGCAACTGGTTCATCCGGACATCGCGGGTGGAGGCGGGCACCGGTTGCTCGATAAACTGGGCCTGCCCCCCTTCCCGGTGAGGCGGGATCACCAGCCGCCGCGCCACCTTGTTGGCGATGGCCGAGCCGTGGTACTGGCGTACCAGATAGAGGCAGCAGTCCAGCCCGGCGGCAGTGCCTGCCGAGGTGACCAGCCCTGCGTCATCCACATAGAGGGCGTTGGTATCGAGTTGCACGCAGGGAAAGCGGTGGCAGAAATCCTGCTCGTACTCCCAGTGGGTCGATGCCTTGCGACCATTGAGCAGCCCGGCGTAGGCGAGCACATAGGTACCGAGGCAGAGCCCGACCAGCCGGGCACCTCTGGCTCTGGCGGCAATCAGGGCATCGAGCAGTGCTGCGGGTGGCCGTGCTGCCGGGTCGTGCCAGAAGGGGATGACGATGATCTCCACCTCGGCCAGCACCTCCAGCCCATGGGGAGCCTGAATGGTGAAGCCTTGCGCCGAGTGTGAATGAGGGTTGCCATCACCGCAGCAGATCTTGAGCTCGAACAGCGGCTGGCCCGGCAGGATATCGCCGAAGATGAGACAGGGGACGGCGCAGTGAAAAGGGCTGAAGTGATCGAAGGTCACCACGGCAACGATCGGGGTGGTCATGGTGTTGGCTCCTCTCTGCGCGCAGACCACTCATCATAAGCGTTTGGCTGTGAAAGCCGAAGGGCCATGTCTGACATGGCTCTCTTGTGGATCATAGCGATATCGCCTCGCCATCTTGCGGCACCCGTACCCGATCCATCATGCCCCGGTCCACCAGATAGTCGCGTAGCTCCTGGCGTGACAGCACGGCGTGGTTGACCGCCTCCATATGACTGGCGATCAGCGTGGCTTGCGGTGCGGCCTGATAAACGGCGGCGACATCCTCCTTGCCCATGATGATGGAACCGAGTCCGGGCACCTGTGCATCACCGCAGTTGAGGATGATGACCTCGGGTTGATGCTGTTGCAGGGCTTGCTCGACCGAGGGATGCCAGATGGTATCACCGGCCAGATAGAGGCTCTGTTCATCGGGATGGGAGAAGAGCACGCCGCATACCTCTCCCATGCGCTCGCCCAGTACCGCCATCAACTGGTCGCTGCCGTGCTGGCCACCGGTCTGCTGCAGGCGAATGCCGGCAAACTCGGGCTGGTCGCTCAGCAGGCGCACATCCTCAAAGCCACTGGCACGAATGGCATCGGCATCCTTCTGATGTTGCACCAAGAGCGGCAGATGCTTGGGGATCAGGGCTCTGGCTGCGTCATCCCAGTGGTCGGGATGGTCGTGGGTGACGATAACGGCGTCCACATCGACCAGATCATCTATCGGCAGCGGCAGCTCGACCAGCGGATTGCGCAGCTGGCTGTTGGCGGTGCCCTCAAAGCCGGGGAAAGCCCCCTTGGCCGAGAGCATGGGGTCGATCAGAAAGCGGGTGCCGGCATAGTCGAGCAGCAAGGTGGCGTTGCGAACTTGGGTAATCTTCATGGGGTGGCTCCATGTTGGCTGGTGGATATGCAACCAATTATGGGGTGCGGAGCGCATTGCCATCAGTGGCCCACGGGTCGATTATCATCACTATCGGGCCAACAGGTTGATGTTCTACAGACCGGCGCGGCCATTTAAAAAATTTGAAAAAATCCCCTTGAAAGAAAAAAGTGAGCCCCTATATAGGTAACAAGGCCGGAACGCTCGACAGAGGTTTCGACCAGGCGCCCGTCCATAAGGAGGGCAAACAATCCGTTATCGCTCATAAGAGGGTAATACTATGCGTTCTATCGACTTTTCTCCGCTCTATCGTTCTGCCATCGGTTTCGATCGTCTGGCCAATCTCATCGAATCTGCGGCCAGCAATGGCAATGCCGGTTATCCCCCCTACAACATCGAGCAGTTGGGTGACAACGACTACCGCATCAGCATGGCGGTGGCGGGCTTTACCCAGGAAGAGCTGGAGTTGAGCTTCCAGGAAAATCTGCTGACGGTGAAGGGCAACAAGCAGGCCGACACCGGGCGCAACTATCTCTATCAGGGGATCGCCGAACGTGGTTTCGAGCGCCGCTTCCAGCTGGCCGACTATGTGCGGGTGAAAGGGGCCGACCTGAAAAACGGCTTGCTGCACATCGAGCTTGTGCGTGAAGTGCCCGAGGCGATGAAGCCGCGCAAGATAGAGATCAACGGCTGATAGCTCGAATTCACTGAAATTTTAAAATTTCCCGGGTGCCGATAACGGGCCTGTGGAGAGTTGAACCTGTTGCTTATTAGAAGGATAGGATTATGCGTAACCTCGATTTTTCTCATCTCTATTCCAACGCCGTCGGCTTCGAGCGGATGGCCCGTGAGCTGGAAGGTCTGTTCGAGCAGAAGACCGCCGCTTACCCTCCGTACAACATTGAAAAGCGCGATCAGGATGGCTATCGCATCACGGTCGCCGTGGCTGGCTTCGAGCGCGAAGAGCTGGAGCTGGAGACCGAAAACGGCACCCTCAAGGTGAAGGGGCGCAAAGGAGCTGCTGCCGGTGAGCGTCAGTTCCTCCATCAGGGGATTGCCGAGCGCGACTTCGAGCTCGCCTTCAAGCTGAGCCAGCACGTGGAAGTGCAGGGCGCCAAGCTGGAGCATGGTTTGCTGACCATCGAGCTGGCGCGCGAACTGCCGGAGGCGCTCAAGCCCAGAGCCATTCCCATCGGTAAACCCGAGCAGCTGGCGTTGCCCGGCTAAGCAAACCGGATCGCGATAAACAATAAAGGCCTGCATTTGCAGGCCTTTCTGTTTTTGTATCGCCGGATTGGATTAACCAGCGTAGAGGGCGTTAATCTCGTCGGCCAGAATGGCGATGCCGCGACGTACCAGCTCCTCGCTCTGGGAGTAGTTGAGGCGGATGCACTCCTGGCTGTGACGCCACTCGGGGTCATCGATGCCGGGGAAGAAGTAGTGACCCGGCACGATCAGCAGGTTCTTCACCTTCAGTCGCTCATAAAGTTCCTGACAGTGGATCGGCAAGCCCTCGAACCAGAGCCAGAGGAAGAGGGCCCCTTCCGGTTTGTGAATGTGGAGGCGCGGGTCGGGGATCGCTTCGCGCAGCAGCTGTACCGCCAGCTCCGCCTTCTGTTGATAGAAGGGTTTTACTACCTGCGCGCTGAGAGTGATGATATCGCCGCTCTCGATCATCGGGATGGTGATGGCGGGCCCCAGACTGCCCGGCGCCAGATTGATGATGCCGCTCAGGTTGGTGATGGCCTGAATGATCTTCTCGTCGGCGATGACGATGCCGCAACGGGTGCCCGGCAAACCCAGCTTGGAGAGGCTCATGCAGAGGATGGTGTTGGCGTTCCAGAACGGCTTGGCTTCGCTGAAGATGATGCCCGGGAAGGGAACGCCGTAGGCGTTGTCGATCAGCAGCGGGATTCCCTTGTCGCGGGCGATCTGGTCGAGGTGTTCGATCTCTTCGTCGGTCAGCACGTTGCCGGTCGGGTTGGTCGGGCGGGAGACGCAGATCACCCCGATATCGTCACCTACCTGCAGGCTCTCGAAATCCACGTGGTATTTGAACTGGCCATCGGGCAGCTTCTCGATGGTGGGCTTGTAGGCCACGAAGTAGTCGTCGGCCAGCGCTGAGTCGGCATAGCCGATGTATTCAGGGGCGAGCGGGAACAGCACCTTCTTCTTGCGGCCATCGGCAAATTCGCCAGCCAGCAGGTTGAACAGGTAGAAGAAGGCATTCTGACTGCCGTTGGTCAGGGCGATATTGCGGGCCGAGATATCCCATCCCAACTCCTTGCTGAGCAGGGCAGCCAGCGCTTTGGTGAACCTGTCTTTGCCCTGTGGGCCGTCGTAGTTGGCCATCGCTTTGACCAGCTCGCCGTTGTCGAGCAGGCTCTTGGCCTCGGCCTGAAAGCGCTCCAGCATGGCGGGGATCGGGGCCGGATTGCCGCCACCCAACATGATGGCGTCCGGATTGGTCAGCCCCTGATTGAGGTCATCCATGAGTTGGGTAATACCGGCGTGGCGAGTGAACTTCTCGCCGAACAAGGAAAATTCCATTCAGTGACAGATCCAGATTTGAGTTACGGGGATGTAGCACCATAGCTCAGTTTAAAAGTGGGTGTCGATCAAAAAGATGGGACGTTCCACGTGGAACATGGTGCAAAAATCAAGCGTGGTTAAAAGCACCAACTGTTGGTTTAAAAATGACCGAGCGGGATGCATTTTGCGACTCAATTTGGTATCGAGATATAGTTAATTTAAACAAAATCATCATGTTATGGATTGCGTGAGGATTGGCACAACTATTGGAATAGCTATCTGGTCATCTCAACCATACCGGAGCAAACCAGATGAAAAGCCTGATCGCTACCCTGATTGTGAGTGCCCTGAGCCTGAACGTGATGGCCAACGAAAACCCGCGGCCCGAGCTGGAGAGTGTCCAGCTGGAGCAGGATGTGCAGAGCGAGTTGCAACAGGCATCCCATGCAGTGGTGCAGGATGCGCTGCACAATCTCAAGCCGCTGGCGCTGGATACCCTGGTGGTGGAAGCGAGCCAGGCTGTGGCGACTCACCCCGAGAGCTGAGGTAGCGCAGGGGGGTCTGTCCTGTATGTTGTTTGAAGAAGCTGATGAAGGCGCTGTCGCTGGAGAACTCCAGCGCAGCGGCAATCCGGCTGATGGACTCGCTTTCTGCCAGCAGCTCCATGGCGCGCAACAGCCGCCACTGCTGACGCCACGCCTGATAGCTCATGCCAGTCTCCCGCATGAAGATGCGGCCAATGGTCTTGTCACTGGCACCCACCCGTTCGGCCAGCCGGTTGAGCCGATCGGGCAGGGCATCTCCTCGTTTTAACTGCTGTAGCCAGTCGCCCAGTCTGGGATCGGTCGGCAGCGGCAACTGCCACGACTCCCGTGGCGCCTGCCCCAACTCCTCCATAAACAGTGCCACCGTCCGTTGTTGCTGCTCTTGCGGTTTGTCCCACGGCCAGAGCGCCATCCGTTCGATCAGTTCGTGCAGCAACGGATTGACCGCCAGCACTTCGACCGTGCCGGGCAACTCGGGGTGCGGCTGGAAGTAGAGGGAGCGGTAGGCAACGACACCGCGCATCAAGATCCTGTGTGCGGTGCCTGCTGGCAGCCAGGCAGCGCGGGTGGGCGGCAGCAGGCAGACCCGACCTTCCAGCTCCATGGTCATGCAGCCGGATTGGGCGAACAGCAGTTGATGGCGCTGATGTTGATGCAGACCCGAGTCGTGCCAGCCGAGGGCGGAGGCAATGCCGATCACGCTGCCGGTCAGCTGGTCGGGGTCAAAAGGGTGATCGGGAAGAATAAAGGCCATATGTCCGATTTTTGATGTTTATAGTCCTGCTTATTGTAATCAGACAATCGGCATCTCTCTAGAATGGCGACCTCTTGTGAAGGAGGTTTGTCATGAACAACAAGTTGCCACCGCTCTGGCTGGTGGTGGGATTGATGATGTTTCCCCAGATTGTGGAGACCATCTACAGCCCGGTCCTGACCCACATCGCCAGCCAGTTTCAGGTGAGCGAAGGGCAGGCATCCCAGACCCTGTCGGTCTATTTTTTGGCGTTTGCGGTGGGCGTGGTCTGCTGGGGGCGGCTATGCGATCTGATTGGGCGGCGTCCCGCCATGCTGGCGGGTCTGCTCACCTATGGCGTCGGCACCTTGCTGGCGCTGCTGGCCAACCAGTTTGAAACCCTGCTGCTGGCCCGGGTCATCTCGGCTTTTGGCGCCGCCGTGGGCTCCGTGGTGACCCAGACCATGCTGCGCGACAGCTATCAGGGCAGCGATCTGGTACGGGTCTTCTCAGCGATGGGCATAGCGCTCTCCTTGAGCCCGGTGCTGGGGCTGCTCAGTGGCGGCCAGCTGGCGAGCGGGTTCGGCTATCTCGGGGTGTTCAGCGGTCTGCTGGTACTGGCGGTAGGTTTGCTGCTGGTGACCTGCTGGCAGCTGCCGGAAACCCGTCCGGTTACTACCCAGCGAGTCGCACTCTGGCCGCTGGCATGCCGGATGATGAAGGATGGCGGGCTCTGGCGCAGTGCCATGCTGGTCGCCCTGTTCAACACCATGCTGTTTGGTTACTACAGTCTGGCGCCGTTCCTGTTTGCCGGATTGGAATTGAGCACCGGCGAGTTTGGCTATTCGGGGATCTTGCTGGCGCTGGCGACTCTGCTCGGCAGCCTGCTCAACAAGCATCTGCTGGGGAGGGGGTGGCTGCCGTCCTCTCTGGTCAGACTGGCTTGCGCTCTGGCGCTGGTCGCCGGGCTGCTGGTCTGGGCGAGTCAGTCCAGCCTCTGGTTCCTGTTGCCCATGATGGGTGTGGTGGTGGCCTTCGGGCTGGCAATCCCCAACGTGCTGAGTCAGGCGCTGTTGGCCTATCGCGAGGTAGCAGGCAGTGCTGGCGCCCTGTTCGGGCTTGGCTACTACCTGCTGCTCAGTCTGGGGTTGGCGGTGGCGGCCGGATTGCAGGTTCTCGGCCTGTTGCTGAGTGGCTGCGGTCTGCTGGCACTGCTTTGCTGCGGGCGTCGTTCCACGTGAAACGTCAGTTGCCGATAAAGCGGTAGCCGATACCTGATTCGGTCTCGATAAGCGTCGGTTGCTGGGGGTTATCCCCCAGCTTCTTGCGCAGGCTGGCGATGACGATGCGCAGGTAGTGGGTGTCTTCCTTGTGGCTCGGCCCCCAGATGTCGTTGAGCAGCTGGGTCTGCATCACCAGCTTGCCGGGGTGGCACACCAGCGCCTGCAACAGGGCGAACTCCTTGCGGGAGAGGGGGATCTCCTCCTCCTTCATGGTCACCTTGTGGCTGCTGACATCAAGCGTCAGGCCGCATTGGGGGAAGTAGCGCCGCTCGCCGCTGCTGACGCCAGCACGTTGGCGCAACAGCACGCGGATGCGGGCCATCATCTCGCCGATGCCGAACGGCTTGCTCATGTAGTCGTTGGCGCCGGCATCCAGCAGCCGCACCTTCTCCTGCTCAGAATCGCGGGCCGACAACACCAGCACAGGATTGGGGTGGTGCTCGCGAATAGCCTGCAATACCTGAATACCATCGCCATCCGGCAGACCGAGATCGAGGATCACCAGATCGGGGTTGAGGTGGCGATACTGCTCCAGCCCTTCATTGACCCCCACCGCCTCACTCACCTGATGCCCCTCGGCAATCAGGCTGATCCGCAGAAAGCGACGGATCGCCGCTTCATCATCTATGACCAGAATGTGCGCCATCGAACCTCCAGAGGCGAATGGTGGGAGGGGCTGAGTGACCCGATCTGGCGGTCAGCCATCAGACCTCCGGTGAATTGAGCGCGAGCGGCAGGGAGATGCGCATGCAGGTTCCGTTGCCATTGGGACCGGAGAAGGCCCAAATCTTGCCGCCGTGGGCCTCTATCATAGCGCGGGAAATGGCGAGGCCAAGCCCGGTGCCACGGCTGCCGCAATCGCCCACCGGCTGGGTGTAGAAGAGATTGAAGATCTTCTCCCGATCCGACTCGGCGATACCGACCCCGATATCGATGATATCGATGATGAGGTCGGGCTCGGCCACCATCACCTTGAACTCGATAGGGGTGCCTGCCGGCGAGTAGCGGGAGGCGTTGTCGAGGATATTGACCAGCACCTGCTCGATCAGGGCGCCGTGCACATAGAGCTGGGGCACATGCTGATCGAAATGGACCCGCAGCTTGTGCTGGCGCCAGGAGGAGTCGAGCCGCTTGCGGGCGCTCTCCACCAGATCCGCCAGATCGACCCAGTCCCGTTTCAGCTGGAAGTCGGGGGAGCCGATGCGGGTCATATCCAGCAGATTCTGCACATAGCTGTGCAGGCGGCGCGCCTCCTCCTGCACCGAGTGGAGCAGTTCGTCACGGTCTTCGGCGGGGATCCGGTCACCATATTCCAGCAGAGTGCTGCCTGCCCCCATGATGGTCGCCAGTGGCGTCTTCAAATCGTGGGAGACCGAGGAGAGCAGGGCGGCGCGCATCCGGTCGGTCTCCGCCTGTAGCTGACTGTCGGCCAGCCGCTCGTTGAGGTCGATCCGCGCCAGCGCGGCGCGAATGTCGGTGAGCAGGGCCTGCAGCTGGTGTTCGGCAGAGGAGGAGAGCGGATTGGCAAGCATTATGCCGATCACCAGATCATCGCTGAGGTGGTGATACTGGGCCTCGGCGGCATTGAGGGTGGCGGTGTGGGCCCCGGCGCTCTGCTTCTGGGCCAGACACCAGTCGATAGCCGCCTTGTCGGTCTGGCCGGGCCTGTGCTTCTCGTTGCCGAGCCGATCGTTGAACTCCTTGTCGATCACCACGGTCGGCTGGCCGAGCGCCAGTGAAATGGCCTGGGCACCTTGTCTGAGCACCTCCTCCGGGCTGCTGGCGGTGGCCAGCCCCTGACTGAGGGAGAGCAGAGCATTGCCCAACTGCTGGGTCTCGCGCAGACCGATCAGCTGTTGCCGCTGGCGGGAGGCGAGGCGCCCCGCGGTCATGCCGACGATAAGCAGCACAAACAGGGTGAGCAGGTCGCTGTGGTTGGCGACGCTCAGGGAGAAGTAGGGGGCGGTGAAGAGCAGATTGTGGGCGATAAAGCCCAGCACCGCCGCCAGCGTGGCGGGTACCAGACTGGTGGTGAGGGCCGTCGCCAGCACCCCCAGCACGAAGATGAGCGGCAACGCTGCGGGGGGCAGCCAGTAGGAGAGCCCCCAGGCGGCGGCCGAGGTGATCCCCATGATCACCACTGCCAGCAGGCTGTGGTGTATATCCTTCGGGGTCGGGACGCGCATCCCCACTTCGGGCTTCTGCTTCTCGGTATCGACCAGCGTGATTTCGAGCCCCTGCGCCTGCTTGAGCAGGTGCTGCACCAGCGAGCGGCGCCATGGCGCCTTGTGAGGTTTGCCGAGCAGCAGCTGGGAGACCTGCTGCTGTTCGGCGGTCTCCAGCAGGGTGTTGGCGACCGCCGGACTGGAGAGGGTCAGCACCTTGGCACCGAGGTGGGAGGCGAGCGCCAGCGCCTGCTCCACATCGGCAGAGCGGCGGCCATTGCTGTCGACATGCACCACCAGCCACGGAAGCTGGCGGCGCTGGGCAAAGCGGTGGCCGTAGCGCACCAGCGCCGAGCCGTGCAGGTCACCGAGGCAAACCATCAGCTTGCCCCGCAGCGGCAAGGTGCTCTTGCCTGCTGCTTGCCACTGCAGTTGCAGATCGCCCTCCACATGGCTGGCTGCGGTCTGCATCGCCAGCTCCCGTAATGCGGTGAGGTTGTTGAGGGAGAAGAAGGATTGCAGGGCTGCTTTGGCCTGATGAGGGACATAAACCTTCCCCTCGCGCAGGCGGCCGAGCAGCTCCTTGGGGGGGAGGTCGATAAGGATAATGCTGTCTGCATCGAGCAGAACCTGATCGGGCAGGGTCTCTTTTACCCTGACCCCGGTCAGCTGCCACACCAGATCGTTGAGGCTCTCCAGATGCTGGACGTTGAGGGTGCTGTAGACGTCGATACCGGCGTTGAGCAGCTCCTCGACATCCTGCCAGCGCTTCTCGTGGCGGCTGCCGGGGGCGTTGCTGTGGGCCAGCTCGTCCACCACGGCGATGGCCGGCTTCCGTGCCAGCAGGCCGTCGAGGTCCATCTCCTCCAGCCGCTGCTGGCGGTGCATGTGGATCTTGCGCGGCTGGATGGCGAGTTTGTCGAGCAGGGCCAGCGTCTCCTGCCGGCCGTGGGTCTCCACCACGCCGATCAGGATGTCGACCCCCTCCTTGGCCTGTTCCCGCACCGCCTGCAACATGGCGTAGGTCTTGCCCACGCCGGGGGCGGCCCCGAGAAAGACTTTCAGCTTGCCCTTGTGCTCTTGCTCCAGACTTGCCAGCAGGGCGTCAGCCCTTACCTCATCACGCATCCCCATGCTCCTGCATCAGACTCGTCAGCAGGGCGTCAGCGCTTGCTACATCAGCCATTGTTATCCCTATCGAGCCAACTGCCCGTTTCGAAAATGGAGGTCAACGCCAGATCGGCAAGGAGCGCCCTCAGGCGCCCTTTTGATGATCCAGTTGCAGGTTCAGCTGGAGAATGTTGACCACCTGCGGGCCAAGGATACCAGCTTGTGTGGCCGACATGACCTGCTCCGTCAGTTGGGCGGGATCCAGTCCACGTTCTTTGGCGACGCGGTCGACCTGAGCCAGTACCGCATCCAGCGGCAGGTGGGGATCGAGGCCGGAGGCGGAGCGGGTCAGCATGGCGGGGGAGCTGGTTCCCGGCTGTGCCTTGGCGGCCTGTTCGGCAAACTCTGCCCGCAGCGGTGAGCTCATCCCCAGATTGCTGGCGCTGCCGCCTATGGTGTTGAAATCGCTGGCGGAGGGACGGGGATGGAAATAGTCGGCCCGCTCGAATTTCTGCCCCAGCAGGGCGCTACCAATGAGTTGCTGCTTGCTGTCGGTGAGCTGGCTGCCGTTGGCCTGCCAGGGGAACAGCAGTTGGGCCAGCCCGGTCACCGCCAGAGGATAACCCACGCCCAGCAGCAGGGTGAGGGTCAACAGGGTTCTGATTGCTATCATGATTCTCTTGCTCCAAAAGGATGGCTGGGGATGCGGGTCTGACCCGCATCCCGGTTATGTCGTTACACCAGACCCAGGCCGGTAATAACCAGATCGATCAGCTTGATGCCGATAAAAGGCACCAGCAGACCACCGACCCCGTAGATCAACAGGTTGCGGCGCAGCAGACTGGCGGCCGAGCCTTTCAGGTCGACACCACGCAGGGCCAGCGGCACCAGCGCCACAATGATCAGGGCGTTGAAGATGATGGCCGACAGGATGGCGCTCTGCGGGCTGCCCAGCTGCATCAGGTTCAGTGCCCCCAGTTGCGGGTAGGCGGCGATGAACAGGGCTGGCAGGATGGCAAAGTACTTGGCGACGTCGTTGGCGATGGAGAAGGTGGTCAGGGCACCACGGGTCACCAGCAGCTGTTTGCCGACCAGCACCACGTCCAGCAGCTTGGTGGGGTTGGAGTCGAGATCCACCAGGTTGCCCGCCTCCTTGGCGGCCTGGGTACCCTCGTTCATGGCCAGACCCACGTCAGCCTGCGCCAGTGCGGGCGCATCGTTGGCACCGTCGCCGCACATGGCAACCAGACGACCATCGGCCTGCTCCTGCCGGATATAGGCCAGCTTTTTCTCCGGTGTCGCCTCGGCGATGAAGTCATCCACCCCGGCTTCGGCGGCGATGGCGGCGGCGGTTTTCGGGTTGTCACCGGTGATCATCACGGTACGGATCCCCATATGGCGCAGGATCTGGAAGCGAGCCTTGATACCGGGCTTGATGATGTCCTTGAGGTAGACCACCCCCAGCAGTTTCTCCTGAGTGCAGACCAGCAGCGGAGTACCACCCTGACGGGCGATGCTGTCGACTGACTTGAGCACCAGCTCCGGCACCGCCTTGCGGTCGAGGCTGAGGTAGTTCAGCACGGCATCTACCGCCCCCTTGCGATATTGATGACCGTTGCGATCCAGTCCGCTCAGCCGGGTTTCGGCGCTGAAGGGGATCACCTTGTCGCTCTCCAGTTGGCTCGGCTTGGCCATGCTCTTGCTGGCCAGAGTCAGGATGGATTTGCCCTCCGGGGTGTTGTCACCCAGCGAGGCCAGCATAGCCGCTTGTGCCAGCAGGGCCGGGTCGACGCCGGGGGCCGGGATCAGTTCGTCAGCCATCCGGTTGCCGAAGGTGATGGTGCCGGTCTTGTCCAGCAGCAGGGTGCGCACGTCACCGGCCGCTTCGACGGCCCGGCCCGACTTGGCGATGACGTTCAGCTTCACCAGTCGATCCATGCCGGCAATGCCGATGGCGGAGAGCAGGCCGCCGATGGTGGTCGGGATCAGGGTTATGAAGAGGGCAATCAGGTAGAGACGCGGGACCTGGGTGCCGTTGTAGTCGAGGAACCAGGGCAGGGTGGCGACCACCAACAGGAAGATCAGGGTCAGGCCCACCAGCAGGGCGTCGAGCGCCATCTCGTTGGGGGTCTTCTGGCGCTTGGCCCCTTCCACCAGTGCGATCATCCGATCCAGCGTGCTCTCGCCCGGATTGTTGCTGACGCGCACCCAGATCTCGTCGGAGACGACCGTCGTGTTGCCGGTCACGCCGCTGCGGTCGGTGCCCGACTCGCGGATGACGGGGGCGGATTCGCCAGTGATGGCGGCCTCGTTGACCGAGGCGATACCGGCGACCACTTCGCCGTCGGCCGGGATCATCTCGCCGCTGCGTACCAGCACCAGGTCCCCCTTCATCAGGCTGGTGGCGGGTACCCACTCGCCCTGACCATCTTTGGCATTCGCCACCCGACGGGCCTTGAGCTGGCTCATGCCCGCCTTCAGGCTGTCGGCTCGGGCCTTGCCGCGCCCCTCGGCCAGGGTTTCCGCGAAGTTGGCAAACCAGAGGGTGAGCCAGAGCCAGGCGGTCAGCTGCCAGGCAAGCGAGGGGGCGACGCCGGAGAAAGGCTGCCCCAGCAGGGACTCCACGGTCGCCATGACTGCGGCCAGCCAGAGGGTGAACAGGATGGGGCTGCCAAACAGCGCTTTGGGATTGAAGCGATAGAGGGCCTCAACCATTGCCTGGATGATCTGTGATTTCTGTTTTTTGCCCTTCACCAACATGGTGTCGGTGCTCATTGCAGTGGACTTGCTCATTGGAAAGCTCCCAGCATCAGATAGTTGGCCATTGGCATCCGGATGGTGATCGACAGGGTCAGGTTCATCAGAATGCACCTCCGATCAGACTCAGATGTTCGGCCACCGGGCCTAGTGCCAGCACCGGCAGGAAGGAGAGGCCACCAATCAGCAATACGGTGATGATCAGCAGGGTAACGAACAGCGGGCCGCTGATGGGGAAGTCCCCTTCGCTCGTCTCCTGACGGGGCGCACGGGCCAGCTGACCGGCGATGGCCAGTACCGGAATGATGTAGCCGAAGCGACCGAGCAGCATGGCCAGACCGATGGCGATGCACTGCCAGTTGTCACCGGCGGCAAAACCGGCGAAGGCGGAGCCGTTGTTGCCGGCAGCCGAGGCGTAGGCATAGATGAGGCGTGACAGACCGTGCGGGCCATCATGGCCGATGATGGTGCTGGCATTCGGCATCAGCAGGGTGACACCACCGATCACCAAAACCCCCACCGGCATGACCAGCATGCTGGCAACCACCCACTTCATCTCGGTGATGCCGAGCCGTTTGCCCAGATAGGTCGGGGTGCGACCCACCATCAGACCGCACAGGAATACGGTCAGCAGCACGAACAGCATCATGCCGTAGATACCGGAGCCGACCCCGCCGAAGATGACCTCGCCCAGCAGCATGTTGATCATGCCCACCATGCCGCCGAGCGGAGTAAAGCTGTCGTGCATGGCGTTGACGGCACCGTTGGAGGCGGCAGTAGTCGCCACTTCCCAGATGCTGGAGAGCACAGGGCCGAAGCGGCTCTCCTTGCCTTCCCAGTTGCCAGTCATGTTGCTGGCGTCGGTGGTGAGCTGGGCGAGGGCGTGATCCGGTTTCAGCTCCTGGGAGAGGGAGACGAAGAGCCCCAGCACCAGCATGAGGGTCATTGCGCCGAGAATGGCGCGACTGTGGGCCATGTCTTTCACATAGCGGCCCAGAGTAAAGACCATGGCGGCGGCGATGGTGAGCAGGGCGACCATCTCCAGCCAGTTGGAGAGGGCGGTCGGGTTCTCGAACGGATGTGCCGAGTTGATGCCGAAGAAGCCGCCGCCGTTGGAGCCAAGCTGCTTGATGGCGATCTGCGAGGCCGCCGGGCCGAGGGGCAGCAGTTGCTCCTGACCCTCCACACCGTGGAACGGCAGATAGGCGGAGAGGCTTTGCGGCACCCCTTGCCATACCAGCACCAGCGCCATGATCAACGCGATGGGCAGCAGCACATAGAGGCAGAAACGCACCAGATCCTGCCAGAAGTTGCCAAGGTTGATGGTCTGCTGACGAGCGATACCGCGGAACAGGGCAATGGCGACGGCGGCGCCCGTCCCTGCGGAGACGAAGTTCTGGGTGGTCAGGCCCACCATCTGGCTGAAGTAGGAGAGACTGGCCTCACCGGAATAGGCTTGCCAGTTGGTGTTGGTCATAAAGCTGACCGCGGTGTTGAATGCCAGTTGCCAGCTCAGACCCGGCAGTTGTTGCGGGTTGAGGGGCAGCAACCCCTGCGCCATCAGGATCAGGAACAGCAGACCGAAACCGGCGCCGTTGAAGGCCAGCAAGCTGAGGGCGTAGGACTTCCAGTCCTGCTCCCGTCCATCGGTGCCACAGCAAGCCAGTGTGGCGCGCTCGACCGGTGCCAACCAGCGGATTTTGCCTTCAAATACCCGGTAGATGTAGTTGCCCAGCAGCGGTGCCGGCAGCAGAACCAGCAGCACGAAGGCCACCGGATAGATTATTTCTTGCCACATGTTCTAGTTCCTCACTCGTGGTCACGGTGCGTCAGGGCACGCATTGGATTGCTCACGAGGCTCGGCAGTTTGCTGGCCACCGGATAGATAATTTCTTGCTGCATATAGGTAGTCCCTCACTCGTGACTGCGCGTGAGTGCGCGCATCAGATAGGCCATCAAGGCGAAGACGAGC
This sequence comes from Aeromonas sp. Lyrl_2, assembly GCF_051948815.1. Taxonomy (NCBI): domain Bacteria; kingdom Pseudomonadati; phylum Pseudomonadota; class Gammaproteobacteria; order Aeromonadales; family Aeromonadaceae; genus Aeromonas; species Aeromonas sp. Lyrl_2. The sequence continues at coordinate 65,899 of NZ_JAYJLJ010000016.1, forward strand.
AGCAGATATAGCCAATTCATATCGACTCCATTGAGATAATTAGCTGCGAGAGCCGATGTAAGACCATATCGACTCTGTTGGTGTCATTGACGCTGAAAAGGGTATGTAAAACAGGCGTAAAGGCGCCATAAAGCGCCATGTGGCAGGCGTAAAATCGGCGTAAAGAACGATGGATCTGCGAGAGAAATGGCGAGGAGGGATCAAAAAACCCGGCCTGAGCCGGGTTTGGGAGAAGGGGTTAGATGGTTGTCGAAGCCGGCTCCTCGTGAAAGGTCAACTTCAAACGTACCTATCGCATTGTCACGAACTCTTCCGCGCTGGTGGAGTGAGGCGTGGGAACGCAGTTGTTGAAGTTGGCCTGATAATGACAGGCCAACTTCAAACGTACCTATCGCATTGTCACGAACTCTTCTGCACTGGTCGGATGGATAGCCACGCAGTTGTCGAAGTCCGCCTTGGTGGCACCCATCTTCATGGCGACGCCGAAGCCTTGCAGGATCTCGTCCATCGCAAAGCCGATACCGTGCAAACCGACCACCTTCTCTTCCGGGCCGACACAGACCAGCTTCATCCGGGTGGGCTGGCGATGCTGGGTCAGTGCTGAGTACATGGCGGTGAACTGGCTGCGGTAGACCTTCACCTGGTCCTCGCCGTATTCGGCGATGGCTTCCGGTTCGGTCATGCCTATGGTGCCGATGGGCGGGTGGCTGAACACCACGGTCGGCACCAGATCGTAGTTGAGGTGCTCGTTCGGCTTGTTGTTGAACAGCCGCTCGGAGAGGCGACGGCCCGCAGCGACAGCCACCGGGGTGAGCTGGATGCGACCCGTGTTGTCACCCACCGCATAGATGTTGGCGACGGAAGTGTTCTGGAACTTGTCGGTCGGGATAAAGCCCTTCTCGTCCAGCGCGATGCCTGCGGCGGCCAGATTGAGGTTGTCGGTAGCCGGTATCCGGCCGATGGCCCAGATCAGGCAGTCAACGGTGAGGTGGCGACCATCTTCCAGTTGCAGGGTCAGGCTGTTGTCAGCGTTTTTGAGCACGGCTTTGGGAATGGCGTGGGTGTGCAGCTTGGGCCCTTCCTGCGCCATGATTTCGACCAGTGTCTCGTGGATCATGGGGTCGAAGTTGCGCAGCGGCGCGTGCTTGCGCACCACCAGATGGGTCTCGGAGCCGAGCGCCTGCATCACCCCGGCGATCTCGACTGCGATGTAGCCAGCACCCACTACGGCAACCCGCTTCGGTTGTGCCTGCAATTCGAAGAAACCGTCGGAGTCGATACCCAGCTCGGCACCCGGGATAGCCGGAATTTCCGGGCGGCCACCGGTAGCGATCAGAATGTGATCGGCCGTGTAGTGCTCGCCATTGACCTCGATGGTGTTGCTGCTGACGAAGCGGGCGAAGCCCTTGATGACGGTGATGTGGTTCTTGCCCAACACGTTCTGATAGGACTGGTGAATGCGGCCGATGTAGGCCTGGCGGGACTCGACCAGCTTGGCCCAGTTGAAGTGGTTGAGGGTGGTGTCAAAGCCGTAGTCGGCGCCATATTTCAGGGCATCGGCGATCTGGCCTGCATACCACATGGCCTTCTTCGGTACGCAGCCTACGTTGACGCAGGTTCCACCCAACTCTTTGGCTTCAATCAGGGCAACTTTCTTACCGTACATGGCAGCCCGGTTGGCAGAAGCAATACCGCCGCTGCCGCCGCCGATGGCGATATAGTCAAAATGCTGTGCCATTGCGAGGTTCTCCGCTCATTAAGAATGCAATCACAGCATGATGGGGATAAAGCGGCTGGCTCACAAGAGCCAGCGCTCAGTTATGTTGGATCGGCAGGCGAATATGGAACTGGGCGCCCTGGCCCGGTTCGCTGGTACAGCTGATACGGCCTTTTAGCAGTTGTACTACCAGGTTGTAGATGATGTGAGTACCCAGACCGCTGCCCCCCTGACCCCGCTTGGAGGTGACGAAGGGATCGAAGATGCGCGGCAAGATTTCGGGCGGGATGCCGCGGCCGTTGTCCGAGTAGTCGATAAACAGCTCTTCTCCCTGCTGTTCCACCTTGATGGTGATCTTCTTCGGTTTGTCCCAGCTGTCGAACCCGTGGTTGATGGAGTTGAGGATCAGGTTAGAGTAGATCTGGGTAAAACTGCCCGGGAAAGAGAAGATCGACAGCTTGGGATCGCATTGGATATCCACTTCGCACTGGTTCTTCTTCAGTTTATGGCCAAGCGAGACCACTACCTGATGGAGGTTGTCGGCGAGGCTGAAGTTGTAGCGTGCTTCCGATGACTGGTCGACCGCCACCTGTTTGAAGCTGGCAATCAGCTCTGAGGCGCGCCGCAGGTTGCTCTGCAGCAGCTGCATCGACTCGTCGAGATTGACGGTAAACTCGTTGAGATAGGAGCGCGACAGCTGCTTGGAGTCGATATGGGACTTGAAGTCGGCGACCCGCTCCTGCAGGTAGGAGGAGGCGGTTACGCTGATGCCGATCGGAGTGTTGATCTCGTGTGCCACCCCGGCCACCAGCGAGCCGAGGGAGGCCATCTTCTCCGACTCCACCAGGGTCTGCTGGGCCTGTTTCAGGTCGTCGTACGCCTTGCCGAGCTGGTTGTTGGCTTCGCTCAGGCTGCGGGTGCGCTCCACCACCTTGCCCTCCAGCTGCTCGTTGAGCTGGATTATCTCCCGCTCGACCTTTTTCAGCTGGGTGATGTCGTAGCCGAAGCCGATCTGGTACTTGAGGTTGGGACCATCGTAGAAGGGTACGAAGGTCCATTGCAGTACCAGCTCATGAGCCTGCTGGTCATGCATGATGACCTCTTTGTCTGACAGTGAACCTTCCGCCGCCAGAATATCGTTCAGCTCTTCCCGTTGCGCCGGGCTGACAAAGAGATCCAGCCAGTTGTGCTGCAACAGCTCCTGCTGGTGGTAGCCGGTCAGCAGTATGGCAGCTGGGTTGATGCTGGCGATGGTCAAATCCGGCTCCATGCAGCAGATGACCATGTTGGCCGAGTTGATCAGGGTGGCGGAGAAATCCCGCTCCTGTTGCAGCTGTTCCACCGCCTGATGGCGGGCAACCAGCTCGTCACGTAGTCGGGTTCGCATCTGGTTGAGGGTGGAGACCAGGGTATCCAGTTCGTCGGGTTTCTTGCGCGGCTGCGGGCGGCCTTCCAGCTCCAGCTCCATGTCGAGCCGATCGAGGTTGAACTTCTGGGCGTAGTTGGCGATGCGGTTGATGTGCCTGACCACCAGATAGTAAATGATGATCAGGATGCAAAATGAGACTACCAGGGTCTTGATGGTCTGGCTGACCATGATCAGCACCGATTTTTCGATGAGGCGCTGGTAGATCTGCTCGAGAGAGGCGGCAACGAACAGCTTGCCGACAATCTCCCCCTGATAGGTGAGGTTGAATTCTCGGGAGATATCATAGCTTTCCCGCTCGACCCCCTGGGTCAGCAGCGGGACTTCGGAGTTGCCGAGCATCTCCTTGACCATCACGAACTGCATATTGGGCAGGTTCATGATCCCTTCAATTTGCACTTTGACCTGCTCTTCATCCAGGTTCCACAAGCTGGCGGCGATGGGTTGCAGGAACGAGGCCTCGATCTGGCCGATGCTGTCTTCGATGACGGCAACATCCTTGCGGTAATCCCAGGCGAGTTGCAGCGCCGTAATGATCATCGCCAATACGGTACTGCAGACCAGAATGTAGGAGAGCAGGCGATATGAGAGTCCGTTGCGGCCTACGGCCCTGGCGGTCTTGGAGAAGAGTCCTGACATGGCGTCCTTGCGGTCTGGATGTGGTGTTTTTTAGTTTAACTGCTTCATGCACTTATGTCGTCTTTCCTGCGAAGCATAAAAAAGGCCCCGTATCGGGGCCTTTGCATGTCATTGATGATTAATGTCCGCCGTTTGCTTTGGGCGGAATGGTTTCATCGAATACCGGCAAGGGTTTGTGCTCGGAAGCCAGATAGGTGTAGATCACCGGCAGCACGAACAGGGTGAACAGGGTACCGATGGCAAGACCTGCCACGATGACGATACCGATACTGAAACGCTGTGCCGCACCGGCACCTGTGGCGTAGAGCAGCGGGATCAGACCGGCAATCATGGCAGCCGTGGTCATCAGGATCGGACGCAGACGCACCTTGGCGGCTTGCATTACTGCTTCCATCCGGTTCATGCCACGCAGTAGCTGCTCTTCCTTCGCTACTTCACAGATCAGGATACCGTGCTTGGTAATCAGACCCACCAGGGTGATGAGGCCCACCTGGGAGTAGATGTTCATGGTCGCCATACCCCATGCCAGGGCAATCAAGGCCCCGCTGATGGCGAGCGGTACAGAGACCATGATGACCAGCGGGTCACGCACCGACTCGAACTGGATTGCCAGCACCAGGAAGATGATCGCCAGTGCCAGCGCGAAGGTGGCATAGAGCGCATTGCCTTCGGTGACAAACTGACGGGCTTCCCCCATGAAGTCGTAACGATAGCCTTGCGGCAGCTTCTCGTCGGCGGTGGTCTGGAACCAATTGATCGCATCACCCATGGCCACGCTCGGAGCCGGAACGGCACCGATAGTGGCAGAGTTCAGCTGGTTGAAGTGGGGTAGGGCACGGGGCTCGCCAACCACTTCAATGCTGATCAGGCTGCCGAGCGGGATCGACTTGCCGTCTGCGGCCCGCACGTAATAGCCCTTGATGGACTCCGGATTGAGACGGTATTTGCGCTCGACCTGCGGGATCACCTCGTAGGAGCGGCCATCCAGGTCGATACGGTTGACGTAACCGTCCGCCATCATGGTGCCCATGGTGATTCCGATATCCTGCATGGTGATGCCGTAGGCACCCGCCTTGTCCTTGTCGATGCGGATCTTCATGGTGGCGGAGTCGTAGTTCAGATCGAGATCCGAATAGACGAACTGACCGTTACTCTGCGCCGCTGCCAGAATTTCACCGGCCACCAGGAACAGGCTTTCGAAGCTGTTCGGGGTGGTGATGACGAACTGGATCGGCAGACCACTCGATGCGCCCGGCAGTTCCGGGAACTGGAAGGTGGTGATGGCCATACCCGGGATGTCTTTCACCAGATTGGCGACCCGATCCAGCACCTCTTTCTGGCTCGCTTCACGCTGACTCCAGGGCACCATGGAGGCGATACCGAACGCCTGGTTGGCGTTGAACACCCCTGAGAAGACCTGGGAGAAGGCGATCTCGGGCTGGTCGTCCAGGATCTTGTTCACATCCGCCATGGTGTTTTCGATGTAGTCCAGGTTGGCGTTGGACGGTGCGGTACCCAGCACGGCCATTACCCCCTTGTCCTCTGACGGTGCCAGTTCGCTCGGGATGAACTTGAACAGCAGCGGCAGGCTGGCGAACACGATGACGGCGAACACCACGATAACGGGGCGTTTTTTCATCACGGCGTGCAGCATGCTGTCGTAGCGATCGGTCATCCGCTCCAGCAGGTGGTGGACTGTGCTCTCGAACTTGCCCGGCTGCTCGTTGGCCTTGAGCATCTTGGAACACATCATCGGTGACAGAGTCAGGGCGATGATGCCCGAGACGAACACGGCGCCAGCCAGCGTCAGGGCAAACTCCTTGAACAGAGAGCCGGTGATACCCCCCATCAGGGCGATAGGCGCGTATACCGCCGCCAGGGTGACCGTCATGGCGATAACCGGCACCGCAATTTCACGGGTACCGATAATGGCGGCCCGGAACGGTTCTTCCCCCTCCTTGATATGGCGGTCGACGTTCTCCAGCACCACGATGGCGTCATCCACCACCAGACCGATCGCCAGCACCATCGCCAGCAGGGTCATCAGGTTTATCGAGAAGCCGAACATATCCATCATCATCACTACGCCGATAAGACTGAGCGGAATGGTGATGATCGGGATGATGACCGCGCGGAACGAACCGAGGAACAGGGTGATGACCACCAGAACGATGGCGGCTGCCTCCAGGATGGTCTTGATAACCTCGTGGATGGACTCGTTGATCGCCACGGTGGAGTCATACATCACGTTGAGACGCATGGTGCTCGGCATATTGCGCTCAAGGCTCGGCAGCAACGCCAGCACATCGTGGGCGATGTTGATGGGGTTGGCTGTCGGCGCGGCGTTGACCGCCATGACCACGGCTTCGCGGCCGTTGGCGCTGGCTCGATAGATGTCGTGGCTCTTCTCGAGGGTCACCTTGGCAATGTCGGAAAGGCGGATCACCTTGCCGTCACGGGTAGCAACAACCAGACGCTTCAGCTCGTCGACATCCTTGACCTGGGTCTCGGCGTTGCCGTTGAACAGGGTGAAGTAACCGGTCGCCTGACCTGTCGCGGACTGATAGTTGTTGCTGTTGAGCACCGTCATCACGTCACTGGCAGTCAGGTTGAAGGCCGCCATCTTGGCCGGATCCAGCCATACCCGCAGGGCAAACTCGACACCGCCGTAGAGGTCAACCTTGGAGACCCCGCCCACGGTAAAGAGCTGCGGTTTGATAACCCGCTCCAGATAGTCGGTGATCTGGCTGGAGTTGAGCTCCGGGCTGGTAAAACCGAGGTAGAGCACCGCCGTGGTTGAACCTGTGGAGGAGGTGACCGACGGGTCTTCCGCCTCTTTCGGCAACTGGGATCGCACCGAGTTCACCTTCGCCAGGATGTCGGACAGCGCGGCGTTGGGGTCGGTGTTGAGCTTCATGTACGCAGTGATGGTGGAGCTGCCCAGCTGGCTGGAGGAGGTCATGAAGTCGATGTTGTCGGCTTGCGCGACCGCCTGTTCCAGCGGTTGGGTGATGAACCCCTGGATCAGATCAGAACTGGCGCCATAGTAGCCAGTGCTGACGGTGATCACCGTGTTGGTCACCTCGGGGTATTCCCGTACCTGCATCTTGAAGATGGCCTGAAAGCCCAGCAAGGCGATCAGGAAACTGAGCGAGATCGCCAGCACAGGCCGTTTTATAAATATGTCAGTAAATCGCATCGCAGATCTCCGCGCTTACAGCATCGGGGTTTGTGCCGGAACGGCCAGGGCATCGTTCTCGACCACATGCACCTTGGTGTCGTTGCTCAGGCGAACCTGACCCGACAGTACGATCTGGTCACCGGCCTGGATGCCGGAGAGCACATGCACATCGTTGCCACGGCGCTCACCCGCCTTGACCACAACCTGCTTGGCTCGCAGTACTTTCACCTTGTTACCCTCTTTGTCGGTCTCTTCGCCCTCTTTGAGCACATAGACGTTCTGACCGTAAAGGGTGAAGGAGATAGCGGTTTGCGGGATCACGATCTGATCTTTCACCGTCGGCAGAATGATGCTGGCGCGGGCGAACATACCGGAACGCAGCTGACCGTCGTTGTTCGGAATGTCTGCCTGTACCTGGATCAGGCCGCTCTGGAAGTTGACCGCAGGCTCGATGGCGGTGATATGACCGTCAAACTGGGTTTGCGGATAGGCATCCACATTGATCTTGATGGTCTGGCCCAGCTTGATTTTGGAGATATCGGTCTGGGGCACGGTGAAGCGCAGGCGCATCACGCTGGTATCCTCCAGGCGCACGATATCTGTGCCTGGCTGCAGATACTGACCGAGGAACACATTGCGCAGGCCGACCACGCCGCTAAAGGGCGCGCGCACTTCACGACGGGCAATGGTCGCCTTCAGACTCTCGATATCCGCTTCCAGCGAACGATAGGCCGCTTCGGCTTCATCCAGCTGCTCTTTGGAGATGGAGCTGGTCTTGTAGAGGTTCTGGAAACGATCGAACTTGGCTTTTGCCGCCGGCAGCTTGGCCTGGGAGGCGCGCAGATTGGCCCGCTCCACGGTGGAGTCCAGGCTCAGCAGCAGCTGGTCAGCCTTGACCGGTTTGCCCGACTCGAAGGTGATGGCGTCAATGGTACCTGCCAGTTCGGTGGAGAGGGTCACCCCCTGATTCGGCTCGATGAAGCCGATCGCTTCGATGGTCGGTACCCAATCCTGCGCCTTGGTCACCATGGCGGTGACAGGGAACTCGGGCTCCGGCCGGTTGGCCATATATTGGGCAATCATCTTCTGTTTGAACAAATTGAAGCCGATGACGCTGCCAAACAAGGCGATCGCTATCAGCAACATAATGGCCATCCACTTTTTCATGAACAGGCTCCTGAGGTGGAAAGATTGGGGGATAAAATGGCATTCCAGCTGGCCCGGATCGCGGTTTCCAACTGCGATTCGGTCAGCGTGATGTTGTGAACCCTGCACTGCAGGGCCAGATGCATGACACTGTCCAGACTCAACACCTGGAGTGCACGTATCGGTAAATCAATAAACAGTCCTTGTTCAACGCCCTGTTCAAAAAATCGGTCCAGAGGCTCCCAGGCAGCCAGAATGACAGGATTGGTCTCCAATTCTGCCCCTAGCGGAGAGCTCTCGTACTGCAATTTGCACCGGATAGCGTTGGGTTCGTTAACAAAAATGGCATGAATATTGAGCCATAATTGGCGAAATTGTTGAAATGAAACTTTATCGATTGCTACATCGGCCATGACCATGGGCACACACTGCAAGATAGTGTGCTGGTGCAGTTGCCGGATCAGATCATCCTTGTCGCCGAAGTAGCGATAGATGGTGCCGGTGGCAACATTGGCTTTCTTGGCGACTTCCGCAATCGACAGACCATGAAAACCCCGTTCACCCAGCACCTCATGGGCCGCGTTGAAGATGCTCTCTTTTTTATCCAGAATCATCAGTGTGACTTTCGATTGAATGAACGTTCATTCATTCTAGATGGGCATCAAATCAAGTCAAGGCAGCAAGGCGATTTGCGACTGCGATCTGCCCCTTTTCGGTTGTCAGCAGGGGAATAGTGGAAGAAAAGTGCGCAATGTGCTTGAAAAAACAACGAACAGTGCTTCGGTGACAGAAAAGTGTAGACAAACCAGCAACCATCATTAATAATGCGCCCCGTTCGACAGCGTAGCGCCCGTAGCTCAGCTGGATAGAGCGCTGCCCTCCGGAGGCAGAGGTCACAGGTTCGAATCCTGTCGGGCGCACCATCAAAAGTGCGTCGGTTAAACGGGCGTTGTTGTGGAACGAAAACAGCTGTGGTGGCTGTAGCTCAGTTGGTAGAGTCCCGGATTGTGATTCCGGTTGTCGTGGGTTCGAGCCCCATCAGCCACCCCATTTTACAGCTTGTCAGGTACGCGAAGGTGGCGGAATTGGTAGACGCGCTAGCTTCAGGTGTTAGTGCCCCCCGGGTGTGAGGGTTCGAGTCCCTCTCTTCGCACCATACTTGCTGTATGACGAGGATGACCATGAGGTCGTCTTTGTTTTTTTGAAGTAAACTATTTTGAAAGAAATAGCCTCGGTGATTAGCGCAGTCCGGTAGCGCATCTGGTTTGGGACCAGAGGGTCAAAGGTTCGAATCCTTTATCACCGACCACATTTAGAAAAACCTCGCTTCGGCGGGGTTTTTTGCTTTCCGGCCTCCGCTGGGCCAGCACTCTCTCCCTGTTACGTCTGTTTACACTCTATTTGGGCAGCGCGCCCCGCCTTTCGGTTATGCTTCAGCCTCGAGTCACTGACAACCGGATGTCATCGGCCCATTTCAGGCATTTTTCCATGAATAACAAAATTTCCTTTGCTTGCTCTCCTGCCCTGCTGGCGGCCTTGCTGCTGGGTGGCTGTACCATCAAGCCGCCATCCACCGATGTGATGATGGGCTCCATTGCTTCACAACCGCAGGAGGAGCATGCGCGCTCCCCCTTGCTGACCAGCGGTGATTTTTGCGTTGCGGTGTCCCAACAGAAGGTGCTGGCACAACCCTGCAGCGGAAAAGACGATCAACTGTTCGAGTGGGATCTGGGTGAGTTGCGCCTGCAGGATCTCTGTTTGCAAGCCAAAAACGACAGCGAAGTGATGCTGGCACCCTGTGACGGTCAGGCGCAGTGGGAGTGGCAGAAAGACAGGCTGTTCAACAGCAAGGTCTCCCGTTGCCTCGATGTGGCCGGGCGACGCCATACCCCCGGCACGCCGCTGCGGCTGGCTGAATGCTACGGCGGGGCGAACCAGAGCTTCAGCTGGCAGCGGCCCAATCCCTGGCTGGAAACACTGAAAAAACAAAGCCTCACATGGTGAGGCTTTGTGGTCTCTATTCGGCGTTAGAGGCAGGATAATTTCTGGCTGGACTGAACGTCGCGGTGCTTGCTGCCGAGCGGGATCAGGCGGCAGACATCCTCACTACCCGCACCCTCCAGCGAATCGAGCCGGTTAATCAGCAGAGATTGAATGCCATGTAGTTGATTGGCTTGCTCCAGCGTTGCTATCAGCTGCCGTGAGTCTCTCTCATCTTCCACTTCCTCTTCATAAAAGAGGGGGGTGACACCGCGCAGAATCGTCATCTGGTTGAGTAACATGGGTTTGTTGGACAGTGCCCAGATTGGATTGTTCAGGTTGCTGCGAGAGATAGCGGTGACTGCATCTCCCTGTGAGGTCAGCACCGCGATACCACAGGATTGATCGTGACTGAACGCAGCCGTCATTGCTGCCAGTGCCATGCAGTGGCTGGATTGATCGCTGTGATGGGACGCTTTCTGCCAGCGTGGTTGAATCGGGTCTATTTCACGTTCTGCTCCGTGTGCGATGCGAGCCATGGCTTCCACTGCCTCGACCGGATAGAGACCCGCCGCCGATTCGGCTGACAGCATGACGGCATCAGTACCGTCTATCACCGCATTTGCGATATCCAGCACCTCGGCTCGGGTTGGCATTGGGCTACTGATCATGGACTCCATCATCTGGGTGGCCGTGATGACCGGTCGGCCGAGCTGATGGCAACGTTTGATCAGCTTCTTTTGTACGCCGGGCAGTCTGGCATCGCCAATCTCTACCCCCAGATCTCCACGTGCCACCATGACGATGTCTGCGGCGCGAATAACCTCGTCCATCGCCTCGACCGAGGCCACCACTTCCGCTCGTTCTACCTTGGCGACGATGGCGGCATGACTGCCTGCGGCCCGGATCAGCGTTCTGGCCTCAACAAGATCGGCAGCACAACGAGGGAAGGAGACGGCGATAAAGTCGGCCTCGATCTGGCTGGCGGTCAATATATCGGCTCTGTCTTTGTTGGTAAGTGCCGGGGCGCTGAGCCCTCCACCCAGTACATTGATCCCCTTGCGGTCGGAGAGGGGGCCACCGATCTGCACCCGGGTGAAGATACTGTTTCCTTCGATATGCAGGACCTCAAGCTGGATCCGGCCATCATCCAGCAGCAGGATGTTGCCGCTGCGTACGTCGTTGATCAGCTCCGGGTAGTCGAGGCCGACGCGATCCTGATCGCCCGGTTGGTCACCTGGAGCCGCATCAAGGATAAAAGAGGCGCCAGGGGTCAGGGTGATGCTCCCTGTGGCAAAGCGGGCAATACGGATTTTTGGGCCTTGCAGGTCGGCCAGTATCCCGATATGGAGCCCCAGCCGGGCGGCGGTCATGCGGATCAGGCTGGCGGTGGCAATATGTTGCTCACCGCTGCCATGGGAGAAGTTCAGGCGAAACACATTGGCGCCAGCCTCCATCAGTTTTTCCACCATGTCGGCCGTTGAGCTCGCAGGGCCCAGAGTGGCAATGATTTTGGTTTTACGCATCGGAAACATCCCTTCTCGGATTTGGCAATGAAAAAAGGGTGGTCAATTGACCACCCTTTGTCTGTTACAAGATCAATATTCGACCACTTTTTTGGCGTTCCATACCGTCAAGGCGAGCAGCATGGAGACCACGGATGCGCCGAGCCAGAAATACTGGGCACTGCTGAAGTCATAGTGAGTGACACCATCGACCACGCTGGTTTTGATCAGGGCGGCGGAGACCAGCTCCTGACAGGAGGCTGCGATGTAGGAGCAGAGGCCGATAAAGCCCTTCACGGCACCCACGGCCGTTTTTGGCATCAGGTCACAGGCTGTCAGGCCCGCCAGGAACACGACCAGTCCCCCTATGGCATAACCTATCAGCGCCAGCGCAACGGCATCCATCATGCGGCTCTGCGGGCCCCAGAACATCAGGCACATACCGGCAATGTTGGCCAACCCGTAGAGCAGGGTCGGGATGTGACGGTTGGCGTTGAACATCTTGTCAGAGATGATGCCCGCCAGAATGGCGCCGAGGAAACCGGCGATGGGGTAGGCAGACATGGCAAAACCCGCATCGATCAGGTTGTACCCTTTCTGCTCTTGCAGATAGAGCACGGCCCAGGAGCTCATGGCGTAGCGAGACATATACATGCAGGCACAGGCGGCAGCGATCAGCCATACGGTCGGCTGTTTGAGCACAAACAGCTGGGCGCGACGGATCTCGGCTGGCTCGACCTTCTTGGTGATCTCCGGTTGTTCGCCGAAGGCAACGGCAGGTTCCGGCAGGGCATAGGTCTGCGGGCGATCTTTCAGCACCAGATACATACAGAGCGCGGCAGCCAGAGAGGCAAGACCGGCACCGATAAAGCCCGCTTTCCAGCCGAAGAAGCTGACGACGCTGGCGGTCAGGATCCAGGAGATGCCTTCACCGATGTTGCGCGAGCCGCCCCAGATGGAATAGACGGAGCCCCGCTGCTTGGGGGAGAACCACTGGAAGATGGAGACGCAGGATGGTGCGGAACCGACCGACTGGAACCAGCCGTTCAGACCCCACATCAGTACCAGGAAGAAGGTCGCGGTATTCATGCCCATCAGGATGGTACAGATGGAGGAGAGACCGAGCGACACCGACATGAAACGGCCAATGTTGGCGTAGTCGGAGAGGAAGCCGTTCGAGAATTTGCCTACGGCATAGGTAAACAGGAAGGCGGAGCCAATGACCCCCAGCTCTTCCAGCGTCACTATGCCGGCATCCAGCATGGGTTTCTTGACCACGTTCAAACTCATTCGAACGACGTAGAACATGGCGTAGCCGAGTACCAGGCCGAGGAATACCTGCCATTGGTACTTGCGGTAAATCGAGCGGATTTTATCGGGCGAGGCATCCATGACCGGAAGGTCTGCTCGCGTTTTGAAAAAGTTGAACATATTGTTCTCCGTGTATGTTGGGCAGCAAGGTTTCAGGGGAAGCTCTGTTAGCTGGGGCCATCATATGAAAGGAGAAAACAGGCGGGCAAAATGGCCGAAATGAGTCAACCTTGACTCAACCGTGTGGGTTTCATGGGGCGAAAATGACTTCTTTTGACTGTCCCGGTAACGAGCGATGAATAACAATAGGCTCCTGTAACAGGGAGGTGAGTCAAAACTGGCTCACCCCTGATGAAATGATTTTTACACCTTGTGTTGAATATTGGATGTACCGCACATAATCCGATAATTGCCAGCGAGCCGACAGAGAGACCATGCCCATATTTTGCCGACAGCTCCCGTTTTTGCTGGTCGCGATCCTGCTGCCTTTTACCCCTCTCCATGCCTCGACCCTGACGGTATTGACCTCCTTTTCGGAGGCGCCGGTCAAGGCGGTGATCGAGGGATTCTCCCGGCAATATCCGGCGGTCCGCGTTGAGGTCATCTATCGCCGGACGCTGCCCGCCTTGCGGCTGCTGACGGCAGATGATGCTCCCGGGGTCGACATCATCATGTCTTCATCCCCGACTTTTTTTCACTCGCTGGATCAGGCGGGTTTGCTGGCCGGTTTATCGGCTGAAACAGTGCCTCCCGATTGGCTGACTCCCCATATGTTGGGGCTGGGCAACAAGGTGGCCGTGGTTGGATACTCGGGCAGCGGCATCATGTATAACCGCCGCTATCTGGACAAGTACCACCTGCCGGTACCGACCACCTGGCAACAGCTGGCTTCGCCACAGTTCATGGGGCATGTGATGATGAGCTCCCCTTCCCAGTCAGGTACGACCCATATGATGGTGGAGAGTGTCTTGCAGCAGTATGGCTGGGAGCAGGGATGGGCACTCCTGATGAGGCTCGGCAGCAACCTGTCGGCCATTACGGCCCGCAGTTTCGGGGTTAGCGACGGGGTGACTCGTGGTCTGGCCGGAGCCGGTCTGGTGATCGACAGCTATGCCCGCAACAGTCAGGCTCGTTTCGATCACGTTGGCTTCAATATCCTGCCTGATGCAGTGATCCTGCCTACCTATCTTGGCGCTGCTCGCAGCAGCGAGCATCCGGCCAATGCGGCCCGCTTCATCAAGTATCTGTTATCAGCCAAGGGGCAGGCCATTATCGCCACCCCGGGTATGGCCAAGGTGACGCTGAATCAACCCCGCCTTGCCAGCGAGGCCAAATATGTCACCGACAAAGATCTGCTGTACCGGCGCGCCGGTCTGCTCAAGGCGTTGTTCGAGCAGACCATTACCCAGCAGTTACCGCGGTTGAAGCTCACCTGGCAGGAGATCAACGGCGCGGATACCCGGGGTAATCCTGCCCGTGAACGCCTGCTGGAACAGGCAAGAGCCAAGGCCAGCACACCCCCTTTGAGTGAGCTGGAGGCTAGTGACCCGGCCCTGCTGGCGCAGTTTGACGGACTGTATGACCGGGATCAGAGCAATCCGCAAACCGAGAAGGTGATGCACCAGTGGCGCCAGGCTATGGAAGCTCGTCTTGGCGAGGCTCGCCTGCTGGTCGATCAGGCGGTCAAGCCATGATGGGCTGGGGTCGCTTGTTGCGCTTGCCGAGAAGTCTGGGCCGTCGTCTTATTCTCGCGTTTGTTTCCATTACGGTTCTGACCTGTGTCATGGGGATGGCGGCTTACATGGTGTGGGGTCGACTGGGGCAGCAGGTAAACCGGATTGTTGAAGAGAGCCTGCCGGCCATCGGCAGCGCCTATCAGCTGGAGCGGGCCAGCTCCCGTCTGTTGCTGCTATTGGCACAGTTGCGTGATACCCGGGATCCGGTGAAATACAGCCAGCTTTCTGCGGCGGTCTCCAGCACCCTGCTTGATATCCGCAACGCATATCCTCGGGGCAGTGAGGATGAGCGCTCACAGCAGCAGGCGTTCGCCGAACTGAACTTGCTGGTGGACAATCATGGTACTTACCTCAAGCGCCAGATCGATCATCTTGAGTCGTTGCAACAGTTACAGAAGCGAATCAACTGGCTGCATCAGGATTTGGTGGACGATGTGGCGCCCTTGTTGCAAGAGGTGGAGTGGCATCTCACCGGTATGGTTGGCAGCCAGGATGACATGGGGGAGTTCGGCTCCGTCATCAAGGAGTTCTCTGCCTTGCAAGACCTTACGTTCAAGGAGAATGAGCTGTTGGCGCTGGTTAACGAGGTGATTGCCCAGCGCAATCAGCAGGATCTGGAGAGTGCATTTCTGTTTATCGGCTACAAGATCGACGAGATGGATGAGCTGATCTCCCGCCTGGCCGAGTATCCTTCGACCGTGAGTTATCGCCAGATCCTGCAGGATATCGTGACGCTGGTGAAGCCGAACGGGCACCTTTACCTGTTGTTGCAAGCCGATGCGCAAACCCACCAACAGCTAACAGCACTGCGGCCACAGCTTGATAGCGCTGTCTCCCGCTACCATCAGCGGGTCTCTCTGATCGTGACCGAGGCGAACCGCTCTCTGAGTGCGCTCGGTCGCAACAGTAGCCAGATGGTGGCAACGGGCAAGCTGGTGATCCTGGTGGTGCTCGGACTTTCCGTCTTGATCAGCATCTTTGTGCTGGTGGTGCTGATTGGGCGCAGGTTGATTGGCCGACTCGATACCCTGGGGAAGGATCTTGCCCGGGTTGCGGAAGGTCAGATGGATGCGGTGGTCAGAACGCAAGGCCGGGACGAGATCGGTCTGCTGGGGGAGAGCCTGCGCCACTTCTGTCAGCAGATGCAGCAAATGGAGAAGGCCAATGCCCTCAACCTCATCAATAACACCCAGGCCTGCTTAATTACCTGTCATCCCGATGGCACCATAGAGTCGGTCAACCCCAGTGCCTTGACCCTGTTTCAGCAGACAGTGATCAAACCGGAACAACCTCTGTGGCAGGTATTCCCCGATGATGCCAAGGCCATGCTGGCTGCCCAGTTCGAGCCTGGGCAGCAACTGCTCACGCTGGGCTACAGTGAGTGCACCATTGCCACCGGCGCTGACAGTCAGCCCCGTTTCCTGCACTTCAACCTGCGCCGGTTCGAGCAGGGGCGTGGACACAGGTTCATTATCACCATCACGGATGTGACCCGGCAGGAGATAACGGCCCGAGAGTTGGGGTCGCTGGTGGCTGAGCGTACCCGGGAGCTGACAGAAAAAAACCGGCTGCTTGCCGCAGAGGTGGTGCAGCGGCAACAGGCAGAACACAACTTGCTGCAGGCGCAGGATGAGCTGATCCAAGCGGCCAAGATGGCCGTGGTGGGGCAGGCGATGACCAGTCTGGCCCATGAACTCAATCAGCCGCTGTCAGCCATGATGACCTACCTCTATACCAGCCGTGCGGCGCTGGATGCCGGTCACTACCACTCTCTGGGCATCGATCTTGGCAAGGTCGAGAAACTGAGCCAGCGCATGCATCGCATCATTACCGCCTTGCGCAATTTTGCCCGTAAATCGCCCACCCCCGATACCCGCATCCGGCTCGATCCGAAAGAGTTGGCCGATCAGGCGCTGTTGCTGCTAGAAACCCGTGCGAAGCGCGATAGCTGCCAGTTGCACAACGAGCTGCCGGATGGCCTGTGGATTGAGGCTGATCCCGTGCTGGTTGAACAGGTATTGGTCAATCTGCTGGTCAACGGGATGGATGCCATCGCCGGACGGGATCTGCGCCAGATCCGTCTGCTGTGTCTCGCACAGGAGGGCGGGTCGCTGCGGGTCGGGATTACCGACAGTGGACCCGGATTTGGGGAGGCCATCCTGCCCAAACTTTTTACCCCCTTTACCACCTCCAAAGAGGTGGGATTGGGGCTGGGACTGACCATCTGTCGCTCCCTGCTGGCGCGCTGCGGGGCGGATATCTTGCTGGGCTCCACGTTGGAGAGGGGGGCCATGGTTATAGTGGAATTTGCCGGGGGGCGTGAGCCACCGAAGGAGATGAAAAGCGATGCTGTTACCCCATAATCGTCAGGCCAATGTGTTGCTGGTGGACGACGATGAGGACGTGTTGGAGTCCTATTGCCACCTGTTGCGCCTATCCGGCTACCAGCCTAGGGCAACCACCTCTCCCCATGAGGCGTTGGCATTGTTGTCACAGCAATGGCCGGGGGTGGTCGTGTCCGATATCTATATGCCCGCCATGAACGGCATGGAGCTGCTGGACCAGGTGCTGGAGATCGATGGCGATCTGCCGGTCATCATGATCACTGGGCACGGCGATATCCCTTTGGCGGTGCGGGCAGTCAAGCTGGGGGCCTTCGATTTTCTGGAAAAACCGCTTAATCCCCAGTCGTTGCTCGATCTGCTGGAGCGGGCCTGCGCGCAACGCAGTGCGATCATGACCCAGCGCAGTGAGATCCGGGCGACGGTTGAGGATGAGTTGATCGGTACCAGTCCGCAACTGGTCGCTATCCGCCAGCAGATCAACCAGTTGGCACAGACCGACAAGGATCTGATGCTGGAGGGGGCGCCGGGGTCCGGCCGCTACACACTGGCGCAGTTGTTACACCGGATCAGCGCACGCAAGGCGCATCCATTCCACCTTCATGATTGTACGTCAGCGTGCTCCCTGAGCGAGATCCAGGCCAGCTTGATCAAGGCGGAACAGGGGACGCTGGTGCTGCAATCACCGGCAAGGCTGACGGCAGAGTGCCAGAGCTGGCTGGGCAACCATCTGCTGGAGCAGGAGCGGCGGGGAGAGAAGTTACTGCGTACCATCGCCCTGTTTGAGGAGTCTCCCGAGGCGCTGGTTGAGCAACAACTACTGATGCCCCAGCTCTACTACTTTCTTTCCCAGGTGAGACTCAAACTGCCGAGGCTGGTTGAGCGAAGCTGCGACATCATTCCCCTTTTTCGCCATTTTTTGCGAGAAGGGTGCAAGCGGATAGGCAAGACGGTGCCAGCAGTGGATCGCGCCTATCTGGAGACTCTCAAGCGCCACCAGTGGCCCGGCAATATTCGCGAGTTGAGAAACGTGGCCGAACTCTATGCGGTCGGGATCATCAAGCTGGCGGGCTCTGAGCGGGCCATCCCCGGCGCGAATGCCAAGGAGCCGCTGGACGATTTGGTCGACGAGTTTGAACGGCGGGTGATTGAGGACACCCTGTTCCTCTTTTCTGGCCGGGTGACCGAGGCGGCCAGCTACCTTGGCATTCCCCGCAAGAAGCTCTATCTGCGGATGAAGAAGCACGGGCTCGACAAGGATCAGTTCAAGCCTGGTAGCTGATGGCGGTTGCGGGTGACGCATTCATTGATCCTGACCGATAATGATGCAGTCCTGATTGAGCGGGAGTGGATCATGAGATGTCCAAGTTGCATGAGTGAGGCGGTGGACAAGGTTGAGGATGAACGGGTCGGCAGGGCCTGTGCCATGGGATGTGGTGCTGCGGGTGGCTACGCTTGTGCCGCGACCTTTGCCAAGCTGGGAGCCGGTTGGGGGGCCTCTTTGGGCAGTCTTGGCACGCCAGTCGGCGCTATCGCCGGCGCTGTGGGTGGCGCATTGCTGGGCGGGGCGACCGGAGGCTGGCTGGGTCTGTTGCTTGGCCGTTCCATCGATCGGCAGATTTCACGGGAATATTGCTGCACGGCCTGTGATTACCGTTTCAAGCGGTGAGCACGCCAACTTCGGCACAGTGACAGTCATGGATACCACACCGGGTATCCATGTTGATCTGCTTCTGGCCTGAACTCAGGCTGCGCTGACGCTCTCCAGCTCGAACAGCTTCTCCAGATAGACGGCGACGCCATCTTCATCGGAGGTGAGGGTCTGCTCATACTCCGGCAGCGCCATTTTCAGGCGGTCATGGGCGTTGCCCATCACGATGCCGCGTCCCACCATGGTCAACATCTCGAAGTCGTTCATGCCATCGCCGAAGGCGATAGCCTCCGACATATCGAACCCGTTCTGCTCCAGCACGGCACGCACAGCATTGCCCTTATGCACCCCGGCGTGCATCACTTCGAGGCAGTCCGGCAATGAGAAGGTGACATTGAGCTGATCGCCATAGCGCTGGTTGAGGTGCGCCTCGATCTTCAGCAGCTTCTCGTGGTCGCCGATGTAGAACACCTTGTTGATCTGCTCTTTCGGTTCCTGTTTCAGGTCATCGACCAGGCGGTAGGTGAACCCTGACTCGTCGTGGAACTGCAGCAGCCAGGGCAGCTCTTCTTCCACTACCCAATCATCACCCTGATAGACATTGAGGTGGATAGAGGGGTCGCGCTCCAGCGCAATCAGTTCGGCGGCGATCTCGGTTGGCAGCGGCTGGTTGAAAATCAGCTGATCCTGTTTGTCATGGACCACGGCGCCATTGGAAGTAATAAGGTAGATGTCCATCCCCAGCGCATCGCGGAAGCTGCGAACGTCAACATGATGACGGCCGGTGGCGACCACGAATTTCACACCTTGTTCTACCAGGCGGTGCAGGGTATCCCGGGTACGGGGAGAGATCTGGTGCTGCTTGTTGAGCAGAGTGCCATCGAGATCGGATACAACTACCTTGAACATCATTACCTCGGCATCGATTGAAAACAGGGGCAGTTTACCTTAGCCCGCACTGTCACCCCATTTATTTAGGGTTACAAAAAATAGCCAGCTCAGAAGCGGGCGAAAAAGTCGACCATCGCGGTCAGGGCGGGCTGGCGCTTGTCATCGGATTCGATAAACAGCTCGTGCCAGGCTCCCTCGATGCGCACTGGTTTGCCCCCTTCGCACCTGGCAATGGTGCAGAAGCGATCCTGCGCGGCATTGTCTACCACGCTGTCGCTGCCCGCTTGCAGCACCAGCAGCGGGGTTTTGATGGCGCCCGCATCGGCGATGGCGGCATCGGCACCGGTGATCCCCTGATAAATCCAGTGGGCGGTCGCGCCACCCAGCTTGATCTGCGGGTGCTGCTCGTAGATTTGGCGGAAGGCTTGATAGCGGGGCTGGCTGTGAGTCAGTTCGTTATCGGCAAAGCCGTGATCCTGATAGGCTCCCTGACCGGGGCCGTAGGGAGGCTCACCAATCCAACCGCCGACCGTGCCTATGGTGCTCGCCAATCCCTTGGCCAGCCACTTGGGCAGACCGCCGAGATTGATGCCCAGCATGGGGGAGGAGAGTACGGCTGCTTTGATATCATCGGGCCAGCGCTCCAGATAGCGGGCCGAGATGGCGCCGCCCATGGAGTGGGCCAGCAGGAACAGCTTTGCAGGCTGGTCCGCCATGATTATCTGGTCGTGAAACTGCTTGAGATCGACCACATAATCGTCGAACTGGTCGACATATCCCTTCTGCGGGTCATTCAGCATCCGGCCAGACATCCCTTGACCACGATGGTCGATGAGATAGAGGCTGTAGCCCTGACGCCAGAGATCCCACGCCAGCTCCTGATACTTGAGGTAGCTTTCGACCCGGCCATTGACGATGAGGATGGCGCGATCAACCTTCTCCTGCCGCAGCGCGGCATAGCGGATGGTCACCCCGTCCTTGCCCTTGAACTCTCCTTCAACCGCATGCTGGCGCCAGAAGTCGGGTAGGGTTTGCTGGTAGAGGCTGGGTACATCGGCTTCGCTGGTGAGCTGATAGGTATTGGTCACGGCAAGGGCTCCGGCAGAAAACAGGGTCAGGGCCAACAGGGAAAGAGAGAGGGGGTTCATCAGGCACACTCCTGTTGCCAATGGTGATAAAGGGAGGCGATATCCCCCGAGCAGAGCAGCGCCATGCTGGCTTGCAAGCGGGGCAGGGGCCAGTCCCACCACTGCATCTCTTGCAGCATGGCGATCTGCTCATCGCTGAAGCGGCGGCGGATCGGCTGGGCCGGGTTGCCGCCGACTATGGTGTAAGGGGCCACATCCCTAGTCACGACGGCGCGGGTGGCGATGACGGCGCCATCACCTATGGTGATGCCGGGCATGATCATCGCTTCCGAGCCGATCCAGACGTCATTGCCAATCCGGGTGTCCCCCTTGCGCTGAAAGCCGCTGCGGGCCCCTTCGCCAAAGGTGTCGGGGTTGAACGGGAAGGTGGAGACCCAATCCAGCCGGTGGCCCTGATTGCCCGCCAACATGAAGGTGGCGCCCGAGCCGATGGAGCAGAATTTGCCGATGATCAGCCGGTCCACCTCGCCCCAGAGGCCGCTCTCCCAAGTGTCGCGGGTCGAGCCATCGCCGAGCAGGTAGCGGACGCAGTGATCCTCGAACGGCTTGCCGTGGTAGTAGCCGGAGTAGTAGCTGTAGTCGCCGGCCTCTATGTTCGGGTTGGTCAGGTGATCCCGGATGATTTGCGATTCCAGCCAGCTGCCAAAAGGGTTATCCATCACTCCTCCTGCGGATCGTCCTGTTCGCTCTGCTGCGCCCACCCTTTGCGGGTCAGCTGCATCCGTTGCCACCACTCTTCGTCCGCCAGAATTTCACCGGCCGGGCCGAGCTGGGGGTAGGGCATCTCTTTCTCTTTGCAGAGTTGGGCATAGATAGGATAACCCCCCTCGAACAGGATGCTGTTTTGCTCCTCCAGCGTGAGCGGGCAGCCGCGTTGATAGCAACCGGCCAGCTCGCGCTGACGCTGGGCTTCGTAGAGGATGGCGGCAGCAGCCACCGAGACGTTGAGGGACTGCACCATGCCGACCATGGGAATGACGATATGGTGGTCGGCCAGCGCCAGCGCCTCTTCACCGATGCCGTGCTTCTCCTGACCCACCAGAATGGCGGTCGGTTTGGTGTAGTCGATGGCGCGAAAATCGACCGAGCTGTCGGAGAGGTGGGTTGCCAGGATCTGCATGCCTGAAGCTTTCAGCTCGGCAACGGCTGTGCCGATATCCGGGTGCAGTTTTACATCCACCCAGTTCTGGCTGCCGCGGGCGGTGCCTTTGCGCTTGTGGATCCAGGTTTTGGGCCAGACGGCGTGTACCCGGTGGATGCCGATGGCATCGGCGGTACGCACGATGGCGGCCAGATTGTGAGGTTTATGGACCTCTTCCATGCAGACGGTCAAATCGAGCTGACGCTGGGTCAGCATGTCGGTGATGCGCTTGAAGCGTTCGGGGGTCATGGCTTGTCTCTATAAAAGCAGCAGGCGGCTTGCGCCGCCTGTGTTCAGTTCTTCTGTCGGCTCACCTTGAGCACGTTGGGCATCACGCGGATCTTCCGCATGATGTTGGCCAGGTGGATGCGGCTCTTGGTGGTGATGAGCAGGCTGACCTGATAGACCCGGCCATCCTTCTCTTCGGTGCTGATGGCGTGAATATTGGCGCCGGTGGCGGCAATCACGTTGGCCAGCTCGGCCAGCGCACCCTGATGGTTGACGATCTCGATGCTGATGCCGGTGCGGAACTCCTGTTCCTGCTCCTTGTCCACTTCCCACTGCACCGGCAGGTACTTGTCCGGCTCCTTGCTGTAGCCCTTGATGTTGCGACAGGCTTCCTGATGGATCACCAGACCCTTACCCGGGCTGATGTGGGCGATAATGGCATCTCCCGGGATCGGACGGCAGCAGTTGGCGAAGGTGACCAGCATGCCGTCGGCACCCTTGATCGGCATCTTCTTGCTGCTGGTTTTGGGCTGCTCTTCCGGCGGTAGTTCATCCCCCAGCATGCGGCGCGCCACCATGACGCTCATGGCGTTGCCAAGGCCCACATCGGCCAGCAGCCCCTGCAGATTCTCATGCTTGGTATCGGCGAGCACCTGCTTGATGCGCGGCTCGGGGATGTCTTCGATATTCTTGGCGCCCAGCGCATGGTTGAGCAGGCGGCGACCCAGCACCACCGACTCTTCGGTGCGCAGGTTTTTGAGGAACTGGCGGATCTTGGAGCGTGCCTTGGTGGTCACCACAAAGTTGAGCCAGGCCGCGTTTGGGCGGGCGCCCGGCGCCGTGATGATCTCCACCGTCTGGCCCGAGTGCAGCGGGCTGCTGAGCGGGTAGGGGTGGCGGTCGACCCGCGAACCGACGCAGGCGTGGCCGATGTCGGTGTGCACCGTGTAGGCGAAGTCCACCGGCGTGGCGCCAGCGGGCAGCTCCATGATGCGTCCTTCCGGCGTGAACACGTAGATCTCGTCGGGGAAGAGGTCGGTCTTGACCCCTTCGATAAATTCAAAGGAGCTGCCTGCGCTCTGCTGCAATTCCAGCAGGCTCTGCATCCAGCGCTGGGCGCGGATCTGGGCAGTGGTGCCCGAACTGTCGCCATCCTGCTTGTAGGCCCAGTGGGCGGCAACCCCTTTGTCGGCCATCTGATCCATGAACTCGGTGCGAATTTGCACCTCCACCGGTACCCCGTGCGGCCCCACCAGAGAGGTGTGCAGCGACTGGTAGCCGTTGGTCTTGGGGATGGCGATGTAATCCTTGAAGCGGCCGGGGCGCGGCTTGTAGAGGCTGTGCATCTGCCCCAGCACCCGGTAACAGGTATCTATGTCCTTCACCTTGACCCGAAAGGCGTAGATATCCATTACCTCATGAAATTGCAGCTCTTTTTTCTCCATCTTGTTGTAGATGGAGAAGAGATTCTTCTCGCGGCCACTGACCTGATGCTCGATCCCCGCCTCTTTCAGGCGACCGCTGATTTCGCTCTGGATGGAGTCGATGATCTCGCGGCGATTGCCACGGGCGCGGCGCACCGATTCGCGCAACACGCGGGATCGCATCGGATAGAGCGCCTCGAAGCCCAGCTCTTCCAGCTCGTTCTTCATGGTGTGAATACCGAGGCGGTTGGCGATGGGGGCGAAGATTTCGAGGGTTTCCCGAGCGATACGGCGGCGCTTGTCAGGGCGCAGAGAGCCCAGGGTGCGCATATTGTGGGTGCGGTCGGCCAGCTTGATCAGAATGACCCGGATATCCTGGGTCATCGCCATCACCATCTTGCGGAAGTTCTCGGCCTGCGCCTCTTTGCGATCGCGAAACTTCAGCTTGTCGAGCTTGGAGACCCCGGCCACCAGTTCTGCAACCGCATTGCCGAATTGTTCGGCCAGATCGGCCTTGGTGACAGAGGTGTCTTCAATGACGTCGTGCAGCACGGCGGCCATCAGGGTTTCATGATCGAGGCGCATGTCACCCAGGATTCGGGCAACGGCAACAGGGTGGGTGATGTAGGGTTCGCCACTGGAACGCATCTGGCCCTGGTGGGCATCACGGGCCACCACATAGGCTTGCTTGAGCTTCTCAACCTGCTCTGGCGGCAGGTAGGAACTGGCTATTTCTTTAAGGTTTTCAAATAAATACAAGACAGTCCCCGCAGCGGTGAAACGGCAATTCGTGGAATTGAGGGTATAGCCCTGAGTTTGCGAGGTTTTCGAGCGGTTGTAAATGGGGATGAACAGTCGGCACCCGGGCGGGTGCCAACCGGAGGAATAACTTAACCGCGGCCTTCGGCGATGGCAGCAACGGCAGCCAGCTCGGCGGCTTCCTGCTCTTGCTGTTCGTAGCGGTCCTGGGTGTCCATCACTTGATTGTTCACCAGACCCAGCTCGATCTCACGCAGGGCGATCACAGTCGGCTTGTCGTTCTCTTCGTCGACCAGGGGATCTTTGCCTTGTACCGCGATTTGACGAGCGCGGCGCGCGGCGACCAGCACCAGGTCAAAACGGTTACCTACCTGTTTTACAGCATCTTCTACAGTAACGCGTGCCATGCAGGACTCCAGTGTTTGGGCTTTCTGTATTTAGAAAAGCAGTGTTTAAAAATGACGCAAAAGTTTACTTGTTTTTGGCTTACTCTGCCAGTAGCTGTTGCAGCAAGTTTTTTTGAGCCTGTTGCTGGTGACGCATCTCCAGCCGTTGGCACTCAATAATGGACCTGAGCTGGAACAGCGCCTGCTCGAAGTCTTCATTGATAATGACATAGTCATACTCGTCGTAGTGCACCATTTCGGCAATGGCTTTCGCCATTCGGCCGGCAATCACTTCGGCGCTGTCCTGACCGCGCCCAATCAGGCGGCGTTCCAGCTCTTCGCGGCTGGGGGGCAGGATGAAAATGGATTTGGTCGGCATCTGCTCGCGGATCTGGCGGGCACCTTGCCAGTCGATGTCGAGGAATACGTCGATCCCCTTGGCCAGACAGGCTTCGATGGCGGCGCGTGAGGTGCCGTAGTAGTTGCCGAACACTTCGGCCCATTCCAGAAAATCACCACGCTCGATCAGCGCCTTGAACTCTTCCACCTGAACGAAGT
This sequence comes from Aeromonas sp. Lyrl_2, assembly GCF_051948815.1. NCBI lineage: Bacteria > Pseudomonadati > Pseudomonadota > Gammaproteobacteria > Aeromonadales > Aeromonadaceae > Aeromonas > Aeromonas sp. Lyrl_2. The sequence goes on from NZ_JAYJLJ010000016.1 coordinate 91,068, forward strand.
GGTAGTGTACGCCGTGCTCTTCGCCCGGGCGGGTGGCGCGAGTGGTGTGGGAAACCGACAGCTGCATCTTGCCCGCAGCGTTATGTTGGGTCAGCAAGGCACTGAGCAGACTGGATTTACCCGCGCCGCTCGGAGAAGAAATGATATAGAGAGTGCCTTGTTGCGCCATATTATTACCTTTAATCGAAACCGCTGTTTTGGTTGTAGCAGAGACCGCCGTCTTGTGCCCGAAAGGGAGACAGCCAAACGCGAAACGCGGAAAATTCTTGAGTCAGGAGGATGTAAAGGCGGCGAATTTTACCAGAATGCGGCGAATAAAAAAACGGCCGGAATCATATTCCAGCCGATCAAAGTATTCGTAGCTTGCTGCGGGAGCGTAACCCACATCAGCCTGCATTGTGCCTTTGGCTGAGGGCAGAGGCTATCAGGTTATCCCTGCCTGATGGCTCGGAATTCCCGAGGTGCTCTGTCAGTACGGCAGCTGGCGATCGGCGCAGAGCCGATCGAACGCGGCGATCACCTGCTCGCTGGTGATTTTTCGCATGGCCTCCGGATCCTTGAGGCGGGTGCGCCAGCTCAATTCGGCCAGCGGCTTGCCGGTCTCCTGCTCGACCAGCTCCTGATAGACGCTGACCACGTAGTCGCGGCACAGATAGGGGCCGGTGCGGGCCGGATTGTGGTGGGCATAGAGACCGATCACCGGCGTGCCCACTATGGTGGCCATATGGGTGGGGCCGGTATCGGGGGCCAGCACCAGACTCGCCTCACCAATCAGTGCCAATAACTGCTTGAGGTTGGTCTGCCCCACCAGATCGACCGGCTTGCTCTGGCTGAGTTGCCGGATCTCGGCGGCCAGATCCCGCTCCAGCTTGGCCGGCCCGCCACAGAGATAAACCTGAAAGCCCTTGCTGGCGGCGTGATCCGCCAGCGCGGCATAGCCTGCGGCCGTCCAGTTCTTGAAGGCCTTGCTGGCGGCAGCGCAGATAAGCAAGGTCGGTTTACCGCCAATCTTCTCCCTTGCCCACGCCTGATGTTCGGCGCTGATGGGCAGTTGCCAGTCCGGGGTCAGATCCTTGATGCCGAGCTCTTTGGCGAAAGCGAGGAAACCGTCCAGCACATGGGGAGAGGCAGGCGAAGGCACCTTGTGGTTGGTGAACAGCCACTGGCCGTCGTTGGCCCGTTCCCGATCAAACCCGAGTTTGACCTTGGCGCTGATGCCGAGGGTGGCGATGCTGGCTCGCATCGCTGCCTGCAGGTGGAGCAGGGCATCGAATTTGCGCCCCTTGAGGGTATGCCAGAGATCGCGATAGCCGCGCCACCCCTTGCTCTTGTCGAAGGGGATTACTTCGACGCCGGGCAGATCAGCAAACAGGGTTGCCTCGATTTTGCCGGTGATCCAGGTGATGCGGGTTTGTGGCCACTCCCGCTGGATGACGCGCACCAGCGCCAGTGCGTGGCAGCAATCCCCGATGGCGGAGAGCCGCAGGATGCAGATGGAGGAGGGGGGCGTTTGAAATAGCGGCATGTTGTGGCGCACGGCTGGCAAAAAGGGTGGATGGCATTATGCAAACTCCCCTCTGGATTGTAAAATTGCGCACAATCGTCAGCCGGGATAGGCCGGGCCCAGCGCCATGACCTGTCTCTGCACGTTGTTGATTAAAGGCCACTATTGCGGGCATGCCAGAGCGGCAGCCTCATCGCCAATTGAAAAATTGCGATCCATGACCCACCGAGCGGGATCTCCACGATGCGAGTACAGACCGAACACAACCAGATCTGCTGGTATGCCGAAGGGGCCTTTCGCGACCCTTCTCCCCAGTTATTCGATCCTGCCTGGTGGCAGAACAACCGTCAGGTGGTGGGAACCTCCATCGGACGGGGAGTGACCTGGTTCGTCAAGGATGAGTCCCGCCATCTGGTGCTGCGCCACTACTATCGTGGCGGCATGGTGGGCAAGGTGGTGCGGGATCGTTTCTGGTTCGAAGGGGTCGAGTCGAGCCGCGCCATGGCCGAATACACCCTGCTGGCCAAGCTGTGCGAGCTGGGGCTGCCGGTGCCGCGTCCGTTTGGTGCCCGTATGGTCAAACAGGGACCCTTCTATCGTGCCGATATCCTGATCGAGCGAATTCGCGGTGCCAAGGATATGGTGGCGTTGCTCAAGCAGGGGCCGGTAGCGACCGAGGTGTGGCACAAGATAGGTCAGACAGTGCGTCAGCTGCACGATGCCGGGGTCTATCACGCCGATCTCAACAGCCACAACCTGCTGCTCGATAAAGAGGGCAAGGTGTGGGTGATCGATTTTGACAAGGGGGCGATCCGCTCCCCCGGCGAATGGCAGAAGGCCAATCTGGAACGCTTGCTCCGTTCATTCAATAAAGAGTCTCAACTGCATACCAGTTTCCACTTCGTACCGGAGAACTGGCAGACCTTGATGAACGGGTATCAGGGAAAAGCGCTCTGACCCTGTTGCTCGGCGTGAACGCCAATGTTACTTATTGAGCAGGTATTCAGATCCTGTTTCGAGGCGCCCCATGGAAATGCTCAAGACACCTTTGGTCGATGTGACTGCCCGGCTTGATCCGGGTCTGCTGTCTGATGCCATGGCGCTGCTGGAGGCGGGGATCTGGAGCTGGTCAGCCCAACATGGACTGCAGCGTGATCCCTCCTGCCTGCGCCTGTTGGGATTGGGAGAGTGCTGGCCGGATGATCTCGGCTGGCTGGATCGGGTTCATCCCGACGATGTTGCCCTGCTGGAAGATGCCCTGCTCGCCTGCCAGAGCGGCCGCAGCAGCGGTCTGCGCCTCGAATACCGCATTCTGCATCATCACGGTCACTACATCCGGCTGGAAGAGCGGATGCGTCGTGATGAGCGGGGTTATCTGCTGGGGGTTGTCCGTCACCTCGATCCCGCTGCCGTGCTGGTGGAGGAGCGACATGGCACCGATCCGCTGACCGGTCTGGAGAGCCGTGGCCGCTTCGAGCAACTGCTTGAAGAGCGGCTGGCGACCGAGAGCGGCACTTTCAGTCTGCTGCAGTTTTCGGTCGATCACATGGCCAAAATCCAGCAGTTGTTTGGTGAAGCTGCTTGCGACGCCATGCTGGCCAAGCTGGCGCGTATCGTGCGTCACGAACTGCGGCGGGAAGATCCCTTCGCCCGCTGGGATGAGGACGGTTTTATCCTGATGCTCTCCCAGACCGAGCGGATGAGTGCGCTGGAGATCGCCGAGCGGCTGCGCCTCGAGATTGCCGATGCCAGCCTGCTGTCACAGCGGCCGGTCACCGTCAGTATCGGGCTGGTGCAGAGTCAGGCTGGCGAGCAGCTCGATCATCTGCTGGCCCGGCTGGCCAGCTGTCACAGTCAGGCCAGACGGGAGCACAACACCGTCGTCGGCTGAGTGTGGTCAGGGTTGGCCGCGCTTGTCACGCTGGCAGACCCAGAGCGAGGCCAGCATCAGCAGGCCGCCGATGGTCAGTCGGGTCAGGTCGGTATCCTTGCCCCAGAGCAGCAGATTGACCAGCAAGCCGGCCGGAATGAGCGCATTGTTCATGATGGCCAGCACCCCGCTGGTGACCAGCGTCGCCCCCTTGTTCCAGAGGAAGTAGCCGAGGCCGGAGGCACCCACCCCCAGCCAGAGCAGAATGCCCCACTGCAACCCTGACGTTGGGTATTGCGGCTTGCCCAGCAGCCACCAGGCGGGCAATGCGATCACCAGCGCTCCCAGATAGAAGCAGCCGAACACCGCCAGTTGCGGCGGTTGCTCCGCCTCCCGTGCCAGCAGTACCTTGTAGCCCACCTGACCGAGCGCGAAACAGAGGTTGGCCCCCTGCACCACCATAAATCCCAGCACATAGCTTTCGGTCAGGCCGTCGAAGCGGATGACGGCAGCCCCGAGCACCGCCAGCAGGGCACCCCACAGATAAACAGGCTTGAAGCGGCGCTCCAGCAGATCGTGGAGCAGGGTGACGTAGATGGGGGTGAAGATGGTAAAGACCAGCACTTCCGGCACTGTCAGCAGCAGGAAGGAGTGGTAGTAGAAGAGATACATGATGCCGAGCTGGATGGCGCCCAGCGCCATCAGCTTGGCCGCCAGATCGGGGCGCAGCCAGCGGCGGCGCAGGAAGGGCAGAAACACCAGACTGGCGAGGGCGATTCGGGTCAGCACCGAGAAGTAGGCATCCACCTGACCGGCGAGGTAGACCCCGATCAGGCTGAAGGAGAATGACCAGAGCAGGGTGACCCCTATCAAGTAGTTCATGTGTTTGATTTATCGTCAGTTGTCAATTTTAAGGGGGCTATGATGGCCGAGATGGAAGCGGCAATCCAGCGTTTATGGGCGCGATTGCCACAGGTCGGAGCATTTTCCTTTACCGCCAGCAATGGCGAGGGGTCGGCGACCGACTGGAATGGTCGGGGCGAGGGGCGTGTGCAGGTGACCGATCATCAGGGTGGCTGGCTGTTTAACGAGCAGGGCCGTTACATCACGCCTCATGGCAGGGAACTCGCCATGCACAACCGCTTCTGGTGGCAGCGCAGTGCGCGGGGGATCCGTCTCTCCCATCTGCGTTATCAAGCGCCGGTTGAACTGTTCGAGCTGCTGCCGCAGGGGGATGGCCGCTGGCTGACCGCCGAACCCCATCTGTGCGGGGCGGATCACTACAGCGCCGAGCTGACCGAGATCGACGGTGGTTTTCTGCTGAGCTGGCAGATCACCGGGCCGCGCAAGAACGAGCGACTCAGCTATCGCTATCTGATCTGACGCCGGCTGGCAGGCATAAAAAAACCGGCGCAGAGCGCCGGTAGCGGGGGACAAATCGGAGGTTTTTTAAAACAGTCCCAAAAACAGGAGAGATAGACTCTCGTCACACATTCAGAGATGGACTTCAGACATTCAGGGCATAACTCAGCATGGCTTGCAGCTTGCTATCGAAGAACCAGGGCAGCAGTACCATCAGCAGGCCCAGGATCCCGGCCAGCCGCTGGCGATACTGCCAGCCGGCAATCAGTACCAGACCACCGCACAGTGTGGTCAGGATGCCTGACATAGGGAGACCTCGCGCTGCATGCGACGCTGTTGCGCCCACTGGTTCATGGCGACCGAGCCGAGGATCAGGGCCAGGGCCACGCCGGTGGTGGGGTGGATCTGCTCGCCGAGGAACAGGGCACCCAGCATCACGCCGAACAGCGGCACCAGATAGTTGCTGAAGGAGGCGAACGTCGGGCCGGCCTTCTGGATCAGTGCCATGTAGAGGAAGTAGACCAGACCGGTACAGAGGGTACCCAGCACGGTAATCGCGCTCAGGGCCTGGGTGCTCGGCAGGGTCAGGCTGCCGAGATCAACCATGAAGGGGGCGACCAGCAGCAACTGGATTGCCGAGGAGATCAGGATATTGCGGGCGACCACGACCGGATGGTCCTTGGCGAAGCGCTTGATCATCAGCAGGCCGATGGCGAAGCAGCTGGCTCCCAGCAGGATGGCCATGGCACCAAGCAGACCGGCGTTCATGCCCTGGGAGAGTTTCGGCCAGAACAGGGTGAGTACACCGGCAAAGCCGATGATCACGGAAAGCAGACCGGTTTTGGTGATTCTTTCACCAGAAATAAACAGCGGTGCAGCCAGAATGGTCACAAACGGGATACAACCCATGACCACGGCGGCGATGGCGCTATCCACATACTGTTGGCCCCAGGCGACCATGATGAAGGGGATGGTGGCATCCAGCAGGGCGATCAGCATATAGGTGCGCCACGGGGTGTGCTCACTCTTGAGCCGCATGAACAGGCAGAGCAGACCCAGGGTCAGGCTGCCGCACAGGGCACGACCGGCAGCCACCAGAATGGGGGGCAACTCGGCAACGGCCTGGTGCATGAAAATGAATTGGGAACCCCACAGCAGGCCAATGGCCAGCAATAACAGATAGCTACGCATTTGAATCTCCGATGTATTAAGCCAGCGCATTCTAGGCAATCTGTTACTATGGTAAAAATGAATTGTTGGCATTTAACTATGGCTAATATCGATGGATAGCTCGCTCGCCCGTCTCGACCTCAACCTGCTCGCCGTATTCGACATGCTGATGCAGGAGCGCAATGTCACCCGTGCCGCCGAACGGCTACATCTCTCCCAATCCACCGTCAGTCACGCCTTGGGGCGGCTGCGAGTGGCGCTGGATGACCCGCTGTTCGTGATGAGTCGGCGCGAGATGATGCCGACCGAGCGAGCCAAGGCGCTGGCCGGTCCGGTGCGCCAGGCGCTGGCGATGCTGGAGCAGGGATTGCGGCAGGCCAAAGGGTTTGATCCCGCCACCGCGCGGCGGATTTTCCGCATCGCTACCCCGGGTTCGGTAGAGCATGGGCTGGTGCCGGTGCTGGTGGAGCGGCTCCATCGGCAGGCCCCTCACTGTCGGCTTGAGGTGTGCGAGCTGGCCGACAGCAACTACGAGCGGGAGTTGGAAAAGGGTGAGCTGGATCTGGTGATCGGTTTCGCCGGGGCGAATCATCTCTCACCGCGCTTGTGGCGGGAGGAGTGGTTCAACAACCCGCTGGTCTGCCTATCGCCGCTCGGCAGCGAGTTGCCCGATGTACTGACGCCGGTTGAGCTGGTGAGCCGTCCCCACATCCACACCTCCAGCTGGGGTCACAGTCAGGCGATGGTGGAGCTCTGGCTGGCCCGTTTCGGGGTGGAGCGGGAGCTGGGCGTGCGGTTGCCGAGCTTTATGGCGGTGCCGCCGCTGATGGCGACCGACCGCTATCTGGTGGTGGTGCCCGAGATGATCGGGCGCCACTTCTGCCGCTACTACCCGCTGCGGATGCACCAGCTCGACCCCGCCATCCCTATCGTCTACCTGATGGCGGGGCACCCGCTGACCGCCCATGACGAGGCGATCGGCTGGTTCAAGAGCCTGTTGCACCAGCTGGTGTTCGACCTCTACGGCGACGATGCACTCGGGACTCCCGCTCAGCGGATGTTGGCGAAGTAGTCGAGCCCCATGGCGCTTTTCACCTCCGCCAATACCTCATCGGTGATGATGCGAGCCTGCTCGGTGCCCTGATTGAGCAGCTCCAGCAGCATCTTCTTGTCGGCGATAGCCGCGGCCCGGCGCTCCCGCATCGGGGCGAGCAGGGTCTGCAGGCAGTCGTTGAGCACCTGTTTGCAGCGCATGTCCCCCAGTCCGCCGCGCCGGTAGTGCGCCTTCATCTCGGCGACCAGCGCCTTGTCGGGGTGAAAAGCATCGAGATAGGCGAACACCGTATTTCCCTCCACCTGACCCGGATCGCTCACCTTGAGGTGGTTGGGGTCGGTATACATGGCGAACACTGCCTGTTTGACCTCTTCCGCCGACATGCCGAGTTCTATGGTGTTGCCGAGGGATTTGGACATCTTGGCCTTGCCGTCGATGCCGGGTAGGCGGCCGGTGTCGCTCAGGATCGGCTGGCATTCGGTCAGCACCTCTTTGCCTACCAGCGAGTTGAAGCGGCGGACGATCTCGTTGGTCTGCTCCAGCATCGGCAGCTGATCTTCCCCGACCGGCACATGACTGGCGCGAAAGGCGGTGATGTCGGCGGCCTGACTCACCGGATAGACCAGAAAACCGGCCGGCAGCGTGCGCTCGAACCCTTTCTGCTGGATCTCCGCCTTGACGGTGGGGTTGCGCTCTAGCCGCGCGACGCTGACCAGATTGAGGTAGTAGCAGGTGAGTTCGGCGAGGGCGGGCAGGGCGCTCTGCAGGCAGAAGGTGGTCTTGGCCGGGTCGAGGCCGACCGCCAGATAGTCGGCCATCACCTCCAGCACGTTGTCGGTCACCTTGGCCGGATTGTGGCCGTTGTCGGTCAGCGCCTGCAGATCGGCGATCATCACGAATTGACGGTAGTGGTGCTGGGCTTCGACGCGCTGGCGCAGGGAGCCGACATAGTGGCCGATGTGCAGTTTGCCGGTGGGACGATCGCCAGTCAGGATAACGGGGTTGTGCATGTCACTCTCTCCAGTTGGGTGAGCCGGGAGGCGACAAAGGGATAAAAACAGTTGACCGCCTCTCGGCGGTCACGGTGTTTTCTTTGGGAAATTTACAATAGAAACGCGGTGCCGCCTGTTTAGGAGCAGCACCACCAGTAGTTGTGATTGAATGCGGTCATGTTCATAGCAAATCAAACTACGCCGGTTTCATTACTTCTGCAAGGGGACGACCAGCAGATCGCAGGGCACCGTATTCATCAGCTGGCGGGCGCTGGAGGTGAGCAGGCTCCAGAAACTCTGGCGATGGCCGCACACCAGCAGGTCGATCTCATACTCCTTGACCGCCTGATTGACCCGCTCGCTCAGATCGCCGCAGATCACCAGCTTCTTCTCGATGGGATAGTCCACCGAGGCCAGAAATGCCTCCAGCTTCTCTTTCGCTTCGGCGATCACCTGATCCTGCACGTTGTCGATGTCGATATCGATCATCTCGGTGTAGAGATCCTTGAGGTCCACATCGACATGGATAACCGACAGCTTGGCGCCGTTGGAGCGGGCTCTGTCCACCGCCTTGTCGATCACCTTGCGGTTATCTTCAGAGAGGTCGATCGCGGCCAGAATATGCTTGTAATAGGTTGTTCCACTCATGGGGGTTCTCCTTACCGATCCTTCAGCCCACTATACCAATCTCTGCTGAAACTAAAATGGTGCCTCAGGCACAGTTTTGGGATTTAAATGAGTTTAATGACGTGTGACACAGGGTCAGCCACTCAGTTATTAACCACTATTTGCCTATAAATTAAACAAGAGTTTGATGCCGGTCACACCCCTCGGCTTGCCGAGCAGGGGGGAGAGGCATAGGATGGGCCCGTGCTTCGCAATGAACACAAAACAACAAAAAGCATCTGAATACCGCTTTGGGGAGCCACGTGCTCCCTTTTGTTTTTCTGCCTCATTTCCTGCTGCTTTTCTTGCCGTTTTCTTGCTGATAGAGATCCGGCATCAAGTTAATCTCCCGCGACTTGGTTATGCTGTAGCCAGTTTCTTTGGAGGCCTTCTCATGATCATTCATCCCCAGATTCAAGGTTGTGTTGCCCGCAACTGTCACCCTATCGGCTGTCGCGCCGCCGTGCAGCAGCAGATCGAACGGATCAAGGCCGCTGGCCCGTTCAACGGCCCCAAGCGGGTGCTGGTGCTGGGTGCCTCCTCCGGGTTTGGACTGGCGTCGCGCATTGCGCTCGCCTTTGGTGCCGGTGCCGACACCATCGGTATCTCGTTTGAGCGGGGCCCTTCCGACAAAGGGCTCGGCAGCGCCGGTTGGTACAACAACATCTGGTTTCGCAAGGAGGCGGAGCAGGAGGGGCGTATCGCCATCAACCTGATTGGCGATGCCTTCTCCGACGGCATGCGTCAGCAGGCCATCGACACCATCCGCCAGCAGTTGGGGCAGGTGGATCTGGTGATCTATTCGCTCGCGAGCGGTATCCGGGTGCTGCCCGATGGCACGCAGGTGCGTTCGGTGCTCAAGACCACCGGCCAGCCGTTCAGCGGTTGGGGATTGGATCTGGAACGCGATACCCTGGTGCAGCAGTCGCTGGCGCCCGCCACGCCGGAGGAGATCCGCGACACCGTCACTGTGATGGGGGGCGAGGATTGGCAGCTCTGGATGCAGGCGTTGCAGCAGGCGGATTGTCTCGCCCCCGGTGCGCAAACCGTCGCTTACTCCTATATCGGCCCGGAATCTACCTATCCCCTCTATCGGGATGGCACCATCGGTTATGCTAAGGAGCATCTGCACGCCACCGCCGAGACCATCAACCTGCAGCTGGCCGAGATTGGTGGTCACGCCTGGGTGTCGGTCTGCAAGGCGCTGGTGACCAAGGCGAGCGCCTATATCCCGGTGCTGCCGGTCTATCTGGGCCTGCTGATGGGGGTGATGAAGGAGCGCGGCGTCCATGAGGGCTGCATCGAGCAGATGCAGCGACTGTTTGCCGCCAAGATGTATGGGGCCAATGGGGTGGTGGCCGATGGCAACCGGCTGATCCGGATGGATGACTACGAGCTCGACCCGGCCATTCAGGCCGCCGTTTCGGCGCTCTGGCCCAAGGTGACGCCGGACAATTTCCATGCGCTGGGGGACTTTGCCGGGCTGCGGCAGGATTTCATGCAGCTCAACGGCTTCGAGCTGCCGGGCGTCGATTATGCTGCGCCGGTGGATGTCGCCTCCCTTAGGGAGCTGACCCCCTGAGCTGAAAGAAACGGGATCTCCCTCTCGTTGGCGGGTTGATTCGTGACGGGAGTGTGGCGACAATCGATACCAAATCACTGAGGAGAAACAAGATGCTGGCCCAAGCCATGATCGAGAAGTTGAACGAGCAGATTAACCTGGAGTTCTACTCCTCCAATCTCTATCTGCAGATGAGCGCCTGGTGCGAAGACAAGGGCTTTGAGGGGGCTGCCACCTTCCTGCGTCAGCACGCGGTCGAGGAGCGCCAGCACATGGAGCGTCTGTTCACCTATGTGAGCGAGACCGGCGCCATGCCCAAGCTGGGTGCCATTGATGCCCCTCCCCACGAGTTCAAGTCGCTGGGCGACGTGTTCCGTACCACTCTGGAGCACGAGTATCACATCACCAAGTGCATCAATGGTTTGGCCCACGTAGCCTTCACCACCCAGGACTACTCCACCTTCAATTTCCTGCAGTGGTATGTGGCCGAGCAGCATGAAGAGGAGAAGCTGTTCAAGAGCATCGTCGACCGTCTGGGTCTGGTGGGTGAAGATGGCAAAGGCCTCTACTTCATCGACAAGGAGCTGGCCGAACTGGCCAAAGGCGCCCCTGCCAGCATCATGGACAGCAACGCCTGATAGTCGTGGACACTTAGTGTTCAGCCAGTACAATAACGGCCCTTTTAAGGGCCGTTGTTTATTCTGGTGGGCAGTCACCGTTGTGATGTCAGCCAGAGGCAATCACGGTTCTGGCCAGGTGCCGTTTCTATTTTGATAAGTGAGTGATGATGAAGCAGGTCGATGTGGTGGTGATCGGGGCCGGTGCGGCCGGATTGATGTGTGCGGCTCAGGCGGGCTACCGTGGCCGCTCCGTGCTGGTGCTCGACAATGCCAAGAAGCCGGGCCGCAAGATCCTCATCAGTGGCGGTGGCCGCTGCAACTTCACCAACCATCAGGCGGGCGCTCACGCCTACCTGTCGGAGAATCCCCACTTCAGCAAGTCGGCGCTGGCCCGCTACACCCAGCAGGATTTCATCGATCTGGTGGATCGCCACGGGGTCAACTATCACGAGCGCACCCTGGGGCAGCTGTTCTGTCTCGAGAGCGCCAAGGATATCGTCGATGTGCTGCTCATCGAGTGTGACTGGGCCGGGGTGACCCTGCAGTTCCAGACCGAGATCCTCACCGTCAGCAAGCAGGACGAGGGCTTTCTGCTGACCACCAGCAAGGGTGAGATCGGCTGCCACTCGCTGGTGGTGGCGACTGGCGGTCTCTCCATGCCCAAGCTGGGCGCGACCCCGTATGGCTTCAAGCTGGCGGAGCAGTTCGGTCTCAAGGTGCTGCCGACCCGCGCCGGTCTGGTGCCCTTTACCCTCCATCAGGCCGAGAAAGAGGCCTTCGCCGATCTGGCGGGCATCAGCCTGCCGGTGGTGGTGACCGCCGAGGATGGCACCCGCTTCAAGGAGGCGATGCTGTTCACTCATCGTGGCCTCTCCGGCCCCGTTATCCTGCAGATCTCCTCCTACTGGCATGCCGGCGAGAAGATCCACATCAACCTGCTGCCGGAGCTGGATATTCCGGCCGCCCTGCACGAGTGGGCGCAGGCTCACCCGGCGCAGGAGCTGAAAACCGTGCTGGGGCGCGAGCTGCCCAAGCGCTTCGTCGACAAGCTGGTGGAGCTGGGCCAGCTGGTCAGCAAGCCGATGCGCCAATACAACGAGCGTGAACTGGAAGCGGTGGCCAACCTGCTGGGTGACTGGCAGATCCTGCCCAACGGCACCGAGGGGTATCGCACCGCCGAAGTGACCCTGGGCGGCGTCGATACCAACGAGCTCTCCTCCAAGACCATGGAGGCACGCAAGGTGCCCGGCCTCTACTTCATCGGTGAAGTGGTGGATGTGACCGGCTGGCTCGGTGGCTACAACTTCCAGTGGGCCTGGTCCTCCGGCTGGGTGGCCGGTCAGTACTGTTGATGTCACAGGGGCTGGTTTATCCGGCCCCGATTTATTGGTCAGGGTTATGGTGATCGGTCGGGTTGCCGCAAGGGGGCGCAGATGCTTGAGAATCAGATGATGTTGTTGGCGGTGTTCGAGCGGGCGGCGCTGATGCTGATGACCCTCTTCTTCCTGACCCGCACCCGGCCGTTCCAGCGGCTGTTCCAGAAGCGGGATCACACCCCGGCCGAGCTGGTGCTGGTGGCCTCCATCTTCTGTCTGTTTGCGGTGTTCAGCACCTACACCGGCATTCCGGTGGAGGGGGCGCTGATCAACGTGCGGATCATCGCCATCATCTCCGGCGGCATCCTGTTCGGCCCCTGGGTCGGCATTCCGGCCGGGGTCATCTCCGGCCTGCACCGCTATCTCATCGATATGGACGGTCATACCTCTATCCCGTGTCTCATCGCCAGCATCATCGCCGGCCTGCTCGCCACCTGGCTGCACCTGCGCTGCCGCAAGTCGCGGCTCTGGCTCTACGGCATTCTGGCGGGGATGCTGTGCGAAGGGCTGACCATGCTGCTGATCTGGCTGCTGACCGAGCCCCACGAAGTCGGGGTGGAGATCGTTAACCACATCGCCTATCCGATGATCGCCGGGGCGCTCTGCATCGGCCTCATCATCAAGCTGGTGCAGGATCTGGATGACGAGAAGGAGTTGATTGCTGCCAAGCAGGCCAAGCTGGCGCTGGATATCGCCAACAAGACGCTGCCCTTCTTCCAGAACATCGATCGCCACTCCCTCAGTCAGGTGTGCGATGTGATCCGGCGCGACATCAGCGCCGATGCGGTGGCCATCACCGATACCCATGACGTGCTGGCCTATGTCGGGGTGGGCAAGGACTATTACGAGCTGGACGAGCACCACGCCATCAGCGGCATGACCCAGCAGGCGGTGCTGCTCGACCAGATCATCATCAACAACGATCTGCGCCAGTATCACCTCTCTGATTTCCACTCGGTCATCATTATTCCACTGCGGGAAAACGGCTCGGTGAGCGGCACCCTCAAGATCTACTACCGCCGCACCCACAGCATCACCAGCTCGCTGCGGGAGATGGCGGTGGGCCTCTCCCAGCTCATCTCCACCCAGATGGAGGTGTCGCGCATCGAGCAGCTCAAGGAGATGACCCGCAAGGCGGAGTTCACCGCCCTGCAGAGCAAGATCAACCCGCACTTCCTGTTCAATGCCCTCAACGCCATCTCGTCGCTGATCCGCATCCGGCCCCAACAGGCGCGCCAGCTGATCGCCAATCTGGCGGACTACCTGCGCTACAACCTCAACAAGGGGGATGAGCTTATCGACATTCAGGAGGAGCTGCAGCAGGTGCGCGACTACGTGGCCATCGAGCAGGCCCGCTTTGGCGACAAGCTGGAGGTGGTGTTCGAGGTGGACGATGTGCACATTCAGGTGCCGAGCCTGCTGTTGCAGCCGCTGGTGGAAAACGCCATCCTGCACGGCATCCAGCCCCGCAGCGCTCCGGGTCGGGTCACTATCGAGGTGAAACAGCTGGCGGGCGGCATCCGGGTATCGGTGCGGGACACCGGTTACGGCATCAGTCAGGCTGTAATCGACGGGGTCGCCGCCGGTCGGGTGGAGAGCCGCAGCATCGGCCTGATGAACGTGCATCAGCGGGTCAAGCTGCTTTATGGCGACGGCCTGCATCTCAAGCGGCTGGAACCGGGTACCGAGGTGAGTTTCTATCTGCCGGATCAGGAGTCGATGCCATGCTGAGAGCCATCATGGTTGAGGATAAGTGTGTGCCGCGAGAGGTGTTGTCATGCTGAAAGCGATCATTGTGGAAGACGAGTATCTGGCCCGTGAAGAGCTGGCCTATCTGGTGGGGCAGCACAGCCAGATCGAGATAGTGGCGAGCTTCGAAGATGGGCTGGAGGCGTTCAAATACCTGCAGGATCACGAGGTGGATGTGGTGTTTCTGGATATCCAGATCCCCTCCATCGATGGCCTGCTGCTGGCCAAGAACCTGCACAAGTCGAGCCATCCGCCCCACATTGTCTTCGTCACCGCCTACAAGGAGTTTGCGGTGGAAGCGTTCGAGCTGGAGGCGTTCGACTACATCCTCAAGCCCTACAACGAGCCCCGCATCATCAATCTGCTGCAAAAGCTCGAGCATGCGGGCAAGTCGCAGCCAGCCTCCACGGGGGAGGCGAGCGGTGAGGGGAGCAGCCCCCACAATCGCACCGTCAATCTGGTGAAGGGGGAGCGCATCATCGTCACCCCCTGCGAGCAGATCTACTACGCGGAAGCCGACGAGAAGCTTACCTATGTCTACACCCGTGATGACCGCTACGTGATGACCATGACCATCAGCGAGTTTGTCAGCCGGTTGCCTGCCGAGGGGTTCTTCCGTTGCCACCGCTCCTACTGCGTCAACATCAACAAAATCCGCGAAATAGTCCCCTGGTTTAACAGCACCTATCTCATCCGGCTCCATGATCTGCCGTTCGAAGTGCCGGTCAGTCGCAGCAACATCAAGGCGTTCCGTCAGCTGATGCGGCTCTGATTGTCATTCATTCCCGCCGATCTGCATTTCATGCCTTAATCGATCGGCGCGAGCTGCGTCTTGCCTATAGTGGCCTCAATTTCCTTAAGGCCATCGACCGAGACGCATCATGACCATCGATCTGAATCGCACCCGGTACCTGACACTGATCGGTACCATCATCACCCAGTTTGCACTGGGTTCTGTCTATACCTGGAGCCTGTTCAACGCCCAGCTCTCCGACAAGCTGGACGAGCCGGTGAGTCAGGTCGCATTCGCCTTTGGCCTGCTCAGCTTGTCGCTGGCGGTCGCCTCCTCCATGGCGGGCAAGCTGCAGGAGCGATTCGGGGTGCGCAACGTGACCCTGGGTGCCGGCGTGCTGCTCGGCATCGGCTTCTTCCTCACCGCCCACGCCAGCAATCTGGCGATGCTCTATCTCTGCGCGGGCATTCTGGTCGGTTTTGCCGACGGCACCGGCTACCTGATGACTCTCTCCAACTGTGTGAAGTGGTTCCCGGAGCGCAAGGGGCTGATCTCCGCCTGCTCCATCGGTGCCTATGGCCTCGGCAGTCTCGGTTTCAAATACATCAACCTGCTGCTGCTCTCCAGCTCCGGCCTTGAGACCACCTTCCAGCTGTGGGGCTTGATTGCGATGTCCATGGTGCTGGTGGGCGGTATGCTGATGAAGGATGCGCCCAAGCAGGCAGCTTCCGTACAGCAGAGTGAGAGCCGTGACTTCACTCTGGCCGAGGCGATGCGCAAGCCGCAGTACTGGATGCTGGCGCTGATGTTCCTCACCGCCTGCATGAGCGGCCTCTACGTCATCGGCGTGGCCAAGGATATCGGCGAGAAGATGGTGGGTCTGCCAGCCGTGGTCGCCGCCAATGCCGTCGCCATCATCGCCATGGCCAACCTGGGTGGCCGTCTGGTGCTGGGTATCCTCTCTGACAAGATGTCCCGCATCCGGGTCATCACCATCGCTCAGCTGATTACCCTGGCGGGCATGGCGCTGCTGCTGTTCGTGCCGCTCAATGCCAACCTGTTCTTCGTGGCGGTCGCCTGTGTGGCGTTCAGCTTCGGCGGCACCATCACCGTCTACCCCTCGCTGGTGAGCGACTTCTTCGGTCTCAACAACCTGACCAAGAACTACGGCGTCATCTATCTGGGCTTTGGTCTGGGCAGCATCATCGGCTCTATCGTGGCCTCCCTGTCTGGCGGCTTTATGGCGACCTTCCACCTGATCCTGGTGTTGCTGGTGGTGGCGCTGGTGCTCTCCCTCACCATTCGCCTGCCGGCACCGGTAGCGGTCGAGCGGGCCTGACAAGCCTCCCTGCCACCGCAAGCAAAAACAGAGACCCGGGCCATGCCCGGGTCTTTGCATTTCCGATGGTCGATCAGCGCGGCGCTAGCCCCAGCAGCTGGCGGGCCTGACGGCAGCTCTCTTCCACCGTTGACCAGTTGTCACCGGTTACCGTGATATGGCCCATCTTGCGGCCGGGGCGGGGCTCGCCCTTGCCATAGAGGTGCAGATGCAGGCCGGGCCGCGCCAGCAGGGTGGCCCAGTCGGGCGTGCCGTTTTGCCAGAGATCCCCCAGCAGGTTGATTAACAGGGCGGGACGCACGACGATCTGCTCTGGCAGCGGCAGATCGCACAGGGCCCGCACCTGCAACTCGAACTGGCTGCATGCGGCGTTGTCGAGGCTGGGGTGACCCGAGTTGTGGGGGCGGGGCGCCAGCTCGTTGACCAGCAGGCGGCCTTCCACCAGAAAGAACTCCACCGTCAGTACTCCCACGTAATCGAGGGCGGCGATCAGTCGCTCAGCGATTCCTTTGGCTTCGTTCTCCAGCGTTGGCACGTTGGCCGGGGAGCGGGTCTGATCGAGGATGCCGCCGCTGTGCCAGTTCTGTACCAGCGGCAGGGTGCTGATGGCGCCGTTCGGGCTGCGCGCCAGGGTCAGGGCAAACTCCCCCTCCAGTGCCAGCCGTTTTTCCAGCACGCAGGGCACGCCACTGGCTGCTAGCGCCGTCGCCAGCTCATCCAGATTACTCACTTGCCACTGCCCCTTGCCGTCGTACCCTTCGCGGGCAGTTTTGAGAATGGCGGGCAAGAGTTCGCTGGCCTGTGCGGGGATGGGCTCTTCCGGCAGTAGCGCCAGATAGGGGGCGATCGGGATGTTTGCTCTGCGCAGAAAGGCTTTCTCTTCACGGCGATCCTGACAGATGCGCACCGCGCTGGCGCCCGGGCGTACCGGCTTTTGTTGTTCGAGCAGCGCGAGGGTGGCGGCGGGCACGTTCTCGAACTCGCAGGTAATGGCTTCGCAGCGGCTGGCCAACTCGACCAGTGCCCCAGTGTCGTCATAGGGGGCGACAATATGGTGATCGGCGGCGGCACCGGCGATGCTGGCCGGGTCGGGATCCAGCACCACCACCTTGTAGCCGAGGCGGTGGGCGGCCATCACAAAGTAGCGGCCAAGCTGGCCGCCCCCCAGCATGCCGAGGGTGGCGGGTGGCACAATCATGTCGGCTCCCCCAGCGTGAGGGCCAGCACCCGGTCGCGCTCGCGGGTGCGGAAGTCGTCGAGCTGCTGCCGGTAGCGGGGGGCGTCGTCATCCCGGGCGACCGAGAGCAGGGAGACCGCGAACAGGGCGGCGTTGGCGGCCCCCGCCTCGCCGATGGCGAAGGTGGCGACCGGCACCCCCTTGGGCATCTGCACGATGGAGAGCAGGGAGTCCATCCCCTTGAGATGGCGAGAGGGGATAGGCACCCCCAGCACCGGCAGGGTGGTCTTGGCGGCGACCATACCCGGCAGGTGAGCGGCGCCACCGGCTCCGGCGATGATGGCGCGCAGGCCGCGCGCGCGGGCAGTGGCGGCATACTCGAACAGCAGATCCGGGGTGCGATGGGCCGAGACTACCTGCGCCTCGTAAGGCACGCCGTGCTCCTTGAGGATGCGGGCGGCAGCCTGCAGCACGGGCCAGTCGGAGTCGGAGCCCATTACCAGGCCGATCAGGGGAGGGGTGTTCATGTGTATTGGTTCCTTGCTGTTAAACGTTTGCTTTTGGTAAGCAAAAAGAGCCGGCAAGCCGGCTCAGAATTTCTCGGGTCGCACGATTTCGACCGGTTGCAGAAAGGCGATCATGGCGTAATCGGGGTAGTAGCGACTCTGCAGGTGGGCCAGCAGCCGCTCCGCCTGCTCCCGGCTGCAGATCGCCTCCAGCCGGATATTGCCGCTCTCGCTCCAGCTGGCGTTGCGTTCGCCATGATCCCCCCGGCCGCGGGCATCCGTGATGGTGTAGCCGCGCAGCCCCTCGCGGGTGAGGGTGCGCAGCAGGGTCGGCTCCAGATTGGCTTCCGTGATGACGGTCAGCAGGGTGCGGGTCTCGGTCTGCATGTGGCTACTCCGTGAAGTGGCGGGCCCAGCTGTGGTAGAGCGGGATCCCCAGCATGATGTTGAACGGGAAGGTGACCCCCAGCACTGCGCTGAGGGACAGCCCCGGGTTGGCCTGAGGCACGGCGATACGCATGGTGGCTGGCACGGCAATATAGGAGGCGCTGGCCGCCAGGGTGGCCAGCAGGGTCAGGCCGCCGAGAGAGAGGCCCATCAGCTGGCCAGCTGCCAATCCCAGTCCCGCGGAAGCGAGCGGCATCAACAGGGCGAAGCCGAGCAGGAACAGGCCGTGGTGGCGCAGATCCTGACACTGACGGGCGACGATCAGGCCCATCTCCAGCAGGAACAGCGCCAGCGCACCCTTGAACAGGTCGACAAACAGCGGTTTGAGCGGAGCAATTCTATCCGGCCCGGCCAGATAGCCGATGGCCATGCCGCCCAGCAGCAGGGTGACCCCTTTGCCGAGGAAGGTCTCGTGGGCCAGCATGCGCCAGCGGGTCTCGCGACTGATGCCGCGGGCCAGCACTATGCCTACCAGAATGGCCGGGATCTCCATCACCGCGAGGAAGATGGAGAGCTGGGATTCAAAGCTGATGCCCCGCTCGGTGAGCCGGTTCACCCCGACCGCAAAGGTGGCGACGCTGACCGAACCATAGTGGGCGGCGGTGGCAGCGGCATCGATCCGGTTCATCTTGAGGCGCAGAACGGCAAAGCCGAGCAGGGTCTGCACCACGCCGAGCAGGATCACCAGCGCCAGTTGCGGCAGCAGAGGCTGCAGGGATTGCTGGGCCAGACCGATGCCGCCCTTGAGGCCTATGGCCAGCAGCAAAAAGAGGGATAGGGTATCGTAGAGGGCAGGCGGCAGTTTGAGCTCGGAGCGCACCAGACCGGCCAGCAGACCAAACAGAAAGAAGAGTACAACAACGTCCAGCATGATGGTTCGCAGGGCAGTTCAGATAATGGTTGCATGCTAGAGCCCGCAATGTTTCGATAAAATCAGATTCTCGCTGATGGTTGTTCGGTAAAAACTGATAGGGAACGGCATGCTCAACTACAAACAGCTCTACTACTTCTGGCATGTGGCGCGCAGTGGCAGCGTGACGCAGGCCGCCGAACAGCTGCATCTCACGCCGCAGACCATCAGCGGTCAGGTTGCAGAGCTGGAGCAGTCCCTCGGGGTGGCGCTGTTCAACCGGGTGGGGCGGCGTCTGGTGCTGACTGCCGCCGGACGGCAGGCGCAGGAGCAGGCGGGGGCGATTTTCTCGCTCGGCGCCGAGCTGGAGCACACCCTGCGCCACGCCAGTCAGGAGCTGACCATGCAGGTGGGGATCGCCGACTCGGTACCCCGTACCCTGGCGTTCGAGCTGCTGGCTCCCGCCATGGCGCTGGCGACCCCGCTGCGGCTGGTGTGTCACGAGGAGCGGGCCGAGCAGCTGTTCAGCGAGCTGGCCCGTCACAAGCTGGATATGGTGCTGATCGATCGCCCGCTTCCCCCCGACAGTGGCGTGCGCGGCTACAACCACGAGCTGGGGCGCAGCCCGCTGGCGCTGTTTGCCAGCCCCGAGCTGGCTGCCCGGGCGCGGCAGGGTTTTCCTGCCTCCCTCGAAGGGCTGCCGCTGCTGATCCCGGGGGAGAAGTCGGCGACCCATGACAGCCTGCTGGCCTGGTATCGGCAGCAAGGCATTCATCCCCATCTGGTCGGTCAGTTCGATGACTCCACCCTGATGAAGTCATTCGGCAAGGCGGGGATGGGGATCTTTCCGGCGCCGCTGGCCATGGCCGACGAGATCGCGCGACTCTACGGTGTCGAACGCATTGCAACCCTGACCGAGGTGACGCTCTCCTACTATCTGGTGTCGGCCGGTCGTCACCTCTCCCATCCCGGCGTACAGGCGGTGATGGAGGGAGCGAAGCAGCGGTTGGCTGCACTGGCTGGCAAGAAATAGAAATCTGGATGGCTATACATCCACCTCCGCCCTGCCTATAATCCCTGCGCTTTGGCGCATCATGCTTAATAGGGAATCCGGTGAAAATCCGGAGCTGGCGCGCAGCGGTAAGGGGGAACGAAGCGACATCAGGGCACTGCCGTCAGGCGGGAAGCCGTCGCCGTAGGCTATCAGCCCCCGAGCCCGAAGACCTGCCAGAGTTCGTATTTCGGGCCGAGAGAAACCGGCCACGAAGTAGATACTTACGCGAACTTAAGGATCTCTCATGTCGAAGAAATTTCTGGCGGCTGCCCTGTTGCCGACGGCGGCGTTTGCCCAGCAGCTGACCATCCCCGTCAATCCCACCATGGTGGTGACCGCTACCCGCGTCGCCCAACCTGCCTCCAGCGTGCTTGCCCCGGTCAATGTGGTGACCCGGGACGAGATCGATCGCCTGCAAGCCCAGACCGTGACCGATGTGGTCAAGACCCTGCCCGGTGTGGAAGTGGTCAGCAATGGTGGCCGAGGCCAGCTTAGCTCGCTGCGGGTGCGTGGTGGCACCTCCTCCCAGACACTGGTACTGGTGGACGGGGTGCGCAGTGCCTCTTTGACCGCCGGTATGACCGAACTGAATAACCTGCCGCTCAATCAGGTCGAGCGGATCGAGTATATCCGCGGCCCGCGCGCCACCATCTACGGCTCCGACGCCATCGGCGGGGTGATCAACATCATTACCCGTCCCGACAAGGGGACAAATCAGCACAAGTTCAATATCGGTGCTGGTTCCCATCAACAGCGTCAGGCCGCTTTCAGTAGTGCCAGCCAGGTAGGTGAGGCGGGTCAGCTCAAGGTGGCTGGCGGTTTTGATGATGAAGAGGGTTACAACGTACACCCCTTGCCCGGCATCAACGATGGTGACCGTCATGGGCATCAGGGCTACAACGCCATGCTGGACTACCAGCAGGCGCTCGGCAGCAATTGGGATCTGTTCGGTACAACCCGCTGGTTCCGCAATGTCGCCCAGTACGACCGCTCTTCTGCGGCTTCCGCCTGGGGGCCTGCCACCCATCAGCGCAACGAGACCTGGACTGAAAACCAGAGCTATCAGCTGGGGTCGCGCTATCACGACGATCGCTATCTGAGTGAGTTGCGTGGCGCCTTCTCCAAACAGGATGCGTACGACTATCAGGACAACAGTGGCCGCGATCAGGCCAATAACCGGACCTACACCCGCCAGTACAGCCTGAACTGGGTCAACAGCCTCAAGCTGAACGAGCTGTGGACGCTCGGCGGCGGTGCTGACTGGCAGCGCGACATGCTGGACGATCGCTCCCGCTCCTCCGGCGCCACGTATCCAGCCGACGCCAAAGAGCGCGACAACACTGGTCTCTATGCCCTTGCCCAGTTTGACAACCAGACCTGGCAGGGCGAGCTGAGCGGCCGTAGCGACGACAACGAGCAGTTTGGCCGTCACAACACCTGGCAGACCGGCGCAGGCTGGCGCTTTGTCGAGGATTACCGCCTGAGTGCCCGCTACGGCACCGGTTTCCGCGCCCCCTCCTTTAACGACCTCTACTATCCGGGCTCTGGCAATCCCAACCTGATGCCGGAAGAGTCGAAGAGCAGCGAGCTGATGCTGGACGGTCAAACCGCTGGCGTGGAGTGGCGAGCCACCGGTTATCGCAACGACTTCGAACAGATGATCCAGTGGGCACCCAACAGTCAGGGTATGTGGACACCACAGAACGTTGGCAAGGCGCGAATTGAAGGGATCGAGCTGGAAGGGGAGTTTGATACCGGCTGGGTGAGTCATTGGGTCTCTGCCGAATACAAGGATCCCAAAGACAAGGTAAGCGACAAGCAGTTGCAGCTGATCTCCCGCAAAGGGGCCAAGTGGGTGACGCAGGCGCAGTGGCAGCAGCTTGATGGTTCATTGAGCTGGATCTATCAGGGTGAGCGCTATGGCGATGTGGCCAACACCACAACACTTGGTGGCTACAGCGTGTGGAATCTGGCGGTCGGCTACAAGGTCACTCCGGCGCTCAAGGTATCTGGCAAGATCAACAACCTGCTTGATAAGGAGTATCAGACTGCGGTGGGTTATCCGGCCGATGAGCGCGCTTACTACGTGACGATGGATTACTCACTCTAAGCCGGAGCCGGCCAAGCGGAAAAATCAGGGGCCCTGCCATTGGCAGGGCCTTTTCTATTGGCGGCAGGCGGGAGTATGATCGCCGCCTTGCACCAAAGGGGAGCTCAAGTGGCCAATATTCTCGTGTTTGATTCCGGTATGGGTGGCCTGACCATCTACCGCGAGATCCGCCGCGTTCTGCCGGCACACAACTATTTCTACTGCTTCGACAACGCCAACTTCCCCTATGGTGAATTGAGCGAGCCCGCCCTGATTGCTGCCTGCACCCGCTTGGTGACCACCATGGTGGCCCGTCATCATATAGATCTGGTGGTGATTGCCTGCAACACGGCCAGCACCATAGCGCTGCCAGCCCTGCGTGAGGCATTGGATATTCCCGTGGTGGGGGTGGTGCCAGCCATCAAGCCCGCAGCTGCTCAGACTCGCAACGGTTGTATCGGTCTGCTGGCCACTCCAGGCACCGTCAGCCGCGACTATACCCACGAACTGATCGCCCAGTTTGCTCCCGGCAAGCGGGTGCTGCTCAAAGGCACCACCGAGCTGGTCATAGAAGCCGAACACAAGCTGGCGGGCCTACCGGTCAATATGGCGCTACTGCGCGAGGTATTGGCCGATTGGCTGGAAGGGGAAGAGAAGCCGGATACGCTGGTGCTTGGTTGCACTCACTTCCCGCTACTCAATGAAGAGATTGGGCAACTGATGCCGCAATGTCAGCTTATTGACTCGGGCAGTGCCGTTGCCAAACGGGTGGCCTGGTTGCTGAACAATGGCGGGCATGCCATCGTGCAGCCTGTACATATAGAAGAGGTAATTGCCAGGGCTTACTGTACCCGGCTGGATGGGGAGGCTCAAAAACTGACAGCCCCCTTGCAAGCATGGGGGCTGTCATCACTGGAAGAGGTGAAGTACTGACGAGCGGTTAGGCGTCAGTTTCGCTACCTTCTCTTTCCTCTTTATCACGTTTGTCATTCGCTTCACGCACCTTGAGGGTGCGCTGCTGATACTCTTTGTCATTCAAAGCGGCAATCGCCTTGGCGGCATCGGCGGCGGGCATCTCCACGAAACCGAAACCTCTGCGCTTGCCGGTTGCCTTGTCCTTCATCAACCGTACGGAAATGACCTGGCCCTGTTCGGCAAACAATTCGCGCACTGCAATCTCATTGGCGCGATAGGGCAGGTTGCCTACATATAAGGTGCAAGTCTCCTGATTGGCGATCGACTCGGCGACATTAGCCGGGGTTCGCTTCAGGAACAGCGGTACCACGAAACCGCCAATGGCCAGACCTGCTGCAAAAATCACTTCCGCTTTCAAAGAGAACTGCAGGGCCTGGGCAACCAGGTAGCCAACCACTGCCAATACCAGAGCAAGGATTGCGGCCTGCATATATACGGGAAACTTGGATAAATTCATCTTAAAAGACCTTTTGTAAATGAAAGCAAAAAAGGTGCAACACTATATTCACCTCCATGGTAACCAGCTTTCCTGATTGGCGCTACCATGGACCACTCGGGAGAGGTTATCGGCTCCAGTATGGCATTCCCAAGGTCACTGAAGGCGACATAAATGACGCTAAAATGGGAGTGAAATAACCGGATTGTGGATAACATTGTATATATACACTGAATAAGCTGTTTCTAATTGAATAATTTGAAATTTTCGTGATTTTCTTCAAAAAAAGTCTTGTCATCGCAGTGCCGCTCCCTATAATGCGCCCCTACCAGCACGGCGGAACACGCCGAA
>NZ_JAYJLJ010000017.1:0-113332 GCF_051948815.1 Aeromonas sp. Lyrl_2
TCTTTTGCCTGCGATTTGCCGCACAGGCGCGAAGCCAGTGGTGATGCGTGCCGGTCGCTGTTGGCGTGAGTCGATTGTGCAGCCACCGCGCTTTATGGTGTAGTAACAACTCTGTTGCTCATTTGCCTGGCGAGGCCTCTCGTGCCTGCATCCGTATCTAAACCCTGTTGTCTGCTGATGCTCACCCTGCTGCTGGTGGGCTGCGCCACTCCTTACCAGAGTGAAAAGTCGTTCTGGAATGGCCAGACCGGTTTCTCCCAGACCCGGCTTGGCCCGGACAAGTGGCAACTGGAGTTTGTCGGCAACGATCTGGTGGACAGGGAGACCGCCCGCAAATATGTGCTCAAGCGGGCAGGGGAGCTGGCACTGGCAGAGGGTTACTCCTGGCTCAAGGTCGATGAGCTGACCATTAACCGCGATGCCGTCAGGGTGACCCCATCACGGCCGATCTTCGGCTTTGACGAAGATGAACCTGATCTCTTTATGGCCCAGATGCAGGTGCAGCATACCATCTCGGCGCTGCTCACTTTTCGCCTGTTGTCACGGGCACTCGATGAGCGAACTCTTAATGCGAAATATCTCGCCGAAATCAAAATAAACAGTGATTAATATTGGTGGTTTGCAAGATCCATATCACATACACCTAATGGCAGGATAAAATTCTGGATAAAGCCTCTAGATTTACCCCCTGCTTTTAGGCATTCTCCCAGCATACCAGCCGCCAGGAATCAACGGCTCGGATCACAAAAACGGACTGTAGTGGCTCCCACGCCACTGTTTACGGCTTGCACCAATCAAAACCGGGACTCCCCCATGAAAATGAATAAACTGACGGTCGCCATCCTCATCTCCATGATGTTTGGCATCCTCACCGGCCAGGGCTATCGGATGTTTGCCGCAGATCAGGCTGCGGATTTCGCCAATAACATCACGATCCTGACCGATATCTTCCTGCGCCTGATCAAGATGATCATCGCTCCCCTGGTCTTCACCACCCTGGTGGTCGGTATCGCCAAGATGGGCGACACCCGCACCGTGGGGCGTATCGGTGCCAAGACCCTCGGCTGGTTCATGCTGGCCTCCCTGATGTCCCTGAGCCTGGGTCTGGTGATGGTGACCCTGATGCAGCCGGGTGTGGGGCTTTCGCTCTCCCTGCCCAATGACACCGCCAGCTCGGGCATTGCTGCCGGTGCCATTACCCTGAAAGATTTCGTGACCCACGCCATTCCCAAGAGCGTGGTCGAGGCGATGGCCACCAACGAGATCCTGCAGATCGTGGTCTTCTCCCTCTTCTTCGGTCTGGCTGCCGCCGCGCTCGGCGATCTGGCCAAGCCGGTAGTGGTGCTGATGGCCAGCGCTGCCGAGATCATGCTGAAAGTGACCGGTTATGTGATGAACTTTGCGCCGTTCGCGGTGTTTGGCGCCATCGCCGCCATGGTGGCCAAAGAGGGGCTGGGTATTCTGGTTACCTACGGCAGCTTTATGGCTCAGTTCTATATTGCGCTGGCCTGTCTCTGGCTGCTGCTGATCGCCATGGGCAGCGTCTTCCTGCGTGGTCGCGTCATCAAGCTGTTGGCGATGATCCGCGAACCCATCCTGCTCGCCTTCTCGACCGCCAGCTCCGAAGCGGCTTATCCGAAGACCCTGGATCGTCTGGAGAAGTTCGGTTGTGACAAGCGCATCGCCAGCTTCGTGCTGCCGATGGGTTACTCCTTCAACCTCGACGGCTCCATGATGTACTGCACCTTCGCGGTGATGTTCATCGCCCAGGCGTATGGCATCGAGCTCTCCATGGCCCAGCAGATCACCATGCTGCTGCTGCTGATGGTCACCTCCAAGGGGATGGCCGGGGTGCCGCGCGCCTCTCTGGTGGTGATTGCCGCTACCCTGAACCAGTTCCATATTCCGGAAGCGGGCATCCTGCTGCTGCTGGGGATCGACCACTTCCTCGACATGGGCCGCTCAGCCACCAACGTGCTGGGCAACGCCATCGCCGCCAGCGTGGTCGCCAAGACCGAAGACAGTCTGGGTGAAACCGTCGTGCTGGGCGAGAGTGAGCCAGCCAAAGCCTGATCACAACGCCATGAAAAATAAACAACAACGGCCCGCCAATGCGGGCCGTTGTTGTTTATGGCTCGTCTACACTGCTAGATAGTTTCCATCTGGAGTGTACGGTTATGAATATTGCTCGCCGACTGCAACTGATAGCCCTGCTGGTTATCCTTGCGCTCATTTTTCTCAGCTGGTTCAGTATCAACCGCCTCGATTCGGCCAACCGGGATTTAGGCTATGTGACGGACAATACGGTGCCCAGTATTTCGCTGATTAAGGAAGTGCAGGCTGATTTCTATGAATTGCACTCGCTGGTGCAGACACATGTGCTCAATACCGACTCAAGCAGGATGCAGCAGATCGAAACGGGTATCACCGAGATACAGGGACAGATCACTTCACTGCTCGACAAATACAAAGCTGAGATGCTCTCCAATGATGAAGATCGGCGCCTGACCGACGATGATCAACGTATTGTCGCGCAATATTATCAGGAGATAGACAAGGTTCTGCAGCTCTCCCGCCAAAACAAGAACGATGAAGCCAGAGACATGCTGTCGGGAGAGGCATACGGATTGTTCCAGCAGTTTGCCAAGGCAATCGAGCTTCACGTCAACTTCAATATGGATTTGGGACTGGCGCTCAAGAAGCAGGGTCAGGAGAACTACGACAACAGCCTGCAAACCCTGTTGTTTATCGCCGGTGGTACCACAGTGCTGACGTTGGGGTTGTTTGTCTGGTTGTTCAATCAGGTGGCCAATCCCCTTCGCACTGCCATGGATATCCTGACCCGGATCCAGCGCGACCTCAACTTTACCCTGAGAGCAGATGTGAAACAGCAGGATGAGATTGGTCTGACCCTCAATGCGGTCAACCGGCTGCTCGATACGCTGCAACAGACATTTACCGAATTTTCCGTAGGCAGCTTGCAGATCAAGAGCACTGCCGAATCCCTCTCTCAGGCAGCGCAACACCTGGCCAGCTCGGCCAGTCAGGCCAATGATGCCACCAGTCTGATAGCCGCCGGTGTGGAAGAGATGACGGTCAGCATCACCGATATCTCCCAGCGTACTCAGGAGACGAGCCGCATCACCAACGAGTCGGGGCAACTGGCGACCGAAGGGGGCCGGACCATCGAGCGCACCGTTCATGCCATCAACGAGATCGCCGACTCCATTCGGCAGGCCTCGGCCGAGGTCATTGCGCTGGGTGAGGGCATTTCGCGCATTGGCGGTGTGGTCAACGTGATCCGTGATGTCGCGGGGCAGACCAACTTGCTGGCCTTGAACGCGGCCATTGAAGCGGCGAGGGCCGGGGAGTCCGGCCGTGGCTTTGCGGTGGTGGCGGATGAGGTGCGCAAACTGGCAGAGCGGACGGCGCAATCCACCCAGGAGATCTCCGCCACGGTAGAGGCGATCCAGCAGGAGTCGAACAATACGGTCTCCCGCATGCATCTGGTGGAGGAGAAGGTGAGTCAGGGGGTCACCATGGCGACCGAGAGTGGCGCCATTATTGCCGAGATCCGCAGTGCGTCGCACCGGGTGATGGATCAGGTGGGCGAGATCACTAATGCCATCCGCGAGCAGAGTTCGGCCGCCGAGTCGATCGCTCATCAGGTAGAGCAGATTGCTCAGGTCGTGCAGCAAACCAGCAGCACAGCGGAGGAGACCTCAGCCGCCGCCGAGGAGCTCAATGTCACCACCGAGAGCATCCACCAGCAGATATCCCGCTATCGTATTCAGTAACGCCGAGAGTTGTTATCCATCCGCAATCCCCGCCAGCTGGCGGGGATTTTTTGTATGGCTTGCTTAGAAGCCTGAGCCCGGTTGCTGCAAAAATACCGCCTCTTCCGGTGTGCTGGTGCGACCGAGTATGTCGTTGCGGTGGGGGAAGCGGCCAAAGCGTTCGATGATCACCTGATGACGACGGGCAAAGTCGGCAAATTCGGCAAAGGTCGCCTGCACCGGTGTGCCAGCCTGCTCGGCAGCGAGTGCCTCGAACAGCGCCACACTTCTGGCCTGTTGTTCGCGGGATTCGGCATGCTCCAGCGGCAGATAGAAGAAGACCCGCTCCAGTGGCGAGAGGGATTTGTCCGCCCCGATGGATAGCCCTTTCAGGCAGAGATCCCTTGCCAGCGGATCCTGGGCAAAGGCCGCAGGCGTGCCGCGATGGATATTGCGGGGCAGCTGGTCGAGCAGCAGGATCAGCGCCAGCCTGCCGTGGTGTAGATCGGCCCAGTCGGCCAGCTCCCCGTTGGCGGCCGCCTCTGCTTGCGCGCCAAATTGCTTGGCCAGCAGGGCATCCGTTTCGCTGCTTTTCCCCCACCAGAGGGGGGCTTGCCGTGTGGCCCGCAGGACGTCATCGGCTTCGTCGCCAAACCAGAGATCGAGCAGAGGTTGCCAGGGTTGCATGGGAACTCCTTGAGGTGATTCAGAGGGAACCAGGAACAAATGGCTCAGGGGTGCTGCCGAAACGGCGGCTTCTCGTTACACTGTGCCATCTTTTGCCCGAAAGACGTAACCCCCCGATGGTGAGCGCCGAATTCTTGGCTCGGCCGATGATGGCCTGCGATCGCCATGAGGTGGTCCTGTTGACCCTGGTGGTTATCGGGACGTACGCCACCCTCCCGGGGTTGTTCTCATTGATATAAGGAATCTTTGATATGGCCGGAACCAGTTTGTTGGCCCTGCTCGATGATATCGTCAGCGTGCTTGATGACGTGGCGCTGATGACCAAGGTCGTGGTGAACAAGCGCGAGACATTTTTCGGGAAGACGTTTCTCACTGATATAAGGGATCTTTGATATGGCTGGAACCAGTTTGTTGGCCCTGCTCGATGATATCGCCAGCGTGCTTGATGACGTGGCACTGATGACCAAGATGGCGGCGAAGAAGACTGCCGGGGTGTTGGGGGATGATCTGGCCCTCAACGCGGAGCAGGTTTCCGGGGTGCGCGCCGAGCGGGAGTTGCCGGTGGTGTGGGCGGTGGCCAAGGGCTCATTTCGCAACAAGCTGATTCTGGTGCCCGCCGCCATCGCCATCAGTGCGCTGGTGCCCTGGCTTATCACGCCGCTCTTGATGTTGGGAGGTGCCTACCTCTGCTTTGAGGGGGCCGAGAAGCTGGCCCACAAGTTCCTGCCTCATGAAGTGAGCGAGGGTGAGGCACACACTGCTCCTATTCCCGATGATCTGGTGGCCTTCGAGCAGCAGAAGGTGAAGGGAGCGATCCGCACCGATTTTATTCTCTCTGCCGAGATCATCGTCATCGCCTTTGGCACGGTACAGGGTGCAAGCCTCGCGCTGCAGCTCTCGGTAGTGGCGGGCATCGCCCTGCTGATGACCATCGGGGTCTACGGGTTGGTGGGGCTGATCGTCAAGCTCGATGACATCGGTCTGCATCTGCTGCAAAAGCCCGATGGCAGCGCCCTGCGCCGCGCGGTGGGGCAGGGACTGTTGGTGACGGCGCCCCGTCTGATGCACCTGCTGGCACTGGTCGGCACCATCGCCATGTTTATGGTGGGCGGCGGCATTCTGGTGCATGGCTGGCCTTTTGCCCATCACCTGATTGAAGGCGCAGCCGCTGTCGTTGCCACCCTGCCAACAGTAGGGGCCGTACTGGCGGCGGTGACGCCGACCCTGCTCAACGCCGTGGCCGGTGTGGTGGCGGGTCTGCTGCTGGTTGCCGTGATGACGCTGGTGAGCCGTCTTGCCCCGGCCAAGGGATAAGCGAGCTTGCGGGCCATGTTCTCTTTTTTCCTCCCTTCATTTTTTGGCCGTCGGGTTGCCCGGTTTCGGACTTGCTGCCCGCAGGTCTGTTGCGCCTCCCGATAAAGGCCTTTGCGAGAAGCTATGTATCAACAACAGTGGAATAACGACCATATCTACCCGGGCCTCGACAGCACCGAGCTGGAAGCGGACATGCGCGCAGCCCGCCACGCGCTGGAAGAGCTGGCCAGCTATATGGCGGGTCTGGACGGGGTGCGCGACGATGACGCAGCGCTGCTGGATTTCTTGCGGGAAGTGCGGCTGCGCGCCCGTGATATTCGCCATATCGGCTGGAACGTCGCCATTCTGGCCGCATGCCGCGGCAGTCAGGATGCGCGGGATCCGCAGGCCAAACAGCTGGCGTCCCGTGCCCGCGCCCTTAATGCCGATCTGTTCAAGACGCTTGCGCCGGTGGAAGATCTGATGCTGGCGTTGCCGGAAGAGGAATTCGCCGCGCTGATGGCGGATCCGCTGCTCGGTGAAGAGGCGTACCGCCTGCGCCACGAGCGTCGTTTGCAGGATCAGCGCCTGCCGGTGGAGGCGGAGCAACTGGTGATCGGTCTGGGTACCGATGGCCTGCACGCCTGGGGCAACCTCTACAACGATCTGGTGGGCAAGATCCGCTTGACCATTGATGGCCGAGAGATGGGGCTGGCCGAGGCGAGCAACCTGCTCTCCAGTCCGGTGCGTGCGCTGCGTTTAGAAGCCTTTGATGCCATCAGCGCCGGTTGGGAAGGGGAGCAGGAGACGGTGGCCGCCATCCTCAATGCCCTTAACGGCTGGCGGCTGGAGCTGGCCCGTCAGCGCGGCAAAACCCGTGTGCTTGATGCGCTGGATCTCTCCTGCCACCAGAGCCATATCGAGCGTGCCACCCTCGATGCCCTGATGAGCGAAACCTGGCGAGCCCGTGGGTTGGGCCAGCGGGCGCTGGAGCTGATGGCCGAGCGCCTTGGTCTTGACGATCTGGGGCCGGAGGATCTCTTTGCGCCGCCGCCTGCTTCCAGCCGCCGCGACATTCCTTTTGATGAGGCGATCGAGTTGATTGCCGATGCCTTTAGCCGTTTCGATCCCGAGATGGGGGCGTTTGCCCGCATGATGGCCGAGAAGGGGTGGATTGATGCGGCGCCCACGCCAAATCGCCGCACCGGCGCCTACTGCACCAAGTTTGCAGAACCGGTCGAACCGCGGGTCTTCGTCACCTATGCCGGCACCATGGATAACGTCATCACTCTGGCCCATGAGCTGGGCCACGCCTGGCACAACTGGGTCATTCGCGATCTGCCGATGAGCCAGCGCAGCTATCCCATGACGCTGGCCGAAACGGCCTCCATCTTTGCCGAGACTCTGGTGCGCAGCGCCCTGTTCGAGCAGGCAGAAAGTCCCGAAGAGCAGTTGGCGATCGCCTGGGCCGAAGCCGACGGTGCGGCCACCTTCCTGGTCAATATCCCGGCTCGCTTCGATTTCGAGCAGGCCTTGGTGGCCGAGCGGGCGCAGGGTTATGTATCCGCAGAGCGACTCAAAGCGTTGACCGACGAGGCGTGGGGACGCTGGTATGAGGGGAGCCTGACCCGCTATCACCCCATGTTCTGGGCGGCCAAGGCGCACTTCTCCATCGCCGGGCTGGGCTTTTACAACTATCCCTATCTGTTCGGTTATCTGTTCAGCCTCGGGGTCTATCAGCAGTTGATGAGCCGCAAGGCGGCGGGGGAAGAGGGCATTGCCGAAGCCTATCGCGCCTTGTTGCGCGATACCGGCCGGATGAGCGCCGAAGATCTGGTAGCCAAGCATTTGGGGCAGGATATCCGTGAGGCCGCCTTCTGGCAGGGGAGTCTGGCACAGGTAGCGCATGCGGTTGAGCGCTTCGCGCAGTTGCCTGCCTGATTGGGTCTGCGGTGATATGAACAACAGGCCTCCGGACAGTCTCGCTGTCCGGAGGCCTGTTTGTTATGCCTGCTTTTGTTGCGGTTTGATGGGGCCAACGAACAGGGGGCGGGTCTGGTGAGTCAGATCCGGCTGATAGCCGTTGAAGAAGAGGTTGAGCAGCACCGAACTGATGGTGGCCAGCAGGATACCGCTATGAAAAAGCGGTTGTAGCTGCGCCGGAAGCTGCTGGAAAAAATTCCCGGAGACCGTCGGGATCATGCCAATTCCGAGACTGATGGCGACGATATAGAGGTTGTGGCGGTTGCTGTTGTAATCGGTGCGCGCCAGGATGCGGATCCCGGTTGCCAGCACCATACCGAACATGACGATACCGGCGCCCCCCAGTACGAAGGGCGGGATGGAGGCGACTAGCACCGACATCTTGGGGATGAGGCCAAAGGCGAGCAGTATCCCCCCCGACATCACACAGACCCAGCGACTAGATACTCCGGTCACGCTCACCAGACCGATATTCTGGGAGAAGGAGGTGTGGGGGAAGCTGTTGAATATCCCACCAATAATGGTGCCGATGCCATCCACCCGCAGCCCGCGCACGATATCACCGCGCCTGGCCGGATGGCCGACGATGTCGCCAAGGGCCAGAAACATCCCCATGGATTCGATAAAGGTGATGAGCATGATCACCGTCAGGGTGGCGATGGAGATGGGATCGAAGGTGGGCCAGCCGAAGGCGAAGGGCACTATGGGGGCAAACCAGGCTGCCTCGCCGAGGCCATCGAGGCTCACTTCGCCCATGGCGATGGCCACCACGAAACCGAAGATGATCCCGAGCAGCACCGAGATATTGCTGAAAAAGCCCTTGGTGAAGCGGGTCACCAACAGGATAAAGACGAGCACCAGGAAGCTGGTGCCGATATAGCGCAGGCTGCCATATTCCGGATTACCCTTGCCCCCCGCCATCCAGTCGATCCCCACCTGCATAATGCTGATCCCGATGGAGGTGATAACCACTCCGGTCACTACGGTGGGGAAGAGCGGCATCAACCTACCTATCAGCGGCACCAGCAGGGTCGAGATGATACCGGCTGCAATGGTGGCGCCGAAGATGCCCGTCAGCCCCAGATCCGGGTTGGCTCCGATGGCCAGCATCGGCATCACGGCGGCAAAGGTGACCGACATGATGACCGGCAGCCGGATCCCGGCAAAGCGGCCAATCCCGACACATTGCAGCAGGGTGACGATGCCGCAGCAGAAGAGATCCGAACTGATAAGGTAGGAGATTTGATCCTTGGGCAGCCCCAGACTGCCGCCAATCACCAGCGGCACCGCCACGGCGCCGGCGTACATCACCAGCACATGTTGCAGGCCGAGGGTAAAGAGTTGGCCCATGGGGAGCATGCGCTCCACTTCATCCACCGGGCGCTTGCGCGCACCCGGTCGGGGGGAGGGGGGATTGGTCTCGTTCATGAACAGATCACTCCTTGAAGCCCGCGCAACTGCTGCAGGCAAGATAGTGAAAGCCGCAGCTTTCCCGGTCATTGATCTCGTGTATTGACAGAGGTGCCAGATCCCTCGGCAGTAGTGAGAGGGATCCGGTGCAGCACGGGTCAGTGCACAAAACATGCACAACGCCACTCACGAGAGAAAACGTTTGGCGATAACGCCTTGTTTTTGCGAAATGAGTCACATACCGGCCAGATAAGTGTCCGGCTGCTGGCAGGGGAAGGAGGTGAGGGCATCTCAGATTGGTAAGGGGTTTATCATTATTGGTCTGGCGATCTCACTTTGATAGCCGGGCACCATAACGTTGCTCGCAATGCGCCCGTCTTCATGTGACGGCGCTCGCGGGCTGCTGGGCGCAATCGGGGGCGGGGGCGTGATCCAAAGCAAGAAAGTTGGATGTTTTGGTGGCGCGCATGGCCGCCGCTGGGGTAGTTTCGATAAAACCGACACAGATCCTGAGGTCTTATCCATGATCATCTATCTGCATGGCTTTGATGCCACCAGCCCAGGCAATCACGAGAAAGTGCTGCAGTTGCAGTTTATTGATGATGATGTGCGTTTCGTGCACTACAGCACGGTTCACCCCCGTCATGATATGAGCCATCTGCTCAAGGAAGTGAAAAAACAGCTCGATATGAGTACCGATCCCAAACCGCTGATCTGCGGCGTGGGTCTTGGTGGCTACTGGAGCGAGCGGATCGGCTTTCTGTGCGGCATTCGCCAGGTGATCTTCAACCCCAACCTCCATCCTGAAGAGAACATGCAGGGCAAGATCGACCGGCCGGAAGAATATGACGATATTGGCACCAAGTGTGTAACTGAATTTCGTAAGAAAAATTCAGGAAACTGCCTGTGTATCCTTTCCGTTCAGGATGAAGTGCGCGATAATCGGGACACTGAACGTGAATTGAAGAACTATTACGACATCGTGTGGGATGAGCGCGAGACTCATAAGTTCAAAAATATCTCGCATCATCTGCAACGGATGAAGGCCTTCAAAGAAGCCTGATCCATCACGTCGACCGATTTCGTTTTAGGGAGCCAATGGCTCCCTTTCGTTTTGAGGAACCGAGGAAAATCATCATGATGAATATTGTCGTTGTAGGCGGCGGCGCCGGTGGCCTGGAGCTGGCCACCAGTCTGGGTCGCAAGCTTGGCAAGAAGAACAAGGCCAAGATCACTTTGGTCGATCGCAACCGCACCCACCTGTGGAAACCCCTGCTGCACGAAGTGGCCACCGGCTCCATGGACGCGGGCATTGATGCTCTGAGCTACCAGTCTCACGCCAAGAACCACGGTTTCGACTTCCAGCTCGGCACCCTGACCGACATCAAGCGTGACGATAAACGCATCGTGCTGGCCCCGATCCACGACGACAATGGCGACATCGTGGTCAACGAGCGCGAGCTGCCCTACGACTATCTGGTGATGGCCATCGGTTCTGTCTCCAACGACTTCAACACCAAGGGCATCAAGGATCACTGTATTTTCCTCGATAGCCCCTCCCAGGCGCACCGTTTCCACAACAGCATGATGAACCGCTTCCTGCAGTTCGCCACCGAATATAAGCCGGGCGACAAGGTGAAGATTGCCATCGTCGGCGGCGGCGCCACCGGCGTAGAGCTCTCTGCCGAGCTCTACAATGCGGTCGAGCAGCTCTACGCCTACGGCTTCAAAAACCTCACCACCGACAGCCTGAAGGTGACCCTGGTGGAAGCGGGCCCGCGCATTCTGCCGGCTCTGCCGGAGCGCATCAGCGGCGCCGCCCATCAGGAGCTGGTCAAGCTGGGTGTGGACGTGCGTACCGCCACCATGATCACCGAAGCGACCAGCGACGGTCTGCACACCAAGGATGGCGAGCTGATTGAAGCTGACCTGATGGTGTGGGCGGCCGGTATCAAGGCGCCGGATTTCATGAAGGATATCGCCGGTCTTGAGACCAACCGCATCAACCAGCTGGTGGTGAAAGAGACCCTGCAGACTACCCGTGACGAGAACATCTTCGTTATCGGTGACTGCGCCGCCTGCCCGCAGCCGGATGGCAAGTTTGTGCCGCCGCGCGCCCAGTCTGCCCACCAGATGGCCAGCCAGGCGTTCAAGAACATCCTGGCCAAGATGAACGGCGGCGAGATGAAGCCCTACCTCTACCACGACCACGGTTCGCTGGTGTCCCTCAGCCGCTTCTCCACCGTGGGCAGCCTGATGGGCAACCTGATGCGCGGCTCCATGATGGTGGAGGGCTACATTGCCCGTCTGGTTTACATCTCCCTCTACCGGATGCACCAGATCGCCCTGCACGGCTACGTCAAGACCGGCCTCATCATGCTGGTGGGTCGCATCAACCGGGTACTGCGCCCGACCCTGAAGCTGCACTAAGCCGGGATTTGGCAACATGTTGAATACCAAAAGGAGAGGCGATGGCCTCTCCTTTTTTATGGGCGCAGATCAGGAAAGAGAGCGTTACTTGCCCAGATAGGTGCGGTCGAAGAAGGTATTGACCCAGTGAGGGCGGTAGATGGCCAGCACCGTCATCGCCATGCCGTTGAGCAGAGCTTCGGGGAACAGCAGCAGTGGCCAGATGGAGAGGTAATCCGCCGTGATGGTGTGCCAGGGGTAGCTGTCACTTAGCCCCATCAGCAACGCACTGGCGGCCACCTTGACCGAGATGGTGATGGCGCCGCCGAGAAAGGCGGCAACGAAGATATAGACAAAGAGATGGCGCGGCAGCCAGGCCCAGCTGGCCAGAAACAGCAGCCAGCTGGTGGCTACCGGCAGGGCGATGCCCACCAGTGCCTGCCAGCCAAAATCGGCCAGATTGGTGACACCGAAGTAACCGAGCACCAGCAGGGTCAGACAGGGGGCTAGCAGCGCCAGCCGCCAGCCCAGCAGCAGGGTGAGGGAGGTGAGCCCGAGAAAATGGACCTCCAGCCCCTCATGCAGACCGGCCCTTAGATACCAGAGCGGCACCAGCGCGATGGCACTACCCAGCAACAGGTGCTGATAGAGGGGGTTGTCACGGAGGGTCTGCCACAGGGAGCGGCGCAGGCTGAAGGCCAGCAGTCCCAGCCAGATCAGGAGGGCGGCGAGTTGTCCTTCACTCATCTTGTCATCCATTCATGCAGTAGAGTCCGGGCGGCCTTCCCGACCGCCCATAGCAGAGCAGGCTGACGAGTCAGCCTGCTTTTACCATCAATATTTGACGTTGTTGTGGTACTTGCCGAGGATGCCCTTGACCCGTTCCATGGTCTCCTTGCTGGGGGGCTTGATCCCGCTCAGCTCGTACGGGTCGCCCAGCACATCCCACTTGTGTTTGCCGAGCTCATGGTAGGGGAGCAGCTCCACCTTTTCCACGCTCTCGCCCAGCTCGGCGATGAACTGACCCAGCCCTTCGGCGCTCTCGTCGTCATCGCTCCAGGTCGGTACCACCACGTAGCGGATCCACATGGTCTTGCCTTTGGCTGCCAGATAGCGGGCAAACTCCAGGGTGTATCTGTTGCTGACGTGGGTCAGCGGAATGTGTTTCTCGTCATTGATCTGTTTGATGTCGAGCAGTAC
Organism: Aeromonas sp. Lyrl_2; assembly: GCF_051948815.1. Classification (NCBI taxonomy): domain Bacteria; kingdom Pseudomonadati; phylum Pseudomonadota; class Gammaproteobacteria; order Aeromonadales; family Aeromonadaceae; genus Aeromonas; species Aeromonas sp. Lyrl_2. The sequence goes on from NZ_JAYJLJ010000017.1 coordinate 12,759, forward strand.
CAGATCGGTCTGGTCGAGCAACTTGTCCACCTGTTCGTCGAGATGACGGACGAAGCCGTTGGTGTCGAGACAGGTGTGGATCCCTTTCTCTTTGCAGGCGGTAAAGAGTTCGGTAATGAAAGCGGGTTGCAGCATGGCTTCACCGCCGGACGCTGTCACGCCACCGCCGGAGGCATTCATGAAGTGGCGATAGCTGGTGATGTCACTCATCAACTCCGGTACGGTCACTTCGCGGCCACCTTCGGTATCCCAGGTATCGCGGTTGTGGCAGTACTTGCAGCGCATCAGGCAGCCTTGCATGAATACGATAAAGCGTATTCCCGGGCCATCGACAGTGCCGCAGGTTTCGACGGAATGGATCCGGCCAACGGTGCCGTGAGCTCCGGCTGGCTGGCTGATTTCAACGGCAGGGATCCGATTAATGACAGACATAAACAACTCCAACGATTCGAGCAGGCCGTTATTTTATTACATAAACCCCTATTGATCCTACACCTTTAGTCCGGCGCCCGGCTGCCAAGCAGCTGCTCCAGCCCCTTGACGTTGAGCGGCCGACTGGTGAGAAACCCTTGATAATGCTGGCATCCCAGCGCTTTGAGGATGGCCAGCTGCGCCTCCTCTTCCACCCCTTCGGCGGTGACGGTAAAACGGAAGACCTGGGCCAGATCGAGTATCGCCTTGACGATGGCTCTGTCCTGTTCGCTGTGTACCAGGGTCTGAATGAAGCTTCTGTCCAGCTTCACCTCATCGGCGGGCAGATCCCGCAGATAGGCCAGCGACGAGTAGCCGGTACCGAAGTCATCGATGGAGATGAGGATGCCGAGTTCCTTGAGCTGGCGCATTCTGGCAATACTCTCCTGCCGATTCTCCAAGACTACCGATTCGGTCACCTCCAGCAGCAGGCGGGAGGGGGGCACACCGGTATCGCGCAAGATGTACTCCACCTGTTGTACGAAGCCCTGGGTGTGGAACTGGCGGGCACTGACGTTGACCGACAGATGGGGGATCTGCAGGCCACGGTTGAGCCAGAAGCTGTATTGGGCGCAGGCGGTCTTCATCACCCAGTAGCCGATTTCGAGGATCAGGCTGGTCTCTTCGGCGATGGGGATAAACTCCCCGGGTGGCACCATGGTGCCGTCGCTGCGCTGCCAGCGCAGCAGCGCCTCGATACCCGACAGCGAGCCATTGTCGACCCGGTATTGCGGTTGGTAGTGGAGTTGCAGCTCGTGATGACGCAGGGCATCGCGCAGCTCATTGGTGAGGGTCAGCCGGTTCTTCTCATGCTGGGCCATCGCCTCGGTGAAGAAGACGTAGTGGCCCTGACCGGCGCGCTTGGCCATGTGGGTTGCGGTGTCGGCCTGTTGCATCAGGACCAGATGATCCGTCTCGTTGCCGGAGAAGAGGCTGATCCCCACCGAGGCGCTGCAGTGCAGTTTGTGATCGCCGATGTCGAACGGGGTGCGAAACAGCCCCATCAGCTCGCGGGCGAAGTGCTCTGCCAGAATTTTGGCGGTGACTTCCCCTTGTCCCAGCTGGGTAAAGAGCAGGGCAAACTCGTCCCCCGAGATGCGCGCTTGTACCAGATTGTCCTGGGGCAGCTCCCTGAAACGCTGCACCACGGCCTGCAGCAGCAGATCGCCGCAGGCGTGACCGAGGGAGTCGTTGATCGACTTGAAGTTGTCGAGATCCACCAGCAGCAGGGCGCCCCACTGGCCGTTGGAGGCGCTCAGGGTCTGCTGCAAAATATGGTTGAGGCTGCGCCGGTTGTGCAGACCGCAGAGATCGTCGTAGTAGGCGAGCTGCTCGATATGTCTGGCCGCCTCTTTTTCCTGGGTGATGTCGTAGAAGCTGCAGATGAAGTGGCTGAGCTCCCCCTGCTCATCCTTGACGCCGTTCACCATCAAGCGCACCGGAAAGAGGTGACCATCCTTGTGCAGGCAGCGCTCTTCCCCGAGCCAGAACTCCTGCTCGTTGACGGTGCGGCTGACATCTTCCTTGAGATGATCCCCGTAGTAGGTGGGACGCAGCTTGCGAATGGAGTGACCGATCACCTCTACCTCGCCAAATCCGGTGATCCGGCTGAAGGAGTGGTTGACCTTGAGGATGATGCCGTTGTGATCCATCACAATCAGCCCATCGTGGGTATTAAAGGCTACCTCGGCCAGCCGCAGGGCATCGTCGGTGGCGAGGCGCTTGAGTTCGATGGCGGCCCGCTCGTGCTGGCTGCTCAATAGATCCAGCAGCTGTTCGGGCTCCTCAAGGGGGGTATCGAGCAGCAGGGTGATCTGGCCAATGGGGGCGCCGCTCTGGCCATGGAGCGGAATGCCGATGTAGGCGCTGGCATTGAGAGCAAGCAGCCGGGTCGCTTTGGGATAGCGCACGGGCAGATCTTCCACATAGATGGCCTGACCATGCTGGAACAGCTCCTGAGCGGGGCCGGGGTCGAGCTGGATGGGCTTGAGGGTGGAGCAGATCTCCTCGTTGATGACGCAGCGGGGGATGATCCAGAGATCCTGACCGCGGGGCTGGAACTCGCCGATCCAGCCCACCCGGGCACCGCTGGCGCTCATGGCCCAGCTTACCAGCGTCTTGCAGTAGTCGATGCCGGTCTGCTGGTGCAGTTCGGGTGGGAGGGCCAGCTCGGCGCGGTGCTCTTCCGGTTGCGGTTGCCAGTGGCCGAGCAGCTGGGCGCTGCTGCGCACCAGCTGCAACATCTCCTCGCTAAGCGGGGTGGGGTCGAGATACTCCAGACTCAGCACCCCGAACAGCTTGTCCTGCTCCAGCAGGGCACCATCAAGGCGTGAGCGCACACCGGCACTGATCAGATAGAGGTGATTGCTCAGCATCGGCTGGTGGGCGGCCTCCGAGAAACTCAACGCTTTGCGGGTACGCAGGGCGCGGATATAGCGGCTGTCACCACGAATGGGGTAGAGCGCCTCGACCCCCAGGGTGAACACCGGGGTGAGTTGCTCGCTGCCGAGATCGCCGTTGGCCTGATAGTGCCAGAGGATGAGCCGATCGGCCCCCAAACTCTCTTTAAGGGCCTCGAGCAGGGGCGCATACTGTTGCTGGCTCGCCATCTGGCTGAGGCGCGGCAGTTGCAATGCCAGATCGGCGATGGGCTCCTGACGAAGGTTCTGCAGACAGATGAGCCAGAAGCCATCCTGCTCGTGAGCGAGGGCGATGTGCCAGAGCTGGCTGGCAAAGCGCACGGTGATCTTGCCGCCATGGCCGTTGGCCAGCAGTTGTTCGATGGGCAGGCGCAGGGCATCGGGCAGCTGGGCAGGCCAGGGGGCGCGCGGCTCATCGAGCCAGTAGAGCGGGGTTTGCATCACGTCGGTCAGGGCGACCAGCCGTTGACTGCGCAGATCCAGACGGAAAAAGAGCGGCGTCTGGAGGGCAGGAGGAAGATGACTGAGTGCGGTAGACGACATGAACAAACAACATCCTGTTAAGCAACCGTCGGGGTTGCAAGAATACTGCAAAATGGTGTGAAACAAAATTTCATTGAATTCTAAATTAGAAAAGTCTAATTTATTGCCCATTATCATGTATGAGGAGTCTTGCAGATGAAACGGATCCTGATTATCGGTGGTGTCGCGGGGGGCGCATCGGCGGCGGCTCGTGCTCGTCGTTTGAGTGAAGAGGCAGAGATCGTGATGTTCGAGCGGGGCGAGTTTGTCAGCTTCGCCAACTGCGGTCTGCCCTATCACATCGGGGGCGATATCCCCGACCGGGATGCCTTGCTGCTGCAGACTCCCCAGAGTTTCAAGCGCCGTTTCAACGTCGATGTGCGGGTCTTCCACGATGTGATCGAGATCGACAAGGCGGGCAAGACCTTGCTGGTGCGCAACCTGCAAACCGGTGAAGAGCAGCGCGAGCATTACGATGTGCTGCTGCTGAGCCCGGGGGCGGCGCCGATCCGTCCTCCCTTCCCCGGTATCGACAGCCCCCATGTTTATACCCTGCGCAACATCCCGGACATGGATCGCATTCTGGCGGCCCTGCACCACGATCAGCCGCGCCACGTCACTGTGGTGGGCGGCGGCTTTATCGGGCTGGAGATGATGGAGGCGCTGCACCAGCGCAAGCTGGATGTCACCCTGCTGGAGCTGGCCGATCAAGTGATGGCTCCGGTGGACAAGGAGATGGCCAACATGCTCCATGCCCGCATCCGGGAAGAGGGGATCGACCTGCGCCTGCGCACCGGCCTCACCGCCATCGAGAGTCTGGATCTGCCTGCCGAGAAAACCTCCGCCGTGCCGACTGCCAAAAGTGGCGGCCTGCGCCTGACCCTCAATGACGGCTCCCATCTTGATACCGGCCTGCTGATCCTCGCCATCGGCGTCAAGCCGGAAACTCTGCTCGCCGCCAAAGCGGGGCTGGAGCTGGGGCCGCGCGGCGGCATCAAGGTGGATGCCGGGATGCGTACCTCGGATCCCTTCATCTACGCGGTGGGGGATGCGGTGGAAGAGATAGACTTCGTCACCGGCGAATCTGTGCTGATCCCGCTGGCGGGCCCGGCCAACCGGCAGGGGCGCATCGCCGCCGACAATATGCTGGGCCGAAGCGAAACCTACAAGAAGACCCAAGGGACCGCCATCTGCAAGCTGTTCGATCTGGCGGTGGCCAGCACCGGCCTCAACGAGAAGCGACTGGTGCAACTGGGATTGCCGTTCGAGAAGGTTTATGTCCATCCGGGCAGCCACGCCGGTTACTACCCGGGTGCCCATCCGGTCAGCCTCAAGCTGCTGTTTGCCCCGGATGGCAAGATTTATGGCGCCCAGGCCATCGGCAAGGATGGCATCGACAAGCGCATCGACGTGCTGGCGGTGGCCCAGCGTGCCGGTCTCACCGTGTTTGACCTGCAGGATCTGGAGCTCACCTATGCGCCGCCCTTTGGATCAGCCAAGGATGTGATCAACATGGCGGGCTTTGTGGCGAGCAACCACCTGAAGGGGGACACCCTGCTCTGCCACGTGGCCGAGGTGCAGGCTCGTAACCCCCATCAGCTGGTGGTGGATGTGCGCAATGGCCCGGAGCTCGACAAGCTGGGCCGCATTCCGGGGGCGCTGCATATCCCCCTCGACGAGTTGCGTGGTCGCCTCCATGAGTTGCCCAAAGAGAAAGAGCTGCTGATCAGCTGTCAGGTCGGGCTGCGCGGCCATGTCGCCTGCCGCTTGCTGAGCCAGCACGGCTTTAAAGTGAAGAATCTCTCCGGCGGCTTCAAAACCTGGCAGATGGCCACCGCCGAGTAACCGTTTTATTTCTGTGCCTGTTTGCCCCTCTCCCTTGTGCGTGCAAGATGAGGGGCTTTTTGTTTCTGCTTTTCGCCCTTCTTGCATTCCCCTCGTTGCTGCAATATTTCGACACACTTTATTTCCTGTGCCGGACAAAATTAACGTTTTGTTCAGGGGATGGGTGCTATAACCCCTGCCTCGTTCATGATGAACCGTGTAGTAGGGAGAGTGACATGCTGGATATGCTGATGGCCATTTGGCATCAGGATTTTGACGCCCTGGTTCAGATGCAGGCGGTACCCCTGCTGATCAGTTGCCTGATGCTGGTACTGCTGCTGGAGTCCGCATTCGTCTTCCTGCCCCTGCCGGGGGACAGCCTGGTACTGCTGGCCGGCGGGTTGGTTGGCATGGGGGTTTTTGGCCCTGAAGTAACACTTATTTATCTGCCGTTGGCTGCTGGCATAGGTTCTGTGCTCGCCTATTGGCAGGGACGGGCCCTGCAGCGTACCCGCTTTATGGATCATATCGAGCGGATGTTGCCTCCCGACAGCCTGCCCAAGGCGACCCGGCTGCTGAAAAAGTACGGTTTTCTGGCGATGTTCTCCTCCCGTTTTATCCCGTTCGTGCGGGTGCTGACCCCCATGTTGATGGGGATTGGCCGCCTGAGCGTGCTGCGGATGTGCGTGGCCAGCTTTGCCAGTGCCTTTATGTGGGCGCTCTGCCTCAGTTTGGTGGGCAAGCTGGCGATGAATACCCCCTTCTTCCTCCACCACAGCGAACTGTTGACCCGGGCCCTGCTGATTACCTCACTGGTGTTGTTTCTGGCGGCCGTCATGGCCATCCTGTTTCGCTGGTTCAAAGGCGGAGCAAAAAACGAGACCAGCCACGACTAGATGACAACCCTTGCCGCACTGGATCAGTGGGCAAGGGGGTTCTCGTGCTGCAGGGGCGCGGAATTGTGCCCATTCGGGTAATGAGCTTTGTGTCGGGTGAGCAGGATGCCTTATCCTGTTTCCAGCCACGCTGCGTTTGCAGCGCTCCAACTCGGGATGGAACTTATGCGCCTCTTCGACTCTCCCTCTGCTTCTCACCGCTCTACCGCTGAAACCGGCGCTCTGCGCCGCCGCTGGTCAACCCTGCTGCTTTGCGGGGTGGTCGGTTTGCTGTCTGGCTGCGGCCCTGACAAGCCCACCAGCCAAATATCGAACACAGAATCCACAGCCCAGCAGGAGGCCGGGGCGCCAACTTCTGTAGTGCAGGCCAATGCCCGCCAATACCGCGATGCGCCAGCGCTGGCGCTGGTCTTTTCCGGCTCCTTGGCGCCCAAGGCCAATTGGCAGAGCTGGCTTTCGGTCAGCGAGGGGGGCAAGCAGGTGCAGGGGGAGTGGATCCTCGCCGACGATGGTCGCACCCTCTATTTCCCGAACGTTCAGCCCGATAAAAGCTATGAGGTGAGCCTCAAGGCGGGGCTGGGCCCATCCCCCCAGAGCTGGACCCTCAAAACCCGGCCGCTGGAGGCGGGGGCTTCGTTTACCGCCAGCGGCATGGTATTGCCGCTGCGCGACGAGCTGCGCCTGCCCATCAGCGCGGTCAACGTGGATGAGGTCAATATCGACTTCTTTCGGGTCGATGCCGAGTATCTACCCCGTTTTCTGGCGGAATATCGCCCCGGTGCTGGCATGGGGAACTGGGAGCTTGAGCAGATCACCAAGCGGGCCAAGCGGGTATTCAGCGGCCGCTATGCGCTGGAGCTCGATGCCAACCGGCGCGAGACCCGCCTCATTAATGTGAAGGAGCCGCAGCTGGCCGAGGCTGGCGTCTACTTTGCGGTGATGTCGCCCCTTGGCAACTACGATTGGCGCAAGGAGACCACCTATTTCGCGGTGAGCGACATGGGGCTCAGTGCCCGCCGTTACCGCGATCAGCTGGAGGTGTTCGTGAGCTCCCTGGCCAGCGCCGACCCGCTCAAGGATGTGCAGCTCTCCCTGCTCGACGAGAAAGGCAACCGGCTGCAGGTGCAAACCACGGATCCGCAGGGCCATCGCCGCTTCGATCAGGTGCAGGGGGCTCGCTTGCTGCTGGCCGAACAGGGCAACCATCTGGCGGTGCTGCGCCTCGATGGGGCTGCGCTCGATCTCTCCACCTTCGATCTCGGCACCCAGCCCTGGCAGGCCCAGCAGCTATATCTGTTCAGCGGGCGCGATCTCTATCGTCCCGGCGAGCGGCTCGACAGCGAGATCCTGCTCAAGGGGCAGGATGGCCAGCTGCTGCCGGGCATGGCGGTGGAGCTGGAGGTGAAACAGCCGGATGGCCAGCTGCTCGAACAGAAGCGGCTGCTGCCGGACAATTTGGGCGCGGCCCATTACGGCCTGCGTCTGCCGGACGATGCGCCGCTCGGGCGCTGGACCATCAACCTCAAGACCGCTGCTGGTAGTCGCTTCGAGTGGCCTTTTCTGGTGGAGGAGTTTTTGCCGGAACGGTTGAAACTGCAGCTTGGCAAGGGGCCGGATGGGGAAGTGACGAGTCTGGACGCCGCCCTCAGCCTGCCACTGCAAGGGGACTATCTCTATGGTGCGCCAGCGAGTGCCACCAAGGCGAAGGCGGAGGTGAAGTTAAGCCGCGCCACCATGCCCTTTACCCAGTGGCAGGAGTTCACGCTGGGTGATGTGCTGCTCGCCGAGCAGGCCAAGGATCTCGAGGCGCGCAGTCTCACTCTCGATGCGCAGGGGCAGGGGACTTTTTCGCTTGCTGATGAGCTCGACGGGGTGCGCGCCCTTGGGCCGCTGGAAGTAGCTTATCGGGTGTCGCTCTCCGAGCCCGGTGGCCGCGCCGTCAATCGCAGCCGCACCCAGTATGGCTGGCTCGCGGGCAGCCAGTGGCCGGCACTCAAGGCCGACTTCGTGGCCGATCGTGTGGAGGGGGGCAAGCCGCTCCCCTTCCAGATCCTCAACCTCGATGAGCAAGGTCAGCCGGTGGCGGGGGCGGTGAAGGTGCGCCTTATCAACGAGTACCGCGACTACTACTGGCACTACGCCGATGGGGAGGGGTGGAAGTACGAGTTCAACAGTCAGCCCTATCTGGAGCAGGAGCAGACCCTGCAGCTGGATGGCAAGGGGCCGACCCCGCTCACGCTGCAACTGGCGGCGGGCTGGTATCGGTTGGAGGTTGAGAACAGTCAGGGCCATCAATCCAGCCTGCGGGTGGAGATAGGCAGTTACGCCTGGGGCGGTGGTGGCGAGCAGGCACGGCCTGACAAGATTGCCATCACTCTCGACAAACGCGCCTATCAGGCGGGCGACAAGGCCAAAGTGACTCTGGTAGCCCCGCGCCCCGGTAAGGGGTTGCTGCTGGTGGAAGATGGCGACGGCCTGCGCTGGTGGCAGCGCATCGAGCTCAAGGGGGCTGGTGGCGATGCCAAGGATGCCCGCGGCGAGTTCGAGATCCCGGTCAGCCCCGAGTGGCAGCGTCATGATCTGCATATCTCGGCCCAGATCGCCGCACCAGACAGTGCCTCCAAACCGGTCAGCAGCCAGCAGGGGCAGAGCCTGCGCTCGGTCGGGTTGGTGCCGCTCACCCTGGATCGGGAAGCGCGCCGTCTTCCGCTTACCCTGAGCGCACCTGATAAAGCGGTGCCGCTCACTCGACTGGAAGTGACCGCGACCTCCACCCCCAACAGTCAGGGACGGGTGGTGCTGGCGGCGGTGGATCGGGGCGTGCTCAATATCAGCGACTACCAGCCCCTCGACCCGTTCGAGATCTTCTTTGGTCGCAAGCGCTTCGCCCAAGATTTGTTCGACAACTACGGGCAAGTGATCCCGCCGCAGGATGGCAAGCTGGCCCGCCTCAACTACGGCGGCGATCGGGCGCCGCTGAAAAAGGGCGGTGCGCTGGAGAGCCGGGTCGAGATCGCCGCGCTGTGGAGTGGCGAGGTGAGCTTTGATGAGAGCGGCAAGGCGGTGATCCCGCTCGATCTACCCAACTTCAACGGCGAGCTGGCGCTGATGGCGCTGGCCTGGAACGAACAGCAAGTCGGCGAGGCCGAGCGCGCCGTCAAGGTGGTGGCGCCCTTGGTGGCCGAGATTGGCTGGCCGCGCTTTGGCGCGAGAGGGGATGAGACCCGTGCGCTGGTGCAGCTGCGCAACATGAGCGGCGAGGAGCAGACCCTCTCCCTTGTCTGGACCCTCAATGGTGGGCTCAAGGCAAACGGCGAGCTACCCCGCACCCTGGCCCTTAAAAATGGCGAGGAGCAGTGGCTGACCCTGCCGCTCACCGTGACCGGGGCGAGCGGCGTGGCAAGCCTGCAGTTGGCGGCCAGCGGCAAGGATTTTGCCATCAGCCGCGACTGGACTTTGCCGCTGCGCTCCCCCTGGCCGGCCGAGACTCGCCAGCGCTACCAGATGCTGGCTCCCGGCCAGCAGATGAGCTTTGCGCCAGCTGAGCTGACCGGGCTGGATCGCGCCAACCTGCAGGGGCTGCTCAGCCTCTCCGGCACCCCCCCTTGGGATCCGGCAGCCCAGTGGCAGGCGCTGGCCGACTACCCCTACGCCTGTCTGGAGCAGACCCTGTCCCGTGCCTGGCCTTACTTGCTTACTACGGCCGATGAGCGGGCCGCCTGGAGCAAACCCGCAGAGGGCAAGAAAGCGGCGAGCGAGGCGGATGTGCAACGCGCCCTGCTGCAACGGCTGCAGCGGTTGCAACTGCCAAGCGGCGGTTTTGGCCTCTGGGATGGTCGCTCCGACGAGGAGCAATGGCTCACCGCCTATGCCGCCGACTACCTGCTGGCGCGCAAGGAGGCGGGCGACGCCGTGCCGGAGGCAATGCTCAATCAGGCGCTGAACCGGCTGCAGAGCTATCTCACCGACAGCCAGTATGGCGAGCGCTGGAGCAGTGCCCCCGAGCACAGCCGACTTGCGTATCAGGCTTACAGTGCCTATGTGTTGGCCCGGGTGGGCAAGGCGCCGCTCGCTACCCTGCGCCTTATCTTGGAGCAGCAGGCTGATCACGCTCGCTCCGGTTTGCCACTCTTGCACCTCTCGCTGGCCCTCTCGGCCATGGGGGATGAGCAGAACGCCGCCAAGGCCCTCAGTCGGGCATTGGCGACCGAGCGCGGTGATGACTATCTGGGTGATTACGGCTCGCCGCTGCGCGATGAAGCCCTTGAGCTCTCCTTGCTGCGCCAGCACAAGCTGGCTGCGGAGCGCTGGCCAGCCCTCAGTGCCAAGGTGGCCGATACCCTGGCACATCGTCAGTGGCTCAGCACTCAGGAGCGGCTCGCCCTGCTGCGACTAGCCCGCTTCGATCCGGCCGCCGACTGGCAGGCCAGGGTGACTTCCTCTCTTGGCAGTGGATCCCTGAGCGGTTCGGCTCCGTTGCAGCAGGGCGCCCCCGAGGCGCTGGCGGCGAGCTCCGTCACCAACGAGGGCAGGGGGGCCCTCTATGTGCAGCGTACTCTGGTAGGTTACCCAGAACAGGCACCGGCACGGATCAGCAAGGGGATGAGCGTGACCCGCAGCTGGTTCAACAGCGACGGTCAGCCGTTTGATCCCGCCAAGGTGAAGGTCGGCGATCTGGTGGTGGTGCGGCTCAACGTCAGCAGTGAGTCTGCGGTGCCCGATGCCCTGCTGGTGGAGATGGTGCCCGCCGGCTTCGAGCTGGAGAACCCGGCCCTTGGCAACAGCATCAAGCTGGAAGAGCTCTCCATTGAGGGGAAATCGGCGTGGCAGAGCGAGTGGAACGATTATCTCAAGCATCAGGAGTTTCGCGATGACCGCTACACGGCGGCGCTGGAGCTGAGCGAGGGGAGCAACCAGCAACTGGTCTACCTGATGCGGGCGGTGACGCCGGGTCGCTATCAGGTGCCGCCGACCCAGGTGGAGGATATGTACCGGCCCGAGCTGCGAGCCGTGGGTGAGGATATCCACGAGGTGCGTATCTCTGAGTAACAAACCCTCCCTTGAGCGGGTTCGCCTGCTCACTTTTTGGCAGCGTGGTTGGCTGAGCCTGGGTCGCAGTGGCCGCGCAGGCTGGCGCTGGCTTGGCGGTCTGCCGCGCTGGCTGCGCTTTTCGGTGCTGGGAGTTGTAGCACTGCTCCTGTCATTGCTGGCGCTGGATCGGATTTTCCCGCCGCCGCCACTCGACCCCGCCTATGCGCGGGTGGTGCTCGACATGAAAGGGCGGCCACTGCGCGCCTTTGCCGATACCAGCGGCGTGTGGCGCTACCCCGTGACCCTGGAGCAGGTCTCCCCCCGCTATATCGAGGCGTTGCTGGGTTACGAGGATCGCTACTTCTGGCGTCATCCCGGGGTTAATCCGGTGGCCATGGTGCGCGGGGTCTGGCAGTGGCTGCGCTATGGGCGGGCTGTGTCGGGGGGCTCGACCCTCACCATGCAGGTGGCGCGCCTTATCGAGCCCTACCACCGGAGCGTGCCCGGCAAGTTGCGCCAGATGGCCCGTGCGCTGCAGCTGGAGTGGCACTACGACAAGCGTACCCTGCTCACCGTTTACCTCAACCGAGCGCCGTTTGGTGGTAATCTGGAGGGGGTGCAGGCGGCGAGCTTTGCCTATCTTGGCAAGAGCGCGGCCAAGCTGACCTATGCCGAGGCGGCGCTGCTGGCGGTGCTGCCGCAGGCCCCCAGCCGCAACCGGCCGGACCGGCACCCCGAGCGGGCCCGTGCCGCCCGTGACAAGGTGATGCAGCGACTGGTGGCGCAGGGCGTCTGGCCCGAGCCGGTGTGGCAGGAGGGACGGATCGAGCCGGTGCTGGCCCGTGGTCACTTCACGCCGATGGAGGCGCCGCTCTTTGCCCGTCTCGCCGCCGACCATCAGGCGGGAGCGCTGGTGCATACCACCATCGACGGCGATCTGCAGCGCTGGCTGGAGGGACGGGTGGCGAGCTATATCCGCCGTTTCCCCGAGCAGACCTCAGCGGCGTTGCTCTTGGTAGATAACAGAACCATGGCGGTGCGCGCCTATGTGGGCAGCGCCGAGTATGGCAATTTGCGCCGCCATGGTTACCTCGACATGGTGCAGGCGATCCGCTCTCCCGGCTCCACCCTCAAGCCCTTTATCTACGGTCTGGCGATGGACGAGGGGTTGGTACACTCGGCCTCCCTGCTCTCCGATGCGCCAAGGCTGGGCTCGGAGTATCGCCCCGCCAACTTTTCTGGCGCCTTTCAGGGGCCGGTGACCCTCGCCCAGGCGCTGCAGCAATCCCTCAACGTGCCGGCGGTGCAGGTGCTGGAGGCGCTTGGGGCAGACAAACTGGTCAGCCGCCTCGACAACGCCGGGGTGCGGCTGGCGCTCTCCGACAAGCCCAACCCAGCCATCGCGCTGGGGGCCGCGGGCATTCGGCTCGAACAGCTGGTGGCGCTCTACAGCGCGCTGACCCGGGAGGGGCAGGTGGCGATGCCGGTCTGGCTGGCAGGGCAGCAGGCGGTGTCGCGCCCCTTGCTGAGTCCGGGGGCTGCCTGGATCATCGGGCAGATCCTGAGCGCCCAGGGACGGGCGGATCAGCCCTTTGCCAGCGAGGCGACCGGTAGGGTTAACCGGCTGGCCTGGAAGACCGGCACCAGCTACGGCTATCGCGACAGCTGGGCCATGGGGGTCTCCGGCCGCTGGACCATCGGCGTCTGGCTGGGGCGCCCCGACGGCACCCCCATGCCCGGTTTCTACGGTCAGAGCGCGGCGGTGCCGCTGCTGCTCTCGGTCTACTCGCGACTGGCTGACAACAGTCCTCTGCCGGTGCAGCCCAACACGGTGAGCGAAGCCGAGATCTGCTGGCCGCTGGGGCGCAAGGTGAACGCGACCCTGCCTGAAGCTTGCTTGCAGCGCCAGAGCGCCTGGCTGCTGGAAGGGCGTGATCCCCCCACCTTGCCGGACCCCATGGACTGGCCCTCGCCGCTGCGCCAAGTTGCATTGACCGCCGAAGGCAAGCCGACTTTGACCCGTTGCCACGATGCGGCGCAGTCCGGTTTTCGGGCCCTGTGGCCGCTGTCGCTGGAGCCATGGCGGGCGCCCGGCGAGCGTAGACAGGCGCTGCTCGCCAGCGGTTGTAAAGGTGAGAGGCAGAGCGCCGAGCTGCAGGCCCCCATTCGCATCGTGGCGCTGGGGGAGGGCAACCTTATCCGCAGTCAGCGCTACCGGTTGCAACCTCAAGTGCTGGGCGGTGTCGGCAAGCCGGCCTGGTTTCTCAACGGCCAGCGGCTGCGCTGGGATGGGGATCAGGTGCTGAGTGTGGCGGGGCGCTATCAGCTGGTGGTGGTGGATGAAGCAGGCAACAGCGATCGCATCGAGTTTCGCGTGGTGCATCCTGACGGTGATGCCGGCACCATCACCCGTTGAGCGTTTTGCCGACAGCCATTGAGACGAATGTAATTAACTATTTGAAATGCATCAATATTTGATTGGATGAATTAATTTGTGAATAATTACGAATTCATTCAGATCCAATCGGGAGTTCTCTTTTGCTGCGTGTTCTGTGTCCCTTGCTGGTGCTGATGAGTTCGGGTTGTGCCACAACCAATCATGGTGATCACCATGTTTCTCCTGAACGTACCGGGTTCTATTCACCTTTCGAACCCGCTTCCGAGAGTTTTGTACGTTGTTATCAGAAACAGTTTGCCTGTACCCCTGCCAATATCCGCCGTGACAGGGCGATGGAAGCACGCCGTGACGCACAAGAGCGGGCCAATCACCGGGGTGATGATTGGTAGGCCGAAGAAAGCGAAAGGGGTTGGCAGGCGCCAACCCCTTTTTCATTCCGCCGGTTCAGCCCGGTTGGCGCAGGTGACCGAGCCGGGTGAAGAAGTGCTGGCTCTTGCGCTGGTGAAAGTGGCTCTTCTTGATGGGATGGAAGATGAGGTCGCTTTCGGGATGGCTCGCCTTTAACTGGTGGAGCATTGCCACGGCGGGCAGGCTGGTGCTGACCAGGGTGGTAAGTGGCATGCTGATGGTCTCGGGGCCGAGCAGTTGATTCAGCCCTTGCCGGGCCTGCTCGAATCGGGTCAGGGCCGCCGGATCGGCATAGCCGCTCCCCAGCATGGTGAGCAGGTTGTCGAGGGCCAGATGAAATTCGGCCAACTGCTGGCGAAAGCCGCTGCGCCCGCGCAGGGCAATCAGCTCTGCCAACGGAATGTCGGCTAGGTGAGTGGGTACTTGCAACGGGATCTCGAGGTGGAAGCAATCCTGGCCACCCCGGTTGTGGTAGCGGGATTCGAGCAGATGGAGCAGGCGGTCCAGATAGTCGTGATCGGTAATAAGCGCCCCGTCATTGGCGAGTGCCCACTCACGGGCGAGACGCATGGAGAGCAGATTGGCAAAGCGCCGCGCCATTCTGATCCCCCCTTCATCCCGGGTCGCAAAGCCGTGAGTCAGGCAAAAGCCGTGCAGTCGTTCCAGTCCCGCCTGATCCGGGCAGAAGCAGTCGTGGTTGGCCCCCTGACGCCAGCGGGTGACCAGCTCCTTGTTGCCAAACACCTTGTGGCGGACAAAATCGGGGGCAAGCAAACCGCTTAACTGGCTTTCGAGTTGTGGAGTGATGGTGGCAAAGAATGTGGCATCGGGTCGCTCGGCCAGCAGATCGGTCTCCTGCTCGAGGGTTTGCTGCAGAGTGGTGAGACCGCTCTTTTCGCTGACGGTGAAGACAAAGGCGAGCCGCTCCAGATAGAGCAGGGCAAACTTGAGCCACAGTTCATCCCGCACTTCCATGCCGGGGTAGTAGATATAGGTCTTCATCGTATCAGTCTGTCGCCAGAAGTGGTGCCGGGGTGCAGGGTCGGGAATATACGCAAGATTGGCGCTGCACGGCAAACACTGCGTGGGGGAATGTGAGCAAACGCTCATCCAGTAGGCGCTGGCCACAAAGTTCTGATATAATTCGCGCCCTTAAATCAAGGTCACCCGAGTCATTACCATGAAGTTCATTATCAAGCTGTTCCCGGAAATCACCATCAAGAGCAAGTCGGTTCGCCAGCGCTTTATCAAGATCCTGCAGGGCAATATCCGCAACGTCCTGCGCCGCTTCGACGACGATGCCCGCGTACGGATGGATTGGGACAAGCTGATTGTGAGCTCCCGCAATGACCAGTTCCGCGAGCAGGCTATCGAAGCTTTGGCCTGTATTCCGGGCATTCAGGCCTTCCTAGAGGTGCAGGCCAGCAAGTTCACCGATCTGCACGACATCTTCGAGCAGGTGAAAGCCGTGTGGGGCGACCAGCTCAAGGGCAAAACCTTCTGCGTGCGCGCCAAGCGCCACGGCAAGCACGAGTTCTCCTCCCTCGAAGTGGAGCGCTACGTGGGCGGTGGTTTGAACCAGCACTGCGAAAGCAACGGCGTGCGCCTCAAGAACCCGGATGTGAAGATCAACCTCGAGATCGATGGCGAAGAGCTCTTCATCGTCAGCGCCATTCATCAGGGCCTGAGCGGCATGCCCATCGCCACTCAGGAAGATGTGCTGAGCCTCATCTCCGGCGGTTTTGACTCCGGTGTGGCGTCGTTCCAGTTCATCAAGCGCGGCTGCCGGGTGCACTACTGCTTCTTCAATCTGGGCGGCGCTGCTCACGAAATCGGCGTCAAGCAGGTGGCCTATCACCTGTGGAACCGCTTCGGTTCATCCCACCGGGTACGTTTCACCGCGGTGGACTTCGAGCCGGTGGTCGCCGAGATCCTCGAGAAGATCGATAACGGTCAGATGGGGGTGGTGCTCAAGCGGATGATGATGCGTGCTGCCGCCAAGGTGGCGGACGAGTTCCAGATCCCGGCACTGGTGACCGGCGAGTGTGTGGGCCAGGTTTCCAGCCAGACCCTCACCAACCTGAACGTGATCGACCGGGTGACCGACAAGGTGATCCTGCGCCCGCTTATCACCTGGGACAAGCCGGACATCATCAGTGAAGCCCGACGCATCGGCACCCTGGAGTTCGCCGAGACCATGCCGGAGTACTGTGGTGTCATCTCCAAGAAGCCGACCGTGAAGGCCGATCTGACGCGCATTGAAGAGGAAGAGGGCAACTTCGACTTCGCCATTCTGGACAAGGTGGTGGCCGAGGCCCGTTACCTCGATATCCGTCGTATCGGTGAAGAGACCGCCGCCGAGGTGCAGGAAGTGGAGACTACCGCCGAGAGCGGTGACAATGAGGTGATCCTCGATATTCGCTCCATGGACGAGCACGACGAGAAGCCATTGCTGGTGGAAGGGCGTGAGGTCATGCATATCCCCTTCTTCAAGCTGGCTACCGCCTTTGGCGATCTGCCCAAGGAGAAGACCTACCTGCTCTACTGCGATCGCGGCGTGATGAGCAAGCTGCAGGCGCTTTACCTGAAAGAGAAAGGCTTTGCCAACGTCAAAGTTTACCGTCCGTAATTTGACGCTCAATCTCCCATAAAAAATCCGGCCAGTGTGCCGGATTTTTTTTGGCTCTGTCCCAATTACGTGTTGAAAGGCTAATCTTGAAACAGGCCATCACCTTGAGGGCTACCATCATGGATACCCCAGCCTTTCAACACCTGTTGTCCCTCTTTCCCCAGTTAACCCTGCGCCAGCGCCGTGTTGCCCAACAGGAGCTCACCACACCCCATGCCATTACCTCGCTCAATACCCAGTTACCGGCATGCCGCGGGTGCCCTCATTGTCACGCCGATGCCGCCCAGTTGGCACCTTGGGGCTGGAGCCGCAGACTACGTCGCTACCGTTGCAAACAGTGTCTGCGCACCAGCTCGGTGCTCACCAAGACGCCTCTGGCCCGGTTGCGTAAAGCCCAGTGCTGGGAAGACTACGCGCAAGCCCTCATCGAAGGGCTGACCGTCCGCCAGGCGGCGATGCGTTGCGGGGTCAGCAAAAACACCGCATTCCTCTGGCGGCACCGTTTCTTGCGCGCGATGGCCACTCATCAAGCCACTCGTGAAGAAGGCATCGTTGAGGTGGATGAGACCTTCTTCCTCGAGTCATTCAAGGGGCAGCGGGGATTGCCGCGTCCGCCGCGGCATCGTGGTGGTAAGGGACGAACCCGGGGAACCGGACAGGATTATATACCGGTGATGGTGGTGCAGGACCGTGCGGGTCACCATGCAGATTTTCAGTTGGAAGAGATGAATGCCGAGGCAGTCATCGCGGTTTTGAAGCCCCTTGTCTCCAGGGATGCGGTGCTGTGTAGCGATGGTGCGGGTGTGTATGCCAGCTTCAGCAAAGTACAGGGCGTGACGCATCAAGTGGTACGCAATCGTCAGGGTGAGCGAGTAGCCGGCGCGTATCACATTCAGCATGTGAACGGGTATCACCATCGGTTGAAAGAGTGGATGGTGCGTTTCCATGGCGTGGCGACGCACTACCTGAAGAACTACCTGGGTTGGCGCAGGATGCTGGAGCGTTACGGGAGGGGAGTGAATATCAAAGCGTGTTTGCATGAGGCACTGGGGCACCCCATGCAACACGTAATTGGGACATAGCCTTTTTTTTGTCACCTGTTTTGTCATGCCTGTCAGGGGCAGGGGACCGGGGTGAAGGAGTCCTGTCCCTGACAGCGCCAACCCATCTCGGCTTCTCGCATCTGCCAGAGATTATTGCTGCGATAGAGGGTCAGGATATATAACATGTCACTGTGGGAGCCATCCAGTGCGACAGAGAGCACCAGATCGTTATCCAGCTGCTGGGCGTGGATACGACTGGCCATGTCGCCATGGCCGACAAAGCGCAGCGCCACTTCCCGATAATCATTGACCCAGCCTTGCTGCTCGTTGCTGGCTTGACGAATCACCTGATTGAACTGCTGTACTGGCGCCGAGGCCAATCGACCAAACACCGCCTGTGCCTCGGCATGAAGTGCCGTCACGCTGGTGAGAAAGAGCGTGGCGAACATTCCGATCTTTTGCATGAGAAGTTCCGGCTAACAACAACTGTGTTGTATGACAACAGAAAAGCGCGTTTGGTTCAACGCGAAGCCCCGCACACTGTGCGGGGCTTCCCTCAATTGCTGCGCTGTAGCGAGAAGGTGGGCAGGGAGAGATGCCAATAGATGGCGGCAACCCGCAGGCCAAATACGGCGCTCATGCAGATAAGCATGGCGGTGACCCGATCCATATCGGCCTCCAGTGCCAGCGTGTAGAGAATGCCGCCGAGGATACAGGCGGTGGCATAGATCTCTTTTTGCAGCACCATGGGCACTTCCCGGGCCAGCACATCGCGGATCATGCCGCCAGCTACTCCAGTCATGGTGCCCATCAACACGGCGATTAGCCCCGAAGTGCCAAAGTTGAGGGCTTTCTGGGCGCCGATCACCGTAAAGAGGGCGAGCCCAAAGGCGTCCGCCACCGGCAGTACATACCAGGGCATGCGTCGCGGCAGTTTGACCATCCACATACCGATGAGTGCCGTTGCAATGACCACCCAGATGTAGAGAGGGTCACGAACCCAAAACACGGGGGTAGCCCCTAGGATCATATCGCGAATGGTACCGCCACCGATGGCCGTGACCGCCGCCAAAACCATGACGCCAAATCCGTCCATCCTGAGCCGGCCCGCCACCAGAACCCCTGAAAACGCGAATACCGCAGTACCAAACATGTCGCTGATGTAAACAAGCTGCTCAACCACTGTCTGCATGGAAACAACTCACGTCAAATTGTTGATGGGGCGGCGATTTTAGGGGCTGGCGGCGTCAACCGCCAAGATGCAGCGGGCAAAATTGCGAGTCTGCCCCGATTTTTTTCTTCTTCCAGTAACCGTCGGTGTCGTATGGGCTGCTTGCGATGCTGCGAGGGACGCGTTGATACAGGCCTTCCCATCTTCACTGAAGTGGCGATTTTTTTCTTAAGTTAATCGATGACATGCCGATAAATAGGGTAAGCGGCGTTAATGCGATGAAGCGTTGAAAAAAATGCTAAAGACATCGAAAAACGAGCCGTTAAATAAGACGCATCGGGCACGAAACATAATAAAGCTCGAGCAAATAGAAGAGTAAATTTAATAGCTTAGGAGAATAGTCATGGCCATGTATATCAACACTAACGTTTCGTCACTTAACGCTCAGCGTAATATGACAAACTCGACCAAGTCACTTGATACTTCTTATACCCGTTTGGCGTCTGGTCTGCGCATCAACAGCGCAAAGGACGATGCCGCCGGCCTGCAAATTTCCAACCGTTTGACCTCTCAGATCAACGGGCTGGATCAAGGTAACCGCAACGCCAACGATGGCATCTCTCTGGCGCAAACTGCCGAAGGGGCCATGGATGAAGTGACCGGTATGCTACAGCGGATACGCACCTTGGCTCAACAATCTGCCAACGGATCCAACTCAGCTAAGGATCGTCAAGCCCTGCAAAAAGAGGTGGATCAACTGGGGGCTGAGATTAATCGTATCTCCAGCGCGACCACCTTTGCGGGTACCAAGCTGCTCGATGGTTCCTTCGGTGGCACCTTCCAGGTCGGAGCGGATGCCAACCAGACCATAGGCTTCAGCCTGAGTCAGGCCGGCGGCTTCAGCATCTCCGGGATTTCTGCTGCGGTGACCGCAGGAACGGCTGACTCTATTTTTGTCAGCGGTTCAGCTGGTGCTATCGATATCAGCACGCAGAGTACAGCACAAGATGTGTTGGGTGCAGTTGATTCCATGTTGGAAGTCGTTGATAGTAAGCGAGCAGAGTTGGGTGCGGTACAAAACCGATTGGATTCAACCATCCGCAACCAAGCCAACATTTCGGAAAACGTCAGTGCAGCTCGCTCACGTATCCGTGATGCTGACTTCGCGATCGAAACTGCCAACATGACCAAGCAGAATATCCTGCAGCAGGCAGCTTCCAGTATCCTGTCACAGGCCAACCAGAGACCTCAGTCAGCACTTCAACTGCTGCAAGGCTAACAAAAGAAAACAGGGCGGTTGTTCAGGCCGCCCTGGTCAAGAGATGGAACAAAGGGGTGTTCGGGTTCGCACTCTGTTCTATCGGGAGAGATATAATTCTCTACTAGTAATGCCAAGTGTTGTCCAGCTGTTCAGTTCTGTCACTCTTGGTCATATTCTCCTGAGCATATGCTCAACGTTAGGCCGGTTCGCCGGCCATTTTTTATTGTGTCGCCAAATTGGCGTCACTCTTCTATGACACAGCACAAAACGTGCCAACACTACCTTAACCCTGCGTTTACGCCACTTGCCGACTTGGCATAGTGTGGCGGCTCTTCTGATATCTGTGATTTGCCACCAGCCGGATAAAAATTGCCGCTTTCGGCAAGGATTTTCCTAAAGCTTGTCCTCCTGCGGCCGTTACATAAAGTGAAGCAATCGAGGGGTGTTCGGAATCCAACGTTTGCATAACTGCGGGTGGCCTGTTCGTTCAAACAACCACCCGCCAGAAGAGAGAGGCATGTTTAACCTGCTCTTCTAACGGTGGGACGTCGCTTTAGCGGCGCAACCCGCAGTCGTATGTTCTTCGGGAGAAATTATTATGGCCATGTACATTAACACCAATACGTCATCACTGAACGCCCAGCGTAATTTGATGAATACCAGTAAATCCTTGGATACTTCATATACCCGCTTGGCATCAGGCCTGCGCATCAATAGCGCAAAGGACGATGCGGCCGGTCTGCAGATCTCCAACCGTTTGACATCTCAAATCAACGGTCTGGATCAGGGTAACCGTAACGCCAACGATGGCATCTCCCTGGCGCAAACAGCGGAAGGTGCTATGGACGAAGTGACCGGTATGCTGCAACGTATGCGCACTCTGGCCCAGCAATCTGCCAACGGCTCCAACTCAGCCAAGGATCGTGCAGCGTTGCAGAAGGAAGTGGATCAACTGGGGTCTGAAATAAACCGGATCTCGCAAGATACTACTTTCGCCGGTACCAAGCTGCTTGATGGAACATTTAGTGGTAGTTTCCAAGTTGGTGCTGATGCCAACCAGACCATAGGCTTCAGCCTGACTCAGGCCGGCGGCTTCACCATCTCCGGGATTGCTGCTGCGGTGACCGCAGGAACGGCTGACTCTATTTTTGTCAGCGGTTCAGCTGGTGCTATTGATATCAGCACGCAGAGTACAGCACAAGATGTGTTGGGTGCAGTTGATTCCATGTTGGAAGTCGTTGATAGTAAGCGAGCCGAGCTTGGTGCAGTGCAAAACCGTTTGGACTCAACTATCCGCAACCAGGCTAATATCTCGGAAAACGTCAGTGCAGCTCGCTCTCGTATCCGTGATGCGGATTTCGCAACCGAAACAGCCAACATGACCAAGCAAAATATTCTGCAACAGGCCGCATCCAGTGTCTTGGCTCAGGCGAACCAGAGACCGCAGTCCGCTCTTTCCCTGCTTGGGTAATGGGTAGGCGGGCTGATTAAGATGGGAGAGATAAGATGGCAACTGAAATAGGCAATCTGTCATCTGCCAATGGCGCTTCCTTACAGCTAAGTGACAAGAGCGGCCAAGTGGCCGCTCAACTGCTTTCTGGTACGGTAGAGAATTCCGGGACTGTACAGCAGAAAAGTCAGGAGCAGCCAAAGGAAACTGAGCTTCAACAAGTGCAGAGCCAAGCAGATATTGAAAAACAGGTACAAAACTTGCAGGACTTTGGCAAATTGCAAGGGTGGACCGTTAATTTCAGCATGGAGCAGGAGTCTGGCCAGATGGTAATAAAGGTAATGGACTCTGATACCCGCTCGGTGATCCGCCAGATCCCTACAGAAGAGTTGATTGCTATCCACAAGCGGATCCAGGCGTTGCAGCAAGGTGAAGCAGGGGCGAACCCTAAACGCGGACTGTTGTTTGATAGCGAGATTTGAATCGAATTGATGAGGAGAAGATAACATGGCCATTACTTCTGCCGGGGCGGGCTCTGGGCTTGATCTTGAGAGTGTGATCTCTGCTAGCGTGGCTGCCAAGAAGGCCCAGCTACAGAAACCCATTTTGACCAAGCAAAACAGCACCCAGATCAGCATATCTGGTATAGGTCAGCTGAAGTCATCCCTCACCGCATTCACCGATATTCTCGATACTTTGAGCAAACCTGGGGCTTTCAACAAGCGAGCCGTCACCATCACCCAGGATAAAGATAATCCGGTGATGAAGGTGGAGAGTAAAAGTGGTGGCTCCAATGGCCAGTACAATATTACCGTCAATAAATTGGCTACCACTAGCCGCGTTGAAGGTGAATTTGCCAGTTCGACCACCCCACTTGTCACTCAAGATGGTCAGTTGACCTTCAAAGCCGGTGACAAGGAGTTCAAGGTTGATGTCAAAGCAGGGGATACTCTGCAAGACATTCGTAAAAGTATCAATAGCAACGGAGATAATTTCGGTCTTAGTGCAAATATCGTCAATACAGCTGACGGTAAGGCAAAGTTTGTTATTGACTCCGGGGTATCGGGGGATGGCAAAGATTTGGTGATCACTGGCAATAATTCTGAGCTGGATATCTTTGCAACAGGTGCAGCAGGTTCGGTGATGAGCCAGAAGCAAGCTGCTAGTAGTGCTGAGATTACTGTTGATGGTAATACACTTAAAAGTGATACCAATGTATTTGACGACTCTATTCAGGATTTGAAATTAACGGTTTTACGTGTATCCGATAAAGAAAGTGATGGCACAACTCTGAAATCCAACAAAGTTGCAATAACAACGGATAAAACTGCTATTCAGGATATGGTTAAGCAGTTTATTGATGGTTATAACGCACTGCAAGATAAAATGGATGCGCTGGGCAAGCGTAATAGTATCGTTGGTGGAGTTAGACAAGATGATGGTGGTGCGCTTGCTGGTGATGCGAGCACACGTACCATTAGCAGTTTTATGGCTAATACCGTAACAAATAAAGCAGGTACCAGTACAACTTACTCAACCATCTTCGAAGTAGGTATTAAGATGGACAACAAAGGCAAGTTGTCCCTGGACAAAACAAAGTTTGATGAGGCTGTTGAGAAAAACTTTGACCAGGTCGTTGGGCTTTTCGGTGGAGAAAAGGGTATTGCAGCAACCTTGAACACAGGTTTAAAAGAGTATTCCAAGTCTGGCGGTATGTTGGATCAACGTACAGATGTTTTGAATGCTGATCTGCGTAGCTTGAACCAGAAGCAGGCCACATCAAATGCTCAATTGGTTAAATACGAAGCTTCACTACGTGCTCAATATGGTAGCCTGGATGCCTTGTTAGTGAAAATGAATCACTCTGCATCAGCGCTGCAATCATTACAGATTAATAACAATAAATAAATTCATATTACGAGGAGCAGGCGATGTACCAGCGTAATCTAAAAGCATATAAGGCAACCAGTGTCGCTGCTGACTTGGCTGTTGCCGATCCTCATCGTGTGATTCAACTCATGATGCAAGGTGTACTTGAACGTTTGGCTCAAGCCAAAGGTGCAATTGAGCGTCGAGATATGGAAGCCAAATCTACCGCTGTATCGAAAGCTCAGGGGTTATTACATGGTTTGCAGGATGCACTTGATATGAGTCAAGGGACTATTGCTGAAGATCTATATAGCCTCTACTCCTACATGGACGAGCGAATTTGGGATGCTAGCCTTGCATTGGATGCAGCCCCGATTGAAGAGGTTATGGCTTTGATGGTAACTATAAAATCTGGCTGGGATCAGTTACCCGATTCTGCTAAACAACAGGGCTATCAGATGAGACAGCAACTGGGTGAGTTGTAATGACCACTTTAGCCTCTCTACAACAAGCTCTCACAGAAAATTACGAGCAACTTCAATATCTATTAGCCAGAAAAAGCTATGATGATGCTCTGGTCTGTATGGATTATCGAATTTCTTTGATTGATCGTTTGCTGTATCTCGTTGAACGTGAACCTTCACTGAAGCAAGATGCCAATTTATTGGCTACATTACTTTTTCGACAAGAAGAAAGCATGAAAAAAGTGGCATCTGATCATCATCAACTCATTTTCAATGAGTTATCTGCTATTGGGTTGGCGAGTAAAGCAAAGCAAATTTATAATAGTGTGAGTAGCAAGGAGCTCTGATGTCGGAAAATATTGATGATATTTTGAAAAAAGCCGAAGGTGTTGCTTTACGACTAAAAGAACGTGCAGAGCAAGAGGCTGCCATGTCGGTGGCTTTGCCACTTCGATTCTCACAGAATATTGCTGCATTTCGTAAGTATATTCCCCATGTTGCAGATATGTATGAGTCATATCAACCAATCCGACCATTTCGTTTTTTTTGTAATGAAAATGGCCAGCCCAACATGGCCTGGATTGATGATGATGTCGCGGTATATGGTGATGAACCGTATCTTATCTGCGAGACGTTAGTTAAAGAGTTCATGGATAAGGGGGGATTGTCCAGGTTCTCCTTCAGCAAGGAGGCCAATCCCCTCGGCTTCATGCATGTCGAGTACCTCAACAAGCTGAATGCCTATCTTAACGACATTTCCGCGCGGGAAGATAGACTGGGCCAAGTGCCCCATGAGGTTCCGAGTGCCCTGATCTTTGGGGTGGGTCTGGGGTATCACCTCGGTTATCTCTATGAAAGGTGTAAGATCGGTACTCTCTTTCTGTTCGAGCCGGACCTAGATCTCTTCTATGCCTCTTTGTATTGCTTCGACTGGGCGCCGCTGCTCGGCTATTTGCATCAGGAAAACCTCGGCCTGCATATTCTGCTGGGGCAGGATGAAAACACCATCGTCAAGGATTTCGCATCAGCCATTCAGCGCCGAGGTTCCTTCTTGGTTGCCAATGCCTTCATCATGTGGGGCTATCAGAACGAAAAAATCAGGAAATTGATAGAGATAGTGCAGCAGGAATATTACCAACTGGTGATGGGATGGGGTTTTTTTGATGACAATCTGATCGCACTGTCTCATACCATCAATAACATCGAGCGTGCAGTGCCATTTTTGCAGTACAATAAGAAAATCTCACCAGTATATCAACGAACCCCTGTCTTTATTATTGCCAACGGTCCCTCATTAGATGAATCTATTGCGTTTATCAAGGAAAATAAAGATAGGGCCATTTTGATTTCTTGCGGCAGTGCCATGACAGCTTTGCACAAAGTAGGCATAAAACCGGATATCCATGTTGAAACTGAGAGAACCAAGATAGTTTACGACTTCCTTGCCAATTTGAACGACTCTGATTATCAGCGTGAAATTCTATTCTTGAGTAGTGACGTTATCCATCCAGATTGTTCTACACTTTTCAACAAGTCCATGCTTACGTTTAAACTCGGTGAGCCAGGTTTTACTCTTTATAAGAATTATTTTTCTCACTTGCAGCCTTATGCCGCATTTAGTGGTATGAACCCATTGGTTGGCAATATTGGTGTAAGTCTACCCATTAATCTTGGTTTCAAGAAAATATATCTATTTGGTATGGATAATGGCTACCGGCAGAGAGGGTATCATCATTCTAGATTTAGTGCATATTATAATAATAATGATAAGGCTGAGGCTTTTGGAGAAAAAGTTTATGGTGATAGCCAGAGAACATGTGAGGGAAACTTTGGTGGTGTAGTTATCAGTAATATCATGTTTGATACTTCTCGCCGTGTGATAGAGGGGGTATTGGCCGCGAATCGTGATGTCCAATGTTTCAACTGTAGTAATGGCGCTAAAATTGAAATGGCTAGACCTCTACTTAGTACAGAAATACATCTTTCTCAGCCGCTAAATAAGTCAGCCTTGATTGAAGAAATTACTGGGTTAGGTGCACCTATTGTCTTGTCAAAGCAGGACTTATACCCACTGTTAGATATTGATTTCTTTAACGTATTTATAGACAAGATGACTGATGATTGGCAGTGCTCATTTTCGTCTAGAAATGAAGTGAATCAGCTTATGTTATGTCATTTCGGTTATCTTGCACAGATTGCAGCAACAAAACAGCAGCATATTGCACAGGTTATGATTGGTTCAATGAATTATGTATTTAGTCTGTTAAGTACCATTCTTTATTCATTTGAAGGAGAGGAAAACACGCTGGTATTGATGGAGCCTGCTATCGGTTTATGGCTGGAATTCTTGTCAAAAGTAAGGGATATGTATCCACGAGCGCTCGACAGCGTAGATATGATTGATGATCATCAGACAATGGATTTATTCAAAAAATGAAAATTTCATTTCTTCATACGTGTAACTAATAATATTAATTTTTGTAAGTTTAATAATTATACTTAGAATGTTTTAATGCTAAGAGGTTGCTATGGAACATCATGCTGATCCACAAAATATAAACACGCCGTGTACGGAGCAGGAAGAATTCTGGGCTGGTGAGTTTGGCAATGCGTACGTTGAACGTAATAAAGATGAACATTATGTGGCAGATAATTTAGCATTTTTTAGCAAAGTTTTAGCACGCACCCATAAAGTTAATAAAATTCTCGAACTCGGTGCTAATGTAGGCCTTAATTTAATGGCTTTGAAGCATTTACTACCTAGTGTGGAGTTTTCGGCAGTTGAGATAAATGAGAAAGCTGCATTGCTATTAAAACGTAATATTCCTGATGTTAATATATACCAAAAATCAATAGTTGATTTCACTTCTAATGAAGTATGGGATTTTATTTTTACAAAAGGGGTGTTGATCCATATCAACCCAGAGCAATTACCTAAGGTGTATGAGTTAATGTATCAGAGGTCGTCTCGCTATATACTCATCGCCGAATATTATAATCAGACTCCAATTGAGATTACTTATCGAGGACACTCGGGAAAACTTTTCAAAAGAGATTTTGCAGGGGAAATGTTGACGCGATTTCCAAGTTTATCGCTGGTTGACTATGGCTTTATATATCATGGGGACACTAACTTTCCTCAGGATGATATTACTTGGTTCTTGCTTGAGAAATAGAACATCATCTTTAGAAATAAAATGTTAAGAAAAATACAAAAAGACCCAGCAAAAGATAATCTGGGTCTTTTAGTCTAGATTGATTTATATGCAATAATATCCCAGCTCGCAAAATGGTGGTTATTTTCTGGAAATATGGATATTCTTTCTTTATGTTCCAGACGCTCAATAATAAAACCGGTATCTGTAAATAATTCAATTATATGTTTTTTATCACTAAAATGTACTTGACCTATTCCTGAAAATTGACTTGTGTGAGGAAGGTCGATTTTTGTGTAGCTATCTATAGCACGACCCTTTTCAAAGTCACTATGCTGTGTGGAGAACCAGTCGATGCCAATGAATTTTCCTCCTGGTTTGAGATATATAATGACGGATTCAAGAATCCGTTTTATAGCGGAGGTGTTGTTATGGGTAATAGATGCCCTGTCGATTACAAGATCAAAATAGTTATCAAATTCGGAGTGATGTACTTTTGAAAAATCGCTCGTTATAATTTTTCCCTTCAGCTGCGGGTAGTTTTCAATGAGTTTGGCTGTAATAATCTGACTACCATCAACGCCATAATAACTACAATCTAGAGCAAGAAAAAATGGAATATTAGCGCCGGCACCACAGCCTAGTTCCAGTACTCGTTGATAGCCATTTTTAGGATTTGCATATCTATATACGCACGATACAAGATCACTCCATGGCCAGATGCTCATATGAGAGTTGTTTTTGTATGCTTCATTCCATTCATTAGAATATTCCATTGAAAAATCCTCTATTTAATATTGAACCAGTAATCAACAATGCCCATGAAGGGGATAAAGGAACCAAACAATTGTGGGTAGGGGGCTGGCTCAAAATAATGATAATTCAATTTTATCCCATTCGAGATGAAATCACTTTCTTCCAGATAATTTTTTCCCATAGGGCCAGAAAGATAGGTCGTTGCACCTACTTCTTGGCAGATATCTAAGATAAGATCTGACTTTTTTGATGAAATGTTCAGTGATGAAGACCTGATTATTTTTGTTTTAATATTTAGTTCATCTAGCCAAAATAATAGATGGTTAAAGCACAGATCGGCAAGGAGAGTCTCATTATTGTTATAAACATTACATATCTTTTCATATTTTTCATGAAATAAAGCGGCTTTCGAGTAGCTGCTTTTGATAGACATTAGATGATTTTTTCGCCAGTCTATATCTCTTGAAATTTCTATATCTAATAGACTTTTGCTTAAGTGGCCCTTTTTTTTGACAGGGATAGTTAGCCAGTATGGGCCATTGGCCCCCTTAATTAAATTTCGGTTGGTAAAACTATTTTTTTCAAATTGCACCGTGTCGAGAAATATAAATGCGTCGCTCTTCTTGATACGTTCTATGTATCCTAGCCAAGGTAGATATGCGGGTTGATGGATGCTGATGATCATAATTTTAGTGCCCTCGTACAGACAGAAATGATTTTATTGACGTCATTATCTGAAAGGGAAGGGTAGATAGGTATTGAGAGTGTCTTTTTGCTTAAATCAGCTGCATTAGGTACCAATGTATTTGTGGTAAGCAGTTCATCCTCTTTGACTGGTACTATGGATCTGATACCATTTTCAAGCAAAGCATTTTGACAGGATATGACCTTTGTACTATCAATGAACATCACGGCTCTAAACCTCACCGGTGTCACGTATTTACTTATACTGTCAATAATAGGAAGACCTGCCTCCTGATATTTTTTAAATATACTGGCGCGACGAAAAATAAATTCAGGCAATTTTTTTAATTGCTCTCTGGCGATAGCTGCCTGAATATCTGTCATCTGAAAGTTAAATCTTGGTATGGCATCTAAAATTGAGTCATAATCTCTCATTTTTCTTGCCATATTGGAGATATCACTATTCCTCGATATTACAATACCACCTTGCCCACCACTCGTTATCATTTTAGTTGCACCGAGCGAAAACACACCGATATCTCCGAAAAGGCCCACCTGTATATTTTTTATCTTGGCGCCAAGGGCTTGTGCGGCATCTTCAATTAAAAAATAGCTTCTTTCTTTATCCACGCTCAAGTCTGGGAGGCCAAACATATGGGCGATGACATAAATGTCTGCATTGCTTTTTTTTAATGATGCGTTTACTACTACTTCTTCGATATCCAAGAAATTGGGTATGCCACCAGATAACTGTATCGCATTTAATATTGATCGGCATGAGTAGGCCGAGGCAGATATATATCTATTTTTGGCATTTGCTATCGCTAATGCCATATAAAGTGCGGCAGAGCCACTACTGACAGCGACAATATTTTCTGCTGGCAAATTTATATAGTCACCAAACTCTTGCTCTAAAGCTAAGACCTCTTCTCCTTGTGCAATCCAGCCAGATGCTAATACTCTAGCTGCTGCTTGAGACTCCTCATAACCAAGAGTCGGCCTATTATGCGGGATCATTTTTTTCGATCTCTTTCAAATAGTAACCTTCTTTTACAATCATAGGGTTACCAATTACTAATGAGTATGGAGGAATATAGCCAGTATCAACAATAGTACCGGCAGCAACGACAGAATGATGCCCTATGTAGACCCCCCCTTTTATTACGCAATGGGATCCCACAAAGACATTATTTTCCAATGTAATATCTTTTCTATCAATAGTGTTTGCTAGCTCAATACACTTTAAGTGAGAATCTGCGCAGTTAATAGTAACAAAGGATGCAATATCGCAATGAGCACCAATTACAACGTTAGCACCTGTAGCATTAACTTCGCTAAAGGCACCGATATAAACATTTTCTCCAATGTCAGGAGTACCTAATATCCACACTAAGGGATGGTAAGGATTGTCTTTGAAAGCAGTCAAATCATAAAAATGCTGCTTGTATTCATCTTGCTTCATCATGATATGTCTTCCCAAGAAAGTAAAGTGCCCTTCTGAAGACGGTGTTTTGCCACTCTCCCCAGCACATCGTCGAGGTGAATTGGTGATAGCCCATTACCAGGTCTGCGCAATCCGATGTTTATATTATTGAGTATCTCACCTGGCGTAATGTCTTTTAATGTAGTAATGCTTCGGCGAGCCAATACTTTCATATCTTGCTCTGCAATCGTAGGTCTTATAAGAGGAGAGCCAAGCATCAGGTGAGCGTCTCTGATCGCTGATACCCATTCCTGCGCCCCCTTTGGATCCTCTGAAAACCAATGGTCAGGGCCCGGTAATTGATGATCGAGTGTGAAGTGCTTCTCGAATACTACAGCGCCTAAACCATATGCGATGGCGGCGGCCAAGGGCCCTTGGGTATGATCTGAAAATCCCAATACTAAATTTGGGAACGCTGCTGCTAGAGTTTTTAATTTACTCAGATTTACATCAGTTACTGGTGTCGGGTATTGAGAAGTGCATAGCATTAATACGACAGGTTTACCTTCCATTGCACCTGTAACATCAAGAGCCTGATAAACTTCCCCAAGATTAGCCATTCCACAAGAGATTAGAAGTGGTAATCCAGTAGCACTATACTGCTTAAGCAAGGGAATATTGGTAAAGTCATCGGAGCCAACTTTCAGCGCAGAAACACCTAGTTGAAGGAGCAACTCCATATCAGTAACATTTTGCGGTGTAGATAAAAATGTTATTTTTTTCTCATCACAGAAATTTTTTATGCTATACCATTCTGCTACTGAAAATTCATAGCGACGAAACATATCGAGCATTGACTCAGTCACTTTTTTACCCTGCGAGCTGTAGGTGAAGAGCAACTCAGGATCGCCGACAAATTCATCAGCTTTGAATGTTTGAAATTTAATAGCACTAGCTCCCACTGCTTTAGCGACAGAGATCATTTTTTTTGCAATATTGATATCACCATTATGATTAATACCTGCCTCAAGTATGATATACGGAGCTCTATTATTCTCAATAAAATTTTTAGAAAATAGAGTGTTGATATCCACTGTCATTTCATCTTCTCCAGAATAGATATAATCGATGATGCTACATAGCATGCTCCATTACCATCGGTAATTGACATAGCCGCTGCGGACATATTATTCATTAGGTTGCGATCAAGTTGTTCAACTGCAATGCGATAATCTGTGGCAGTGAGGTTATCTGCCATGCCTAAATTGAGTGCTGCACCCGATTCATGCAATGTTGCTGCAATGGTAACCTGATTATCCGCCAGAGTGCTAATCAACGCAGGTAGCCCCATACAACAACGTTCCCAAGATGCACTTCCTCCAGCCCCAATGGCAAGGTCTGCATCGAGCATCAGCCTAGCCATATGTGGAGTTTGTATATGCAGTGTAGTATGCATTGAACTACATAATTTCAATAACCGGTTTCGATGTGGGTTATTACCACCAATAACTACGTCTATTTTGAAGTCTTTATTTGTAGCCAATACCCCTAGCAGAGCTTTTTCCGTTTCATTATTTGGATCTGTGCCACCAAAGAAAATAATTATTTTTTCCAGCTTGCTTCTTATTTTTACACGATGTCGGAGATGTCGGAAGGATTCTGACAATAGGGCATAGCGAGGGCCTAAGAAACAGGTACAATCTTTTGATATATCATTTACGTATAAATTTTCATTTTTAATGATATTCTGGTCTAGCAAAAACTGGCTGCAATGGGGGCGAAAAATATCATCTATTGCTAGTAACGCAATTTCGGATGTAGTAATTATCTCTTCCCAATCCATACCCAACAGGTAATGATCGAGTACCACAAGTTTCGTTGAGGTCGATAGGTTAGATAACGTAGCATAGGCATCAGCTTGCTCGCTTTCACCAAAATAATGCAGAGATGAATCGCTCAATATTTTATATTCATGCCCCTTTTTAGCCACCTCTTTACAGAGAGCATCTCCATTTTGGGAAAAAATAAAAACAGATTTTTCCCCTAATTTCTTAAATGCATCAGCAAGTGCAAGACTGCGCATAACATGCCCATATCCTAAGCTCATTGATGCGTCGGCACGAAATACAATCATTAGGCACCTAATATATGGCGGCCAAGCATGAAAGCCTCGGCATAATGATATCCAACAGAGGCCCCGCGCCATTTAGCTAAGTATTCAATAGCTTCAAGTGATCGAGGATGTGGGTAGGCGTGCATTTCTGAATAATATGCCTCGAGAGCTAGTTTTTTTTTCTGCCAGTGTGGTGTAATGTCGACGAACCAATTGGGTGAGAAGAGATAAGCAGATGCCGCTGGGCGCCATTCTGTACTTGATGCAATCTCAAAAAAGAGAACAGTGTGGAGTTTTTTCCCCGGTAAGGGGCGGGTAGCTGCAATAACGGCATCATGTATTACTCTATGATCTATATTCACATCACCAACATGATGGGTATAAACAATATCTGGTTGCCACTCATTTATCTCGGTTTCGATAACTTTAATTATATCAAGCAGATCGACACTGTCCATCCGGTTATCTGGAAAGTCTAGTAAGTTGAGTCTCCTTACACCTAGAATTCTATTTGCTATCTGTGCCGCGTTATTCAGCTCTGTT
The DNA here is from genome assembly GCF_051948815.1 of Aeromonas sp. Lyrl_2. Taxonomy (NCBI): domain Bacteria; kingdom Pseudomonadati; phylum Pseudomonadota; class Gammaproteobacteria; order Aeromonadales; family Aeromonadaceae; genus Aeromonas; species Aeromonas sp. Lyrl_2. The sequence goes on from NZ_JAYJLJ010000017.1 coordinate 45,290, forward strand.
AACTCCATCATTACCACCGAGCGTTCCCGTTTGGAGAGTCTAGACGTTGCTCCTTCAGCCATAATAAGAACCGATACTTGGTCGCCTCGCTCGCTATGGTTAGCAATTGTTGCTCCGCATCCCAAAACTTCATCATCAGGGTGTGCGGCAACGACCAGTACTTTTCGAGATGATGTTGTCATATCATAAAACCTTGCTGTTTTTGAAGTTGCCACATAAGTTCAGCCTGATGCCAATCCTCTGGCGTATCGATATCTATAACCAGATGACGTGGTAATATCAGTGGTGTAGCCAGACGGCTGAACAGAATATTACTTTCGAGCCAAGCATTTTGGGTACCCCAATAAAATTGTCCTGCGTCATGTAAAACCAGAGGAAGGTCCTGAGTGCGGGTGGGAAAATGTTCGGGAAAAAGCATTTCGACACCATCACCAGATTGTACAAACCCTCTGTAAGGAGAGTAATCAAACGTACCGGCACTAAAAACAAAATGCTGATGGCTTCCCTCAAGCATTCTTAGGCCAGTGCTTAGATCATCTGCACGCACGAAAGGCGCCGTTGCATAAAGACAGCACACTGAACCGACTTGCCATCCTTGTGAGATGGCCCAGTTGATGGCGTGTGCGATCACTTCTTGGGTTCCTGCATGGTCATCTGCCAATTCCGGAGGGCGGATAAATGGCACACTGGCCCCATGTTTGTGGGCTATGTCTGCGATCTGCTCATCATCGGTTGAGACGATGATTTGATCAAAACAGCCCGCGTCCTGTGCAGCTCTAATTGAATGCACAATCATAGGGACACCAGCAAAGGGACGGATATTCTTACCTGGAATGCGTTTGCTGCCTCCCCGTGCAGGAATGATGGCCAGGGTCTGTGCTGTGGTCATAGGTGTTTCCATGTCATCGAAATCGGGCTGTCGAGAGTTATACACTGTATTTTCTGACTAGCGAACCAAGCGTTGTATAGCTTGGATCACGTGGCTCTGCTCTTCGTCACTCAGAGTGAAATAGAGGGGCAAAGAGAGACAATGCTGATAATAACGCTCTGCTACCGGACATGATCCTATTTTGTCTCCATATTGCTCACGATACCAAGGATGATGATACACAGGAATATAGTGAACCTGAGTGCCAATGCCGTCAGCCATCAATGAAGCCATGACTTGGCTGCGGTTCTTACCAATTGCTGCATAATCGATTTCTACTACATAGAGATGGAAACAAGAGGAGAGCCCCTCCATTTCCTGAGGAATCTTAAGCCAAGGAAGTTCTGCCAGTGCCTGGTTATATTGCGCTACTAGGGTACGGCGGCGGGCCTTGAACAGGTCTAGGCGTTGCAACTGGCTTAAGCCTAGGGCCGCCTGCATGTCTGTCATGCGGTAATGCCAGCCAAGCGTCTGCATTTCGTGATACCAAGGCCCCGGTTGTTGGCTGAGCAGAGCTGGATCTTTGGTAATGCCATGGTTGCGTAGCCGCAACATGCGCTGATACAACACAGGATCATTGGTCATCACGGCCCCTCCTTCGCCACTTGTGATCGTTTTGACTGGATGGAATGAAAACACTGTGGCATCCGAATAAAGGCAATTGCCAACTGGACTGCCGTCGGAGTAGCAGGAACCAATTGCATGGGCTGCATCCTCGATGATTTTTAGACCATGTCGTTTGGCGATGAGGGCAAGAGCCGGCATGTCTGCAGGTTGGCCTGCAAAATGAACAGGGCTGAGTAACCGAGTGGTTGGAGTAATACGGGCCGATACTGAGCTGGGGGATAGGTTATAGCTGATGGGATCTATATCGGCGAATACAGGCTTGATACCACAGTAAGCCATGCTATTGGCCGTGGCGACAAAGGTATTAGGTGTCGTGATCCCTTCGCTACCTTCGGGTAATTCCATCGCTGCGACTGCCAGATGCAAGGCCGCTGTACCGCTTGCGACCACCAGACAGTACCTAGCCCCTGTGTAGGCACAAAGTGCCAGCTCGAATTCGGCGACTTTCGGGCCTTGAGTCAAGAAGTCGGAGCTTAGCACTGCATTGACTGCTGCTATATCTGTTGCCGATATGTCTTGTTTACCATAGGGGATCATTCTGCCAATACCTCCTTGTTGAGCTGTTGCAACTCAGTCTGGGACATGAATACGGGATTATTGAGAGAGTTGTATTCAAATCCTATAGGCACGCTGCAACCTTGCTCTCCTATGGCACTGATAGAGAAGTCATCACTACGGTGATTGAAGTTAATGCTTGGGGCTATGACGTAGTAGTCCTTGAACTCATAAGTATGGTAGGAGTCATCGGCAGGGCACATCACCTCATGCAGTTTCTCACCCGGGCGTATGCCGATGATATCTTGGGGCAACTCGGGGGCCATGGCGCTGGCAAGATCCGTGATGCGCACGGACGGGATCTTGGGAACGAACACTTCTCCTCCCTTCATGCGGACAAAGTTGGTCAGCACGAACTCCACCCCCTGTTGCAAGGTCAGCCAGAAGCGTGTCATCTCGGGATGGGTGATAGGTAGCGTATCAGCCCCACTTTTGATCAGATTGTCGAAGAAGGGAACTACTGAGCCCCTTGAGCCGACCACGTTGCCATAACGGACCACCGAGAAGATGGTCGGATTCTTGCCCGCCATATTGTTGGCGGCGACAAAGAGCTTGTCAGAGCAGAGCTTGGTAGCCCCGTAAAGGTTGATCGGGTTGGCAGCCTTGTCGGTCGAGAGTGCGATAACCTTCTGGACACCATTGTTGAGTGCAGCCTTGATGACGTTTTCGGCTCCTCCAACGTTGGTCTTGATGCACTCCATCGGGTTGTATTCGCCTGCAGGTACTTGCTTGAGCGCAGCGGCATGTACCACGAAATTGACATCGCGCATCGCCATATCGAGGCGTTCACCATCGCGCACATCGCCGATAAAGTAACGCATGCAGGGATCATTGAAACGCTGCTGCATTTCAAACTGCTTGAGTTCATCACGGGAGTAGACGATCAGTCGTGCAGGTTGGTAACGTGATAGCACGGTTGCAATAAACTTTTTGCCAAATGACCCAGTGCCACCGGTAACCAGAATTGTTTTTCCATTGAACATGATGGTGCCCCATGATGAGGTTGGTATTTGAAAAATTCTAAAGCACTTTCTGTGCCATTTGCAGACGCTGATTGGTTGATGTGATCTGAATGGTTCTTTTGGGGTTAATCCTCACCACGCTAGCGCTGGCGAGCGTGCTGCATATATCCTCCACCGCATTGAGGGCTCTTGGGGTGAATCGGTGCAGCTCATCGGAGTTGACCAGCATCAGTTGGTGATGTTTCACCGCATCAAGGTTTGGCCACTGCTGCCAGTGACTCAGGGCGTCAGGATCTTGACTCCCGGCCAGGATCAGCGCTGGGTTGGCCCTGATGACTTGTTCAATATTCACCTGAGGATAGGGTGTTCTGGCATTGCTCATGACGTTGACTCCGCCGCAGAGCTCGATGGCCTGAGCGGGCCAGGCGTTGCCGCTCACGCTGGTGAGCGGCGGGTACCAGAGCTGGTAGAACACCTTGACGCCGGTTGGCTGACCATAACGCTGCTCCAAGTCATGCAGGCGTGCCAGATAGCGATCGGCGGCTTCGTTGGCGCTCTTTTCCACCCCCAGCAATTTGCCCAGCGCCCGCATCTCGGTAGCCAGCGAGGCAAAATCGGTAGGCTCAGAGTAGAAAACCGGGATACCCAGCTGCTCCAACGGGGCCAGCATCCGTGATTGAGCCGAGCGCCAGCCGAGAATGAGATCCGGCTTTTGCGCCAGCACAGCCTCGACGTTGATGCTGCGATAATTCGCTATCTTGGGCTTGGTTTTGACCTCGGGGGGATAGTCTGAGGCATCGTCGATGGCCACCAGTTTGTCGCCGGCGCCAATCTCGTAGAGCAACTCGGTCAGGTGGGGAACAACGCTCACCACACGGGTCGGCGTTGCGGCCAGCAGCACACCGGGCAACCAGGCAAGCAGCACGCAGGGCAGCCAGACAGGCAAGCGCAACACTCTACCCATGAAATAACCACGCTACCGTGACAACCAGCGCCAGTATCAACCAGCCCCAGCCGCACCCTTGCAGAATGTTGAGTACCTTGCGCGGTGTCTCGCTATCTGGCTCAGCACCCGTGCCGATGACGGGCCAGCGCTGGAGAGCCCCCTGATAGTAGCGAGGGCCACCAAGGCGGATCTGGCACTTATCTACCAGCAGAGTGAGCAGCATCCCCATGGCGGGATAGGGCCAGAGCGCGCCACTTCGCAGCAGCTGTGCGGCCTGTTTGAGACGGCTTGCCAGCAGTGGCAGCCCCAGCAGCAAAATGACGGAGGCATTGAGCCCCTGATAGAGGGCGCTGGCGGCGCGACCAAAGTGGTCGAAGGCGGGGTCTTTGCGACACCAGCTTTGATTCATCAGCTGCACCAGCCGCCAGAGCAGGGCGCCCTGTACGCCGGCCAGGGCAAATCCCAGCAACGGGCCAGCCCATTGGCCGACCAGACGCAGTGCGCAGCTCTCCGTCACCGCTTTGGCGAGCCCCATGGCCGAGAGTTTGCCAGTCTCCCGCTTGAGCCAGGGTGTCGCCTGCAATCTCGCCAGCGGCAGGGTCTCCTGGGTGGCGAGCGAGCGGGTGGCATGGGCGAGTTCGCGCAGCGGGCGGGATTCGAGCATCAGCAGCAGGAACAGCAGGTCGAAGACTGGCTCGCTCAGGGCCAGATTGCGCAGCGACCAGAGCCCGGCGGCGCAGGGGAGCCAGACTACCAGCATTGCCAGCAGGCCGGCCTGCATTTGCTGGCCGGGTGAACCATCGGGTCTGTGTACCTTGTGCCCAAGCCGGGTCAGCAGGGGCGTGACGGCCGAAAGACGCAGATGGGATGGCCACGGGATCACCGCCTCCAGTAGGGCCGCCCCCACCAGAATGGCCGCCGTCGTCGAGAGGAGGGCGTCGGCCATCAAATCAAGCGAGCCGGTCTCGATCACAGTTTGCCGAGCATCTTGATAATCACTTCGGCGGAGTGCTTGCCGGCCACTTCGATGAAGGCATCGAAGGATTCAACCTGTTCCTTGCCGGCGATATCGGACATGGCGCGCACCACCAGATAGGGCACTTTGAACATGTGGCACACCTGACCGATGGCGGCACCTTCCATCTCGACCGCCAGCATCTGCGGGAAGTCGGCGCGAGCCTTGGCGATGGCGTCCGGTTTGCACATGAACTGATCGCCGGTACAGATAAGGCCAACCTTGGTCTGGTGCTTGCCCTGCTCGGCGATGCAATCCTGAGCGACCGCGATGAGTTTCTCGTCGCAGGGGAAGGCGGCAGGTTGCTGTGCCATCTGGCCCATCTCGTAACCAAAGGCTGTCACGTCTACATCGTGGAAACGCATCTCGCTGGCGATCACCACATCACCGATGTGCAGATCCTGGGCAAAACCGCCTGCAGAGCCGGTATTGATGACGCAGTCGGGGGCAAATTTTTCCAGCAGCAGGCTGGTGGCCACGCTGGCGGCGACCTTACCGATACCGGAGCGGGTCAGGATCACCTCTTTGCCTGCCAGCATCCCTTGATAGAACTCGCAGCCGCCCAGTTGTAGGGTGGTGGGGTTGCTCATCTGGCTGCGCAGCAGGGCCACTTCTTGCTCCATGGCGCCGATAATACCTACTTTCATTGCTGACCTCGTCTTGATAGCCGTGTGGCTGAATTTAAGTTGCTGTAGATCATAACAAAAGATGGCGTCGGCGCCGAGAGGCACGAGCGAAAGGTGAGATGAAGTGCAGCGCTCCATATGGGAGCGCCGCAGGTGACAAAAAGCATTGATGAGAGAGGGGCTAGTGTCTTTAGCCGAGCGCGGTATCGAGGGTCATCATCAGGGCAAAGCCCGCCATCAGGCCGAGGGTGGCATAGGTCTGGTGACCGTTGCGGTGAGTCTCCGGGATAACCTCGTGCGAGACTACAAACAGCATGGCGCCGGCGGCGAGCCCAAGTCCGATGGGGTAGGCGATGGCAAGGCCGCTGGAGAGCCCCACCCCGAGCAGAGCGCCAACCGGTTCGAGCAGGCCGCTGGCGATGGCGACCAGCACCGCCACCGAGGGGCGAAAACCGGCGGCGCACATGGCCAGCGCTACCGCCAGTCCTTCGGGAATATCCTGCAGTGCGATGGCGGTGGTGAGCGGCAGCCCCACCGACATATCCCCCTGCGAGAAGCTCACCCCGATGGCCATCCCCTCCGGCAGGTTGTGCAGGGCGATGGCAAAGACGAACAGCCAGACCCGGGAGCAGCTCTCATGGCCGGGGCCGCAGGGGCCGGTTTTGTCATGCTCGTGCGGGGTGAACTGATCCAGCCCCAGCATCAACAGTACCCCGAGGGTCATGCCGACCACCACCACGGCGGCGGCGCTAAAGCCGTTGCCGGTAATCCCCTCGGCGGCCTCCAGCCCCGGCAGCAGCAGGGAGAAGGCACTGGCCGCCAGCATCATACCGGCGGCAAAGCCCAGCATGGTGTCCTCAACCTTTTGCGGTACCGAGCGCAGAAACAGGGCGGGCAGGGCGCCGATGGCGGTGGCGGCAAACCCGGCGGCACCACCGATGAGGCCGTAGCGCACGCCGCTGGTCACCTCGCCGGTAGCGAGCATGATGAGACTCTGCAACAGCAGCAACAAGACGGCAGCCAGCGCGATAAAGAGACCGAGGGCGGTAAGTGGCCGCGCCTGCAGTTGTTCACGCAGCTGGGCAGACCAGGTTGAAGCGGGCAGATACGAGCTGTTATCCATAAACAGGGCCTCTTGTTACAGCAAATTGTTACAACGAAGGGGGATGGCGCTCCGCCATCGGGTCATGTTGGTCATTACAACGAGTTGATGGCCCCTTGTCCATGCCACTGCCTCGATTGCATTTATCGGTTAACTATTTGAAATGATTTGGTCGCTATAAATATTTTGTGATGAATGTCGGGTTGTGAAGGAAATCTGCTTGCATTCATTTGGTGAAATCTGGTGAAGGATTAGGCGATATTGTGATAGAGTGCGCGCCTCGCGAAATCGTCCTTCCCCCGCTTTCGCAACCTTCCATCTCCCGTCAGGAATGGCCGGGATCAGCTCATACGGATGTGATCGCTACTGTTTACCTGCTTGTCAGCAGTTGAGGATCAACAGCCAATCATGTTTTACAAGAATCTCTCCATCGGCAAAAAGATTGCCGTGGTTTTTGCGGTTATTGCCGCAGTCAACGTTGTCTTCGGTGTTTTTCTCTCCAGTGAATTGCGCGGCGTGCGCGATCGGGTGCTGAATTTTACCGACTCCACTTTGCCGAGCGTGCTCTCGGTCGAAACCTTGCTCTACGACGTCTCTTATGTACGTCGGGCCCAGTTTGCCCTGCTGATGGTGGATGATGCCGCCGACTTGCAGGCCCGTCGTGGCCGTATTCAGGAGAATATTCGCAAGGTTGATGAGGCATTTCGTGCCTACGAGGCGACCGTAGGTGCCGATAACGAGCGCCAGGTGTTTAACCTGGCCAAACAACAGTGGCTCACTTATCAACGTTCGGTAAACGAGTTTGATATGCTGCTGGTGCAGGGTCAGCACGAGCAGGCCAAAACCCAGCTGTTTGCCTCCAACCCGCTCTTCGGGGCACTGGAGCAGGCGGTCAACTCGCTGATCCAGGTGAACCTCGGTTTCGTCAAAGAGAACCGTGGCAGCCTGCTTGGCAGCGTCAGCATGGTGACCACCTTTGCCATGGTGAGCATCGGTGCCCTGCTGGTGTTCATGGTGGTGATGACCTGGTTCCTGACCCGCCAGATCTGCCTGCCGCTGCAAGCCGTGGTGGCTCAGGCCAACGCCATTGCCTCCGGCGATCTGACCCATCAGCTGGAGCGTCAGCACATCGGCCGCGACGAGCTGGGCATGCTGGCCAAAGCCTCTCTCAAGATGCAGGACAACCTGCGCGGTCTGATTGAAGAGGTGGTGGCTGCGGTCACCCAGCTTGGCACTGCCATCGATGAGGTGAGCGCCGTCTCCGAGCAGTCCGCCAAGGGCATCCAGAGCCAGCAGCAGGAGATCTCGCTGGTGGCGACCGCCATGACCCAGATGAAGGCCACTGTGGCCGATGTGGCGGGCAATACAGAGCACACTTCTGAGTCTGCCAGTGCGGCTAATACCTTAGCCCGCAAAGGTAATCAGGATGTGCAGCGCTCGCTGGTGGCCATCACCCGGGTTGCCGAAGAGATCGAGCAGGCCGGTACGCTGGTGACCGAGCTGGAGCGTGAATCCGCCCAGATCAACGTGGTGGTGGATGTGATCCGCGGCATCGCCGAGCAGACCAATCTGCTGGCCCTCAATGCGGCCATCGAAGCGGCCCGCGCCGGCGAGCAAGGCCGTGGCTTTGCCGTGGTGGCCGACGAGGTGCGCACCCTGGCGGGTCGTACCCAGGCCTCGACCGGCGAGATCGTGGCCATCATCGAAACCCTGCAGGCGCGCGCCAATCAGGCCAAAGAGGTGACTGGCCAGAGCTGCGAGATGATCCGCCAGTGTGTGGATCAGAGCGAGCAGACCAGCAACGGCATCCAGCAGATTGAAGAGGCGGTCGCCCAGATTGCCGACATGGCGATCCAGATTGCCAGCGCCTGCGGCGAGCAGGATGCGGTCTCCGACGAGCTGGGCCGCAACGTCGAGCGGATCAACGAGTCCGCCAACGAGGTGGCTCTGGGCGCCGATCATACTGCCCGTGCCTGTCTGGAGCTGAGCCAGCTGGCGGTGGGTCTGAAGCAGACCATCGGCCGCTTCCGCCTCGCCTGATAAAGGGTCTGGCGTACGCCGGCCTCTTCATTCATAAAAAGTCGGGGCGTTTTGCATGCCCTCACGACACCCGGCCATGTGCCGGGTGTTTTTTTATCTGGCGATGGGTACGAGGCCTGATGGTCGGGGTTCTTCGCAAGGGGATGAAGGTCAGGGCAAACAGGAGGCTAGGTGCTTATCCCGGCCTGTGTGCGGTGATATTCAAAAAGGTTGGTTAAGGCGTATTTGCTAACGAGAGAAAGGCGACGAACTGTTTTGGGGAGGGGGAGCGGGGCGAGCTGTTGGGGCGTGCGCTACGGGGAAGAAGAGCATAAGCAGTTGGTTGGAATGCCCTGACAGGGTATATCGCGGCAATAAAAAAACCGGCTTGCGCCGGTTTTTTTATCTGTCTGCTCGAAGGCTGGCTTATTTGGCCAGAGACTCCGGCAGCTCTTCGCGGATCTTGCCCAGCATCTCTTTCAGGACGCGCGGGTTGGCAACCACGATGTTGCCGGAGTTTTCGTAGTTGTGGCCACCAACGAAGTCGGTGACGATGGCGCCGGCTTCTTTTGCCAGCAGCTCACCGGCAGCGGTGTCCCAAGGTTTCAGGCCGATTTCCCAGAAACCGTCGACACGACCGGCTGCCACGTAGGCCAGATCCAGTGCGGCAGAGCCGGAGCGACGGATGTCGGCACATTCGATGAACATGCTCTGGAACATCTTCAGGTAAGGCTCGATGTGATGCTTCTGCTTGAACGGGAAGCCGGTCGCCAGCACGGTGCCAGCCAGCTCTTTGGCCTTGCCGACACGAATGCGGTAGCCGTTCAGCTGGGCGCCGCTACCACGGGTAGCAGTAAACAGCTCGTCACGGATCGGATCGTAAACAACGGCTTGTTCAGTCTTGCCCTTGACGCGCAGGGCGATGGAGACGGCAAAGTGCGGAATGCCTTTGACCAGGTTGGTCGTGCCATCCAGTGGGTCAATGATCCATTGGTAGTCCGGATTGGTACCGGCAATCTCACCAGACTCTTCAGCGACGATGCTGTGTTCCGGGTAAGATTTTTTGATGGTGTGAATGATGGCCGCTTCAGCTTCACGGTCAACGTTGGTCACGAAGTCATTGCTGCCTTTTTGGATAGCCTCAATGTTCTCGGGCTGGGAGAAGGCTTTTACTACAACTTGACCGGCGTTGCGCGCAGCGCGCACGGCGATATTCAGCATCGGATGCATAGGTTCACCACTGGATGTTAAAGAACGGGGGATAAAAGGACGCGGTATGATACCAGTATTTTGTGCGATGGCAACTGTTATCCCCCTACGACCAATTGATTGCGACTGCCAGATCTGACGGCTCCAATATAGCCCTAATCTGCGCTAGTCTTATGGCAGCAGCCGGATACTGGCTGCCATGAGCATAGGGATATGAGCCATGAATTTGTCATTAGTGAGTCAAAACGTGTCAGGCGCCAGTGAAGGTCTGCTGGCCATTTTGCGGTCATCACCCGAGTATGGTGACCATTTTGCCCACATCAGCGTGACGCCACTGACCGAGTGGCAACCGGCCAAGGCCGAAGCGGCGATCCTGCTGATCGATGGCGATACCCCCTGGCAGGATGCCGGGTTTATCCGTAGCGAAGACGATGCCATCGGATTGCCGGTACTGCCGCTGTTGATCCGAAAGGGGGACAAGGATCTCACCATCTGCGGCCCCGATGTGCGTGACCCCCGTTTCTACTTTGTCTCCAACGGCATCGTGCTGGAGGAGTCTGAGCTGGCAGACCCCTCGTGTAGCCGGGTGCTGCTGCGCAAGCTGGAATCCTACTTCCCGCTGCTCTCTCGTCTTATCCTGCTGCGTCAGCGCAAGTCGGCCGTCGTCTTGAACTGATCCCCTCGGCAAGCTATGCAAGCGGCGCACTATCTGTCATCACTGGCAGATAGTGCGCCGTACTCTTTATGGTAAAACCATATCTGGTGCAATCGCGAGCATCAGGATGTTCCGTTTTTCATGTGATCAAATCAGCAAGGAAGGAGTGAAGGATGATCGACTTTTATACCGCCGCAACACCCAATGGCTTCAAGGTGGCCATTGCACTGGAAGAGCTGGGATTGCCTTATCGGGTCATTCCTCTCGATCTCTCGGCACTGGATCAGAAGAAGCCCGAGTTTCTCGCCATCAACCCAAATGGCCGTATTCCGGCTATCGTCGATCGGGATAACGACGATTTCGCCGTATTCGAGTCGGGGGCCATCCTCATCTATCTGGCGGAGAAAGCAGGCAAGTTGCTGCCCGCTGATCCCAAACGCCGCTCTCAGGCCATCCAGTGGCTGATGTTCCAGATGGGCGGGGTAGGACCCATGATGGGGCAGGCCAATGTCTTCTACCGCTATTTCCCCGAGAAGATCCCCGCCGCCATCGAACGTTACCAGAAGGAGGGGCGCCGTCTGTTCGAGGTGCTCGATAGCCATCTGGCCCACCAAGAATATCTGGCGGACGAGTACAGCATCGCCGATATCGCCACCTGGCCCTGGGTGCGTATTTATGACTGGAGCGGTATCTCCATCGAGGGGTTACCCCATCTGCAAGCCTGGATGGATCGCATGGCAGAGAAACCTGCCTGCCAGAAGGGGATCACCATACCGCCGCGCAAAGAGCAGCCGGATGAGCTGATCAAACAGGCACAACAGATGGTAACACGTTGATTTTGAACCGCAGACGGGGCGTATTGCCCCATAATATTAGAAAAACTAAGGCAAGCCGATTATAAAGATTCGTTCGTTTTCTGTGAGCTGAATCACTATGATGCCCCCATACCACCAAGCGTCCTGTGCGGTGGTCTGGCGGGCTCCCCGCCTACTGTTTCCAACACTGTTTTTGATTGCATCACAGCCTCTGTGATCAGATTCCTCTGGGCCATTTTGTGCCAGAAGGCGGCAGCATTTTTTCGGTTTTTTGGGACTGATATGGATCGGCACAGTTTTTATCCGTTGTTTTTACTGACCATTCTGATGGTCGCTGTGGGCCAGATGACCCAGACCCTCTATGTCCCCTCCATTCCCATGATGGCGGGGGACTTCAATGTGGCCTCGGGCCAGTTGCAGGCGGTGATGGCCTGTTACCTGATCCCCTATGGCCTCTCCCAGTTTGTCTACGGGCCGCTGTCGGATCGCATCGGCCGTCGTCCGGTGCTGATCGTCGGCATGATGGTATTTCTGGTGGGCACCCTGATCATTCAGGTCATCCCCCATTTTGCCGCCCTGCTGGTGGGCAGCTTTATTCAGGGGCTGGGTACCGGTGCTGGTGGCGCCATGAGCCGCACCGTGATGCGCGATCGCTACAATGGCGCCGAGCTCAACCGCGCCAACAGTCTGGTGAGCATGGGGGTGATCTTCTCCCCGCTGCTGGCACCAGTGCTGGGGGGATGGCTGACCGAGCTGTTCAACTGGCGCGCCGGTTACTGGTTCCTGTTCGGTTTTGGTGCCGTAGCCACCCTGGCGATCATGGCCTGGTTTGGCGAGACCCTGCCTGCTGCTGCCCGTCAGCCACTGCGCGTCGGTGCTGCCTATCGCCATGTACTGGGCAACCCCAAGTTTCAGGGCAACCTGCTCTGCCTGATGGCGACCTTTGCGGGACTCGCGGTATTTGAAGCGGCGGCCGGTGTGCTGCTGGGCGATGTGCTGAAACTGAGCGCCCGTACCGTGAGCGTGTTGTTCGTGCTGCCGCTGCCCGGCTATCTGTTCGGGGCCTGGCTCTCTGCCAAGCTGAGCTTCCGTTTGACTCAGGGCAAACTGATGCGTCTTGGCATCGCCTTTCTGGCGCTCGGCTCCCTCATCATTCTGGTACCGGGGCTGTTCGGGGTGGTGAGTGCCGCCTCGCTGGTCGGTGGTGCGGCCGTCTACTTCATCGGTAGCGGCATTCTCTACCCGACCGCCACTTCCTGTGCCATCGAGCCCTTCCCAGGGCAGGCCGGCACCGCGGGGGCCATTCTCGGCGGTATGCAGAATCTGGGTGCCGGTGTGGTGACCCTGCTGGCGGCCGGTTTCCCGATGACCGGTCAGGTGACTCTGGGGACCATCATGACCCTGATGGTGCTGATCGTGGCGCTGAGTTTTGTCTGGCTGCGCCACCACGGCTCGCCGCACGAGCAGATGGCGATTTGATGCCCGCGCTTGCTCTCTGAAAGCCCGCCTTCTGGCGGGCTTTTTCTTTGCCAGAACCTAATGCGGTCTACTGCTCGGCCTGTGTCAAGGCGCGTTTGCCGGTTCACCTTCTGCCACCAGTTCAAGAAAGGCGCGCATGGCGGGGGTGATGCTTTGCTGGCGGGTCAGAAAGGCGGTATGGCCGATATTCTCCAGCGGAGCGAGTGGCAGGCAAACGAGGTCCGAGAGTTTGCTGGCTGAGCGGGCGAGGCCGGCGCTGACGATGGCCCAGCCCAGCCGGTGGCGTACGGCGCTGACCAGATGGAACAACGAGTCGGTCTCCAGTACCACGTTAAGCGAGGTCCCCGCCTGCTCGGCGGCGCGATCCAGATACTGACGAAATTGCATGGTGCGGCTGGGCAGCACCAACGGTTGTTGCTGCAGTTCAGCAAGCGCAATATCGCCGCTGTGCGGGTATTGATCCGCTTCGTCACGGTTCATCAGCACCGCCATCTGGTTGGCGCCTTGCGGGTAGACATGAAAGGCGCGCCGGCCAGATCCGCCAACCGGTTCATCAAATCCCAGCCCGATATCGCACTGATGCAGCTCCAGCTGTGATAGCAGGGCTTCGTTGCTGAGCACCGACAGGCGAATGACGATGTCGGGATAGCGCTGCTTGCAGCGGGCGATAAACGGCATGATGTCGAGATTGGACTGGGGCACGATGCCGATACGCAGGGTGCCGGAGAGTTCGCCCTGGAACAGGGCCAGCTCCTGCTTGAGCGCCTCCTGTTCCAGCAACATCCGTTCGGCATATTGGCGCACCAGCTCGCCCGCCTCTGTCAGGGCGACAAACTGGCTGGTGCGTACTACCAGATCGGTGCCAACACTCTTTTCCAGCGCGGTAATGCTGGCCGAGAGAGTGGGTTGGGTGATGTGGCAGGCTTTGGCCGCTTTGGCAAAATGCCGGTGTTTGGCCAGCTCGTGAAAGTAGTGAAGTTGCTTGATGTTCATCTGGTTGTAGTGGAGGCAGTGGAACCGGCTATTGAAGAATTAATCAATTGAAAAAACATCTTTGATAGAACAACTCTATCAGGATATAGATTTATTTCATTGGTTTTGCGTCAGTCGCCTCTCTAAACTTGAATGCAGTTTGCATTTTTAGGCCAGCCTGCATGTCTGCCCATTCTCCCGTCGCAACCCCCGCCAACTTGCCGTCACTGGATCATCTGGTGGAAGAGGTAGCCGTCGCCATCAACATCAATGGCATCAACCATGCGGTCATGATGGCGACCCCGGACGATCTCGATGATTTTGCGGTCGGATTTCTGTTCTGCGAGTCGATCATCCGGCACAACCACGATGTGCACGATATCCGGGTATACCCCGCCGAACATGGCTTTGTGCTGGATGTTACCATCGCCAACCGCTGCCTGGCGCAGCTCCAGCTGCGTCGGCGTAGCCTGACCGGCGCCACCGGCTGCGGCATCTGCGGTGTGGAGGCCGTCGAGCAGGCGTTTCCTCCCTTGCCAACGCTGCCGCTCACCCCACCCCTTGATAGCGCTTTGCTAGCCGGACTGCGTGCGCAGATCGCCCGCTGGCAGCTCAAGGGGCAACACTCCGGCGCCCTGCATGCGGCACTGGCGCTGGATGAGCAGGGGCAGATCCTCCACTGCCGGGAAGATATCGGGCGCCATAATGCCCTCGACAAGCTGATCGGCCTGCTGCTGCGTCAGCAAAGTGCGTGCGACACCCTGGTGGTGACCAGCCGCTGTGGCAGTGAGCTGGTGCAAAAAGCCGTCCACTTCGGCGCCCGTCATCTTATCTGTCTGGCATCGCCCAGCCAGCTGGCGGTCAGGTTGGCCCTCAAATACAACCTCAACGTCGTTCATATTCCCAAGTTTGATGCCCCGGTCAGCTATTCCAGCTATCGCCCGGCGGATCCCATCGGAGAGTGCCATGAGTCATATTGAAAAGCCCGCCAAAGCCGGCGGTTTTTCGTCCCTGCAATCCACCATGAAACAGGTGCTGCGCAGCCAGAAGACCCGTCAGAACATCAAGAACCTGCTGCGGGTCAACCAGACCGACGGCTTCGATTGCCCGGGCTGTGCCTGGGGTGACAACGACCACGGCACCTTCCAGTTCTGTGAGAACGGCGCCAAGGCGGTGGCATGGGAGTCTACCGGCAAGACGGTGGGGGCAGAGTTTTTCGCCGCCCACTCGGTGCGCCAGCTGGCTACCCAGAGCGACTACTGGCTCGAGTATCAGGGGCGGCTGACCGAGCCGATGCGCTACAACCCGGCGACCGATCACTACGAGCCGGTAAGCTGGGACGACGCCTTCGCCCTGATTGCCGGCACCCTCAAGGGGCTGAATAGCCCGGACGAGGTGGAGTTCTACACCTCGGGGCGTGCCAGCAACGAAGCTTCCTACCTCTATCAGCTGTTTGGTCGCCTGTTTGGCACCAACAACTTCCCAGACTGCTCCAACATGTGCCATGAGGCGAGCGGGGTAGCGCTGATCCAGTCGGTCGGTATCGGCAAGGGGACTGTGGTGCTCGATGACTTCGACCGGGCCGATGCGGTGTTCGTCTATGGCCAGAATCCGGGTACCAACCACCCGCGCATGATGAATGCCCTGCGCCAGGCAGCGCGCGGCGGCTGCAAGATCGTCAGCTTCAACAACTTGAAAGAGGTGGCCCTCGAGCGCTTCGCCAGCCCGCAGAGCCCGCTTGAACTGCTGACCCCGGCGGCCACCACCATCAGCCACCAATATCTGACGCCGAAACTGGGTGGCGACATGGCCGCCATCCGCGGCATGGCCAAGTACATCCTGGAAGAGGCGCCGGAGGCGGTGGAGCGCGACTTTATCGCCCGCCACACCCGCCACTTTGCCGAGTACGAGGCGCAGGTGCGTGCCACCGACTGGGCCATGATCGAGCAGCAATCCGGCCTGCCCCGCGCCGACATCGTGCAGGCTGCCCGGGTCTTTGCCGCCAGCCAGCGCATCATCAGCTGCTGGGCCATGGGGGTGACCCAGCACCTTCACTCGGTTGATACCATTCGCGAAATCGTCAACCTGCACCTGATGCGTGGCCAGATTGGCAAGCCGGGGGCGGGGCTCTGTCCGGTACGGGGTCACAGCAACGTGCAGGGTAACCGCACCATGGGGATCAACGAAAAGCCGACCGCTGCCTTTATCGAGCGGCTCGAGCGTCACCTGCAGGTGAGCCTGCCGCGGGTCCGTGGCCACAACGTGTACGAAGCGCTCAAGGCGTTGGACGAAGGCAAGAGCAAGGTGCTCATCTGCTTGGGCGGCAACCTGGCGGCAGCGGCGCCCGATACCGACTTCACCTACGGGGCGATGAAAAAGGCCGAGCTCAACGTGCAGATCAGCACCAAGCTCAACCGCAGCCATCTGCAGGTGGGCAAGGCTGCGCTGATCCTGCCCTGCCTTGGCCGTACCGAGCTCGATATCCAGCGCAGCGGCAACCAGAAGATCACGGTAGAGGACACCTTCAGCATGGTGCACGCCTCGACCGGCGCAGCCGAGCCGGTATCGCCGCTCTGCCTCTCCGAGACCGACATAGTCGCGCGGATGGCTCATGCCACCGTGGGCAGCGAGCGGGTCGACTGGCTGGCTCTGCGCGATGACTATGCCCGTATCCGTGATCTTATCGAGCAGACCATCGCCGGTTTTGCCGATTTCAATACCCGCATCCAGCAGCCTTGCGGTTTTCATCTCGATAACTCAGCCGCGCAACTGACGTGGAATACCCCCAGTGGCAGCGCCGAGTTTCGTGCCAGCACCCTGCCGCAATCGGTGCTGCCGGAGTGTACTCGCCATGCCGAACAGATGGCGGATCAGCCGGTACTGCTGCTGCAGAGCCTGCGCTCTCACGATCAGTACAACACTACTATCTACGGCATGGATGACCGCTATCGCGGCATCAAGGGCCAGCGCAACGTGGTGTTCATGAACGAGGCGGATGCTCGCCAGCTTGGCTTTGCCGAAGGGGATCGGGTTGACATGGCGGCCATCTGCAACGATGGGCGCGAGCGCAGCGTGACAGGTTTTGTGGTGGTGATCTACGAGATCCCGCGTGGCAACATCGCGGCTTATTACCCTGAGACCAACCCGCTGGTGCCCATCGACAGTATCGGCGCCGGCTCGTTTACCCCCACCTCCAAGTCCATCCCGGTTCTGGTGACAGCCTCCCGCCAGCAGGAGAATCTGTTGCTGGTCAAATAAAAGCGCTAATGTGACTGGCTGCGTTAACACAGCCTGCACAGTGAATGCGGTGATGCCCCGGGTGATCTTTTCATCCGGGGCATTTTTTCAGCTCTGAAAGGGGTAGGGTTCGTTGATCATCAGGAAAAGAAAAAGCCCGTCACGCTGGTGACGGGCTTTTGCTGTTGGTACCCCGAGATGCCGTTGCCGGTTTGGGCCCTTGAACCGTCGGTTCAAGGCGGGGATCGGATCTGACCGCAGGCTTCTCGGTCGTGCCGAGCATGCGCAATAGCCAGAAGGCAGATCCCCTGTTTGGTATGAATATCGGCTCGGGGACTTGAACCGGCTGACAAACATCCCAGGGAATTTTAAAACGGTTTGCGATTAGGGCTGTTGCCCCTCTTCGCTGGAATCACCATATTGTCCGTGCTCGATCAGGGCCGCTTCGATGGTGCGCTGCAGCATCTTGATCCGCTTGTCCATGGTCTCAGAGTATTGGTGGTTCTTCTCTTTTTCAAGGCAGAGCTCATGACAGAAATTAAGCGCCGCCATGATAGCCAATTGCTCGTTGCTGGAGACTTTGGAGCGTTGACGCAGGTCGATCAACTTGTCGGTCAGCTGCTCGGCGGCCTGGCGCAGGGCATCCTGCTGTCCCAAGGGACAGGATACCTTGTAGGGACGTCCCAAAATGACGATTTCTACGGCCTCTGTGCTCATGCCTTCCTCAATACGGCGGAGCTGATTTCCGCCTTTATCCACGTGGACAACTGGGCGGGACTATATAGCGCAGATGCATAAGTTTCAAGGCCTTGCTGGCTCTGCAAGAGGGAGAATGCTAGGATCCTGACCATTAATTCTGCAAATTTGACTGAACTTTGAGCGGATCCTCGATGAGCAAAACGAACCCCCTTAAATATGCGGCAGTGGCCGACATCATGGAACAACATGAGCTGATGGCCAGCGCAGTAGAGGCCCATGGTGTGATCTGCGGTCTGGTGTGCGGCGGTGTGGCACTGGACGACAAGAGTTGGGTGCCCCATTTCAACGATCTGGTGAACGACGGTTTCGGCCTGCCGGCCCCGGTGCGCCAGGTGATGACCGATCTTTATCACAATGTGGTCGAGAGCCTGATGGCCCAGAAGGGCGTCGAGTTGCTGCTGCCAAGTGATGATGCCCCCCTCGACGAGCGCATCGACTCGCTGGTGGATTGGTCACAGGCATTTCTGGCCGGTTTCGGCGTGGTGCAGCAGGAGCTCTCCCGCGCATCGGAAGAGCTGCAGGAGATGATCCAGGATATCGCCAGCATCACTCAGGTCTCCGCCGAGTTCGATCAGGAAGATGACGAGAATGAAGCCTCTTTCCTGGTGCTCTACGAACACGTCAAACTGGGGGTCATGATGGCCTTCGAAGAGTTTGGCAAGCGCCCCGATACCCCGAGCGCGCCGCCGACCCTTCATTGAGGTGCGGGTCAACGAGACCCTTACTGAATCTGCAAGAGCGCCTGATGGCGCTCTTTTTTTATTTCCTTGTGGTGGCTAACCCTGTGAGGCGCAACCGGTTTTTTGCCGGTGGCCTCGCATTCGGCCAGCGGCTTTGTGATAGCATGAGGCCACCTTTTTCACTTCTTCCTCTCTGCTTATGTCTCAATCTGATGTGCGACAGGTCGATGTCACCCTGGTCGGCGGTGGAATGAGTGGTGCCGTGCTGGCCCTCTCGCTGGCAGCCCTGCTTCGATCCGATGGCTCCCCCCTCGAGATCCTGCTGCTGGAGGCAAGCGTCCCCGAACAGCACACCCATTCAGGGTTCGACGCCCGCGCCATTGCGCTCTCGGCCGGTACCTGCGATGCGCTGTTGCGACGCGGACTCTGGCCGCTGTTTGCCCCCCATTGCGCCCCCATTACCCAGATTCATGTCTCGGATCGGGGCCACTTCGGTCAGGCTCGCCTGTCGGCTGCCGAATACGGTCTGCCCGCGCTGGGCCAGGTGATCGAGCTGGCAGCTGCCGGTCATGAGCTGCAACGGGCGATGGCGGCCTCTCCCAATATCCGGGTCTGCTGTCCGGCTCGGGTGAGCGAGATTGCGCCCGATGAGGAGAAGGTGACCCTCACCCTCGAGAGCGGTGAACAGATTGAGACCCGCCTGCTGGTGGCGGCAGACGGCGGCAACTCCTTTGTGCGTCAGCACTTCAAGTTGCCGGTGATCCGCCACGACTTTGAGCAGCACGCCATCATCGCCACGGTCAAAACGGCGCAAGACCCTGAGGGACGCGCCTTCGAGCGCTTTACCGAAGGGGGGCCGCTGGCCCTGTTGCCGATGCAGGAGGGACTCTCCTCGCTGGTATGGAGCGTCGGGCAGCATGAGGTGGATGAGCTGATGGCCCTCGATGAGGCGGCGTTTCTTGCCCGTCTGCAGCAGGCCTTTGGCTGGCGGCTTGGTCGCTTCGAGCGATGCGGCGTGCGTAACGTCTATCCGCTCATTCTGACCGCCTGCGACTACCCGCTGGCCCAGCGCACCGTGCTGGTCGGTAATGCCGCCCACGCCCTGCACCCGATTGCCGGACAGGGCTTCAACCTCGGGATGCGGGATCTCGACCTGCTTACCGGCGCCGTAGCCAAGGCGTTGGCAGAGGGGGAGGATATCGGCAGCTTCAAGGTACTGAGTGGCTACTGGCAGCAGCGCAAGCAGGATCAGGAGCAGACAGTCTGGCTCACCTCTTCGCTGGCCCAGCTCTTCTCCAATGGTCACGATCCGCTGGTGGCGGGGCGCAATCTGGCGCTCACCATGATGGGGCGATTCCCGTGCCTCAAGGCACCGCTTGCCTCGCGCACCCTGGGCTTTGTCGCTGATGTGTGCGGCAACTAGCCAGCACTTGTTGAGTGGAACCTGTTGACCACCATTCGTTGATCAAAACCTATTGAATAAAGAGGTAATGCCTGCGGGCGTCCCCTCGCTGGCCAGCCGGTCAGCCCTGAAAGGATGAGATGATGCAGATGCAAAATGTGGATGTGGTGATTGTCGGTGGCGGCATGGTGGGACTGGGGCTCGCTGCGGCCTTGAAACATAGCGCCCTCAAGGTGCTGGTGGTGGAGGGACAACTGCCCGACCCGCAGCTGGGGGAGGTGGCCGATAATCGGGTCAGCGCCCTGAGTCTGGCCAGCCAGCAGATCCTGCGCCATGTCGGCGCCTGGGACGGCATTGAAGCGCGCCGCCTGCAGGCCTACGACAAGATGGCGGTGTGGGAGCAGGACAGTTTTGGCTATATCGACTTCGATGCCGCCAGCCTGCGTCAGGCCAACCTCGGCCATATCGTCGAGAATCGGGTGATCCAGCTGGCGCTGCTTGAGGCGATTGAAGGTGCCAGCAATATCCAGCTGCTGACCCCCGCCAGAGCCAAGAGCCTGCAGAGCGGCCCGGCGGGCGCCCTGCTGCTCCTTGAGGATGGTCAGGCCATCTCGGCCAAATTGGTGGTGGCTGCCGATGGCGCCCACTCCTGGGTGCGCCGTCAGGCTGATATCCCGCTCACCAGCTGGGATTATGGCCACCACGCGCTGGTGGCGACGGTGCGCTGCGCCGAACCCCATGAAGCTGTTGCTCGCCAGATCTTCACCCCGGATGGCCCGCTCGCCTTTTTGCCGCTGTGGCAGGAGAACCTCTGTTCCATCGTCTGGTCGCTGCCTGCGGCCCGCGCCGAGGCGCTCTGCGCCTGCGATGACGAGCAGTTCAATCGCCAGCTTACCGCCGCCTTCGATGCCCGGCTCGGTCTGTGCAAGGTGGAGGGGGCGCGCAGCGCCATTCCCCTCACTGCCCGCTATGCCCGCGACTTTGCTCGCGAGCGGCTGGTGCTGGTGGGAGATGCCGCCCACACCATCCACCCCCTGGCGGGGCAGGGGGTCAACCTTGGCCTGCTGGATGCTGCCGCGCTGGCGGAGCAGATCTTGCAAAATCATGCCGCGGGTGAGGATATCGGCCTGCTCGCCAACCTGCGCAGCTACGAGCGCTGGCGCAAGAGCGAAGCGGCTCGCATGCTGGCGGCAATGGAGGGGCTTAAGCGGCTGTTCAGCGGGGCCAACCCGCTCAAGAAGCTGGTGCGGGGCGTGGGATTGCGCGCGGCCAATCTGCTGACGCCCTTCAAGGAGGGGGTGATCCGCGCCGCCATGGGGCTGGAGGGAGAGTTGCCCGCATTGGCCCGTCCTGACTGGGCTGTTGCTGCGACCAAAGGCAGTGCCATGCAGGCCAAGGGTGAAAAAAACTAATATTACTCGCCGTTTTTGACAACAAAAGTAATCCGACAAGGCTGATGACCCGTTTTGGGTGTCAGCCTTTAATTTTGCTCTGGAGCGAAACGTTTTTCTGCAAATTGTGACGAAACGGTAAAAATCAAAATTTAATCTCGCCTGAGTCGGCTTATAGCTGTTTTTATCACTGCATTTATCTTAGTGTCTGGAGTCAGTTTTACGGGAGGGGATTAGTTTTTTTTGAGCGGCACGCTCGCCTGCTTGTCATATAATCCGCTCCGTTCAAGGAATCCCTCTTGCCTGGCAAGGGCAGGAGCGAGCACACACTTTTGGATCCGGTCGCTTTTTGCTGCGCACAGTGCAGTCAGAGCGGTGGCGCGGGTCGCAAGGGTGGTCGCCAAAGCGAAAAGGCTTTTTGCTAAGGAAAGAATGCGATGATCCAGACTACTGTACTGCATCCCAAACACCTGGAAGCTGGCGCCAAGATGGTGGACTTCCACGGTTGGGAAATGCCCATCAACTACGGCTCCCAGCTGGAAGAGCACCACGCGGTGCGCAGCGATGCCGGTATGTTCGATGTCTCCCACATGACCATCGTCGATTTGACCGGCGAACGGGTCAAAGCCTTTCTGCAACACCTGCTGGCCAACGACGTGGCCAAACTCACTGCCCCCGGCAAGGCCCTCTACAGCGGCATGCTCAATCCGGAAGGCGGCGTGATCGATGACCTCATCACCTATTACCTAACCGATACCTTCTACCGACTGGTGGTCAACTCCGCCACCCGCGAGAAGGACTTGGCCTGGATCCGCCATCACGCCATCGATTTCGATATCACAGTGACCGAGCGTCCCGAGCTTGCGATGATTGCGGTGCAGGGCCCCAACGCCAAGGTCAAGGCTGCTGCTGTGCTGAGCGCCGCTCAGCGTACCGCCGTGGTGGGGATGAAACCCTTCTTCGGCGTGCAGGCTGGCGATCTCTTTATCGCCACCACCGGCTACACCGGCGAGGATGGTTATGAAATCGTGGTGCCGCAAGAGAAAGCCTGCGAGCTGTGGCAAGCGCTGCTGGATAACGGTGTGGCCCCGTGCGGCCTCGGTGCCCGCGATACCCTGCGCCTGGAGGCGGGGATGAACCTCTACGGTCAGGATATGGACGAGTCAATCTCTCCACTCGCCGCCAACATGGCCTGGACCATCGCCTGGGAGCCGAGCGATCGCAACTTCATCGGCCGCGACGTGCTGGAAGCGCAGAAAGCGGCGGGCAATCAGCCCAAGCTGGTGGGTCTGGTGATGGAAGAGAAAGGGGTGCTGCGTGCCGGCATGCCGGTTACCTTCACCGCGGCAAACGGTGAGAAGCGGGAAGGTGTGATCACCTCCGGCTCTTTCTCCCCCACCCTGGGCTACAGTATTGCCCTGGCGCGGGTGCCCCGCGATATCGGTGAGCTGGCCGAGGTGGAGATCCGCAAGAAGCTGGTCACCGTGAAGGTCACCAAGCCCGCTTTCGTCCGTAACGGCCAGAAGCTGGTTTAACATCGTCTTGGGGGAGGGCTGTGCCTCCCCCCCATCCCTTTTCATATTCGTTTTTAAACGCGACTCAAAGATCAAAGGAAGCACAAATGAGCCATATCCCGAGCGAACTGAAATATGCCACTTCCCACGAGTGGATCCGTGTTGAAGCCAACGGCGAGGCCGTGGTCGGTATCACCGAGCACGCCCAGGAGCTGCTGGGTGACATGGTGTTTGTCGAGCTGCCGGAAGTGGGCAAGCAGGTCAGTGCCGGTGACGACTGCGCCGTGGCCGAGTCGGTCAAGGCGGCCTCCGACATCTACAGCCCGGTGAGCGGCGAGATCATTGCCGTTAACGAAGAGCTGGAAGGGAGCCCCGAGCTGGTCAACTCCGACCCCTACAGCGCTGGCTGGCTGTTCCGCATCAAGCTCGATGACGAGAGCGAGCTGGCCAACCTGCTGGATGCCGAAGGCTACCAGAACGTGGTGGACGAAGAGTAATGCCCCCGGGCCCTGCCAACACAGCAGGGCCCCTTTGTATGACCGCCAGCCGGGCAAGCACCGGCCGGTGGAAGGGTGAAGTCGTCCGCGCCTGCCGTTTGCCAGCCTGGGAGCCTAGGGGCAAACAGGCCGGTTCGCAACAAGGCGATCCCCTCTCGATGCTGCCGCAGCATCCGGTGCCGCGCCCTGTCTGCGGGACCCAGAACATGAGTGGAGTCGGTATCAGCCGACGATCAGGAACATCAGGTCTTGGTTATCAGGATGTCATGCCAGGACTTATTTATCAGGAAATAGGGAAATGACCCAGTCACTGTTTGAACTCGAGCAAAAAACCGATTTTGTCCGCCGCCATATCGGCCCGGGCGAGGAAGAGCTGCGCCAGCTGCTGGCGACCGTCGGGGCCGAAAGCCTGGACGATTTGATTGAACAGACCGTGCCCGCCGCCATTCGCCTGCCGGGCCCGCTTGGGATCGGTGCCGGCATGACCGAAGTGGAGGCGCTGGCCAAGCTCAAGGGCTATGCCGCTCAGAACAAGATTGCCAAGAGCTATATCGGCATGGGTTATCACGATACCCATGTGCCCCACGTCATTTTACGCAATGTGCTGGAAAATCCGGGCTGGTATACCGCCTACACCCCCTATCAGCCCGAGCTGGCACAGGGCCGTCTCGAAGCCCTGCTCAACTTCCAGCAGCTGACGCTGGATCTGACCGGCATGGATCTGGCAAGCGCCTCCCTGCTGGATGAAGCGACCGCCGCCGCCGAGGCGATGGCGCTGGCCAAGCGGATGGCCAAGTCCAAATCCAACCTCTTCTTCGTGGCCGATGACGTGCACCCGCAGGTGATCGACGTGGTCAAGGAGCGCGCGGTTCACTTCGGTTTCGACGTGGCGGTTGGCGCCGCGAGCGATGCAGTGAGCGAAGAGGTGTTTGGTGCCCTGTTCCAGTACCCCACCACCACAGGGGAAGTGAAAGATCTGCGCGCCCTGATTGCCGCCGTACAGGCCCAGAAAGGGCTGGCCTGCGTCAGCGCCGATCTGCTCTCTCTGCTGCTGCTCAAATCCCCGGGCGAGCTGGGCGCCGATGTTGTGTTGGGCTCTGCCCAGCGTTTTGGCGTGCCTATGGGCTACGGTGGCCCCCATGCCGCCTTCTTCGCCACCCGCGATGCCTACAAGCGCTCCATGCCGGGCCGCATTATCGGCGTTTCCAAGGATGCCCGTGGCAAGGCCGCGCTGCGCATGGCGATGCAGACCCGCGAGCAGCATATCCGCCGCGAGAAGGCCAACTCCAACATCTGTACCGCTCAGGTGCTGCTGGCCAACATGGCAAGCTTCTACGCCGTCTATCACGGCCCGGTGGGGCTGAAAACCATCGCCTCCCGTGTGCACCGTCTCACCACCATTCTGGCGCTCGGCCTCCAGGCCAAGGGGGTAGCCCTTAAGCATGCCAGCTGGTTCGATACCCTGACCGTGCAGACGACAGATAAAGCAGCACTCATTGCCAAGGCTGAAGCTAATGGCATCAACCTGCGTGCAGACCTCGACGGTGCGGTAGGGGTCTCCCTCTCTGAAACCACCACCCGCGCTGATGTGGCCGAGCTGTTTGAGCTCTTCCTCGGTCAAGGTCACGGGCTTGATATCGAGGCTCTCGACAAGGCGGCTCAGGCTCATCACGCTATCCCGCAGGATCTGCTGCGCACCGACGCCGTGCTGACCCACGAGGTGTTCAACAAGTACCACTCCGAAACCGAGATGCTGCGCTACATCCACCGTCTCGAAGCCAAGGATCTGGCGCTCAACTACGCCATGATTTCGCTCGGCTCCTGCACCATGAAGCTCAACGCCACCGCCGAGATGATCCCGGTGACCTGGCCCGAGTTTGGCAAGTTGCACCCGTTCGCCCCGCTGGCACAGGCCAAGGGCTACCAGTTGCTGCTGGCCGACCTCGAAAACTGGCTGGTGAAGGTGACTGGTTACGATGCGGTCTGCATGCAGCCCAACTCAGGTGCTCAGGGGGAGTACGCGGGTCTGCTCGCCATCAAGAAGTACCATGAATCCCGTGGTGAAGGGCATCGCGACATCTGCCTGATCCCAGCTTCTGCCCACGGCACCAACCCGGCCTCTGCCCAGATGGCGGGGCTCAAGGTGATCGTCACCGCCTGTGACAAGTCCGGCAACGTGGATCTCGACGACTTGCGCGCCAAGGCCGCCGAGGCGGGGGATCAACTCTCCTGTCTGATGGTGACTTATCCCTCCACCCACGGGGTGTATGAGGAGACCATCAAGGAGGTGTGCGACATCGTTCACCAGCACGGTGGTCAGGTCTATCTGGACGGCGCCAATATGAACGCGCAAGTTGGATTGACGGCACCGGGCTTTATCGGGGCAGACGTCTCTCACCTCAACCTGCACAAGACCTTTGCCATTCCGCACGGCGGTGGCGGCCCGGGCATGGGCCCCATCGGTGTGAAGAAGCATCTGGCACCGTTCGTGGCTGGTCACGCCGTGGTCAAGACCGACAAGGAGAGCCGTGACAACGGCGCCGTGTCGGCGGCACCGTTCGGCTCGGCCAGCATCCTGCCCATCAGCTGGATGTATATCGCCATGCTGGGTGACGAAGGACTGAAGAAATCCACTCAGGTGGCCATCCTCAACGCCAACTATCTGGCCAAGAAGCTGGGTGAATCCTTCCCGGTGCTCTATTCCGGCCGCAACGGTCGGGTGGCCCACGAGTGCATCCTGGATATTCGCCCGCTCAAGGAGGCTTCCGGCATCAGCGAGATGGACGTGGCCAAGCGGCTGATGGACTACGGCTTCCACGCGCCGACCATGAGCTTCCCGGTGGCGGGTACCCTGATGGTCGAACCGACCGAGTCGGAATCCAAGCGCGAGCTGGATCGCTTCGTCGAAGCGATGACCTCCATCCGCGCCGAGATTGCCAAGGTGCAGGAGGGGCAGTGGAGCCTCGCCGATAACCCGCTGGTCCATGCGCCGCACACTCAGGACGATGTGATGGATACAGAGTGGTCCCGTGGCTACAGCCGCGCCGAGGCGGTCTTCCCGTCGGACGCCGTGCGCGCCGCCAAGTTGTGGCCCTCTGTGAACCGCATCGACGACGTCTACGGCGATCGCAACCTGTTCTGCTCCTGTATCCCGACTGAGGATTACGCCAAGTAAGTGGCGTTTATGATCACGGACATTTAAGTTGGAAACCGTGACATTGAAGTTGGAAACCGACCATTCAAGTTGGAAACTCAAAGGCCCTGCAAGAGCAGGGCCTTTTTATTATTCCGTGGACTGAGAGTCATTAAATTATAAAAATGATCGCATTTTGATCTTTCAGCCGTGTTGGGGAAGGTGCGAACAAGTCTCTGGTGTGAGACTATCAGTCTCACTTGGTATCAGGGATGAGGTTCAGCATGGTCCAACAGTTTACTTTCGCGGATAGCAAGTTCAATGGTAAACGCCGCAAAACCCGCAAAGAGACATTCCTAGCCCGCATGGACGCTTTGCTCCCATGGGCCAGAATGCTCAGTGTCATTGAACCGGTCTACCCGAAAGCTGACAACGGCAGCCGTTCCTATCCACTCGACACCATGCTGCGAATTCACTACATGCAGCAGTGGAATAACCATCTGCGATGGCGCCATGGAATATGAGCTCTACGAGATTACTTCTCTGTGCGGTAGATGGGCATACAGATGACCGAGTTGATAAGAGAAGAGCCCACCAAAAGAGGTGACGCTACCAACCAATACCGAAACGGCGCAGATATCCAAGCCATTTGATAAGGAAACTCCACCTTCAGAGAGGGTTTAGAACAACATGAATATTGATTGGGATGTTGTGCGAAAAAACATAAAATTTTTAGTTGCACTATATAGACCTTCATTAGCGAAAGCACTAAGTGTACCGTTGTTGTTGGCAGGAGTAGGCATTCTCAACACTCCTTTATGGCTAGATATTTTAAATTGGCTTTTGAGTAACCATATAGTGGACCAATATCAACTCCAATGTTTATAACCGGGTGGGTGTTAATTGGTCTAAGTATTTTTATTTATTTTATTGAAGTGTGGCTTCAAATTAAATCAATGCGCCAGGAAAGTGAAAAAAAAGCTACTGGATACCGTTAAAAATCATCCCAAACAAACAGCGGATTTGATAGTTGATCAGATGAGGGGGGCCGGATTTACCGCTCAGCATCTTCAAGACGAAAGAATAGAAAAACTTGCCCACGAAATTACCTTGCTGAGATTTTTCGGTTCTTTTCCTAAGGAAGAGAAATCGATTGCTTTAGCAGAAAGCATTATTGATGGAGAGCTGTCCGGCGGCATCCCTCAAGTAAAAGCTAGGGCGCTAGCGCTAATTGCAAGATACTTATGTGTAGGAGAAAGGGCTCAGCTAGCGAAAAAATGGCTATCATGTTCTAAAAAATTGTGTCAAACGGAGGAGGCTGCGATAGCACAGGCCTTTATCGATGCTATTGAATTGAGCAGAGTAGATGCGGCGTCTGGTTTGCTTGCAGGGGGGGCTTAAAATTATTCTGCCTTTTTTATGATTAAAAAAATAGTAGAAGGAAACGACGCTGCTTTGCTCTGGTTAGAAAGTGCAGGATTAAGCTCTCAAGATTTAGACAATGATGGCAAAGTCTTTTTGGTTTCTACATTGTTGATAGAGCATCAATGGGAAAAGGCTTTAGATTCGGCGCAGGCGATAGGCGACGCATCATTTTATATTTCACCAGCACTGGCGCAGATTTCTGCGTTTGCATTCTTGGTAAATGCAATTAAGGCGGTTGAACTCCGCGAGAGCGTGTTGGCTTTTATTCCTTTAGCAGCAGATAAGTTTCCACTTGCAGATGATTCTGAATCGACAGCGCTTAGAAATAGAGCTGTCGAACTATTCAAATATTGTTCAGGTCAGGCAAGGCACCTCGGTGCTGAAGATGTCGCTAATATATCAGATAAATATGTGCTGTGGTTACAGCTTAGAAACAGTGAAACACACGAACAAGCAATTTCAGAACTTGAGAGCTACTTTGTTAGTTACACTCAGAAAACACTTGAGAATTTGTCATTGGCATTTGCTTTTGGAATTGAAATCGATTTTGATGCGATAGAAAAGGAAGTAAATAGACAAACAGCACTAAGTCCAGAGAATGATGCAACTCTTGGTTTAGCCAGATTTGTATTGGCACAGGTACAACAGCCAATATCGGCAGCAGTGGATTATATTAACCGCCACAGAACTCAAATGGAAGCCGCCGTTAATTCCATTGCAATTAGTATGCTAGAGATAGAGGCATTAGCGAAGTCAGGGTTGGTCGATGATGCACAACAGCTTTTACAGAAGGTCGGGAATTCTGGAGCGTCAGATGCTGATGTCAGAAAGTTGCAAAATATCATCGAATCAGTTAAGGGGGCTGACCCAGTTGCATTAGCTATAAGTCAATATCAACAAAGTGAAGATACAACTGATCTTGCTCATTTGGTTAATTTGTTAGAAAGGACAAATCGAGGTAGTAAATACTACTCATACTGCCGAGATCTTTTTTACCGTACAGGCCAGGAAACTGATGCTATCAGAGTCTGTAATGCGGCCTGTTTATTGGGGCGGTTTGCTGAACTTCATCAGTTTTTATTAGATAAGATAGATCTTGTAAAAAGAAGCGAGAGGCTGCAAGCCCATTGGGCTTGGTCTCTTTTTAGAAAAGGAGACTTAATCGGTGCTCATGAACAGATTGTTCGATTGAAGCAGTATAAGTCGCAACAGACTGATCTTAAAACTCTTGAGATCAATCTATCTATATTTGGTGGTGACTGGGAGTCTCTTAGCATTTTTGTGGAAGATTGCTGGAATAATCGGGATGAGTTAAAGGCCAATGACCTTTTACAAGCTGCCCAGTTAGCTAAAGCAATTTCTCCACGGAGAGCAAGGCAAATGATGGCGTTTGTAAGCCGTAGCCCAGCGGAATTTTTTTCTATCAGTAGCCCAGCTGCGGTGCAGATACAATCCACTATGCCTAGCGACGGACAGCTATCAGAAACAGCAATACTGACATTGTTGGTGAAGCGGGTTTCCATGCGACAGATTGCCTGCCAGACCGGATACAGCATCGGCTATATCAAGCAACTCGCCCTGAGACACAATCAACCGGTTGATCACCGTGCCAAGCGCATTACAGCTGAAGTTGAGCGGGGAATATGGCGTCAGGCGTTCATGGGGGGATCACGGCAGCAGATCGCGCACAGTCATGGCGTTTCTGTCGGGGCGGTCGAAGCCATTATTCAGAGCCACCAAGGGCTGTCTGACTGGCGACGGCATTTGAGAAGGGTTAACCGTCTCCGTGAGCACCGTGTAACGGTGGCTGCATATTTGGCAAAACATGCTGATGCTAGTCGAGGCTTTGTCGAGCAGGTGTGCAGAACGGCTTTCACCTGGCTCTATAAACATGATCGTGCCTGGTTGTATCAACAGTTACCTGCCGCCAAGCGAGCAGTTCACCATCCCAGTGTGGATTGGGAAGAACGGGATAGGAAACTGGCTGAGCAACTGGGGCTGCTGGCCGAGCAGGCAAGCTCTCTATCTGCACTGGAACGGGCAGTCGATAGGCCAGACTGCCTGATGAAATACAAAACACGTCTACCGCTCAGTTACGCATTGGCTGTGCGGCTGGTTGCGGCGTATGCCGCTCAACATCCTATGCCCTGATGCTCGCCGTCGATAACTATACAGGTTCTGATATCAGGCATCACAACGAGGAGTATTGCCATGAAGGTCGAAGCAATCGTTCCTACCACACAGGTCGTCGATATTTTGTGCGATGTCTGTGGTGCTAGTACTACTAAATCGCTCGGTACGCAGGAATTCGGCACGCTGGAAGCTTGCTGGGGTTATGGTTCGCAGCACGATGGTGAACGATATCAGGTACACCTATGTGAAGGCTGCTTTTTTGGGGCGCTGGCCAACCTGAGACAGGAGTATCGGTTGATGAATATGTTTTCGGATGATTATCAACCCGCAGACCCTGATCAATTTGGGAAAATTGAAGGCAATCGAGAGCTTATCTAACCACGATTTGAGTGGTTGTGTTGATCAGCTCATCAAGTGAGTCGATTGGTCGAGGTCATCGGCTCATCAAGTGAGCCGATTGGTCGAGGTGATCGGCTCATCAAATGAGCCGATTGGTCGGGGTGATCGGCTCATCAAATGAGCCTATTGTTGGTGCTTTATGGTCACGTATGAACTGTTAATCAACAGGGGATGCCATGCCTAATCCGGCCGACAAGATCGATAACTGCCTGCGCTCCCATAGGCGTAGTAATCACATCGGCCGGTTTTTCACCACCTAATCCCCACGCAGAGCGGGTGAGCCATCTCATCGTTTTAGCAGTATCTCCCCGGTGTAGGGATATGGCTGCGTCCACTGCTAAGGCTGCCCAGTAAACGCGATCTCCCTGAGCTGTCGATAAGCGATTGCCCCGTTTGATTTGGCGATTCAGTGTGTCTCGGCTAATGCCAATCATCTGGCAAATTGTTCGGGTATTAGACCCCAATAGCGAGCTCAGTTTGACGACGATCTCAGGAGATACACCAGACACTATGTGCTGATGGGCTGCTAGCCAGTTACGTGGTAGACCGAGCGACTCTAGAACAGATAGATTGCTGGTTGTGGGAGATTGCTCTACATGAGTCATGATGAGTCTGCGCCTCCGTCTCCGTCTGGGGGTTGTTGATGGCAGCCCAATGCGAATCATCACTCAGGAGTTCATTGGGTCATCATCTAGTTTGGGGCATTTCGCAAGCCGTTGGCTACAAAATTGACACAACAAAAAAACACCATTAAAATCAGTCTGTTATGATCTTGCCGACCAATTATAACCATCATTTATCATTAGGCTCGAGCACAAATCAGCAGGCTGACCCCCATATGGAAACCAATATTCACTCAATATGTTTCCTTTAAGGCCACTATTGCTGCGAATCGAATCAACCTATTCGAGGCCCTACACACCTGTAAACAGGCATCAACTTTCAATCGGTGTTGTTTCCCCAATCCGCCATCATGTCACAACTTCCCCAGCCCCAAGTGACCGCTACACTTGGGCTTTCTGACAGACACACCAGTTGACGAAAATCGTACTAGACAAAGTCGACTTCATTTTGTTGATTATAAATGTACACGTTAATTTCTAAAAATGAGGAGGTAGATATGCTTTTTCTGAATAATCTCTCTGTTTACGAACGCTCTAATATGGCCCGAGACCCGACAACAGCTTCTGAGGTGTTGGTTGTGTTGGCGACTGATGAAGAGTTGGAAGTTCGCTACTATCTAGCTCTCAATCCTGCGACTCCAATCGAAGTGCTCATTGAGCTAGCGAGTGACGATGATGACGAGATAAGCGGGGTTGCATCTAGTAACCCAGCCCTCCCAGCCGATATGCTCATAGCACTCGCAAGACACAAAAATGTAGTAACCCGCGCTACTGTGGCAAGGAATTGCTCAACTCCGACCAAGGCACTAGCTATGTTAGGTTGTGATGTGGATAAGCATGTTCGTCGTGGCGTTGCCAGCAATCCTAATACTCCGCCAACCGTGCTGGATACGCTGGCTCGTGATACAGAGGAAGAGGTTCGCGCTGGAGTTGCCTGTAATCCCATGATCCCGCCTAGTTTGTTGGCTCGGATATTGAGCTTGGCAAGGCATGATGAAGTTAGAATCTTGGCTGCGGTAGCGAGCAACCATTCCCTGCCATCCGATGAGTTAGCCAGCTTGGTGTCTGATGACAGACCGCTAATTCGTATGGCAGCAGCTAGCAATCTTAGACTGCCTGTAGAGCTGATGGCAGAGCTGGCGTCTGATGAGGATAAATATGTTCGCAAGGCCCTTATCTACAACCCCATGTTGCCAACTCAGGTTCTGCTCAAACTGGCAAGTGATAAGGATGAGTGTGTCCGACGAGCCGTAACGGAGATCCTGTCTTTGCCTGTGGAGTTACTACTATAACTAGCTCGTGACGAGATGTCTTATATTAAAGATTGGAATGATCGCAAGTCTCTAATTAATCATCCTGCATTATCAGCACAATTGTTGCTTTTGTTAGCATTGGCGATGTTATTTAATTGCATTATTCAATTAATAAAATCCTGTGTTTTTATCTCTAGTATTTAGTTTGCTGGGTAAAGAGTTTTTAATGATTGGGGATATCCCCGGATATTTTTTACGAAAAAATTACTCCTAAAGGATATGAAATGTTGAAACCATGTGTACTTTACGCCACTTTAAATCATGCCGCGAAGAGCGGTACGCTAGTTAATTTAAACACCGTGGTGAGAAATATATTCCTAGGTGTGGAGAACGAACACCCTCCTTACATTGAAGTAAAAATAAATGACGAGATCAAACTTAACCAACTCCGTCGGGAACTTAGTACAGAGCTATGTACTCGATATCATATCGACATTACTGCTAATCAATTACCCCTCAGTGCGTTGTTCGTTGGCGAGAAATCAAAACTGCCTGGACCACCGCTCAGGAAACTCATGGAGTCAACTAATGGATTGGAGTTTGCTACTGATGTTGAGTGGTATATCTATTGGCGTAGCATAGTTAACTCGATCTACAAACATTACCAAAATTATTGAACTACTACATTTTGTATTGTGATGTAAATCACGTAAAATATTTTTATTACTTTTACATTCTTGCTAGCGAGCAACCATTTTATGGCGTAGTGTGATTTTAAAATATAAGATGTGAATATGTGGTCGATTGTGTGGGTGGCCCAGTGTTAAATATTTACAAGGATAAAATAGATGAATATGGATCTGGGAAAATTAGAGCTAGAAGCTGAGTTAGGTGTTGCCAGTGCTCAGTTCGCATTGGGGGAGATATACGAAAATGGGGAAGAAAGAGATTATGAGCAAGCTTTAGCATGGTACCGCAAGGCAGCCATCAATGGGTATGCTGATGCGCAGTATCGCCTCGGGAAATTGCACGAGCAATGGCATAGCGGTATGGGGTTTTATCTCGGAAGTACGGTGATGCTAGCTCACGATCTTAAACAAGAGTATGAACGAGCCGTGGATTGGTACAGTAAGGCTGCCGATCAAGGCCATGCTGATGCACAATACGCCTTAGGCCGGATGTATAGCCGTGGCCAAGGGACGGAGCAAAATTATGAACAAGCCGTAAC
Source organism: Aeromonas sp. Lyrl_2 (assembly GCF_051948815.1). Classification (NCBI taxonomy): domain Bacteria; kingdom Pseudomonadati; phylum Pseudomonadota; class Gammaproteobacteria; order Aeromonadales; family Aeromonadaceae; genus Aeromonas; species Aeromonas sp. Lyrl_2. Next base: position 78,874 of record NZ_JAYJLJ010000017.1, read on the forward strand.
ATGGTACCGAAAAGCTGCCGATCAAGGGATCGCTGGAGCGCAGTTCCGACTTGGTGAGATGTACAAATATGGCCATGGGGTAGCACAAAATGATGAGCACGCAGAGGCTTGGTATCATAAATCGGCTAGTCAAGGAAATACCAATGCGATGTGCGCATTAGGCGAGATGTACGAACTTGGCCAAGGTGCAGCACAAGATAATGATCAAGCCATGACTTGGTATATCGAAGCAGCCAAGCGAGAAAATGCCAAAGCACAATACCGTCTCGGCCAAATGTATAGTCTTGGTCATGTAGTGAAACAAGATGCTCATGAAGCCTTGGCATGGTTCTGCAAGGCTGCCATGCAAGGCAATGCTGATGCATTGGAAATAATCGTTAAGACGGCAAAGCAAGGTGATCACCATGCCTTTAGTGCTCTCTGCAATATAGCAAAAAATGGACATAAGGGGGCACATGAAATCATCACTGTGATGGCTGAGCAAGGCCATGCAGAGGCACAGTATGTTCGCGGCATGATGTATTGGGATAATAGTTCTATACAAAATAGCCGCGCACAATGGGTTTTCAATTGGCTGCTAAAAGCGGCAAGCCAAGGGCATGCGTATGCGCAATTACGACTCGCAGAAATGTATTTTAGAGGTAATGGGGTGGAAGAGAATGATGAACAGGCCATTTTTTGGTATCGCAAAGCGGCCGAGCAAGGCAATGCCATGGCGTTTAACGCAATCGATAAGATGGTAAAACAAGGTAATACCCATGCTTTGAACATTCTTAGCGAAATGGCCAAAGCTGGGAATGATGGTGCACAAAAAATAATTATCGAGATGGCTGAACAAGGGCATATGGAGGTTCAATTTCAACTCGGCGGAATGTATGCCACTGGCCAAGGGGTTGCACTGGATTTTCAGCAGGCAGTGACCTGGTACAGCAAGGCTGCCGAGCAAGGTCATGTGGAGGCGCCGTTCCTACTTGGCTGGATGTACGACACTGGCCGAGGGGTTGCACAGGATGACAGACAAGCTGCGGCGTGGTACCACGAGGCGGCCGAACGAGGCCATGTAAAAGCTCAATTTAAGCTCGGCATGATGTACACCAATGGCCGAGGGATAGCTCAGAATCACACGCTGGCGTGGGCCTGGTACCGTAAAGCGGCCGAGCAAGGTCATGTGGAAGCGCAGTACTGCCTAGCTAGGATGTACGATGAGGGCAACGGGGTTAATAGGGATTATAAACAAGCGATAGTCTGGTACCACAAGGCGGTAGAGCATGGGCATGCTGGTGCGCAGAACAACCTCGGCGTGATGTACGCTAATGGCCAAGGGGTGGCGCAGGACGATACCCAGGCCGTGGCTTGGTACCGTAAGGCGGCTGAGCAAGATCATGCAGAGGCGCAGTACAACCTCGCCGGGATGTACGCCAATGGCGAAGGGGTGGCGCAGGATCATGAGCAAGCTGTGGCCTGGTACAGCAAGGCAGCCAAGCAAGACCATGCTGAGGCACAGTGCGACCTAGCCAGGATGTACTCTGAGGGCCGAGGGGTAGCACAGGATGGCCAGCAGGCTGTGACCTGGTACAGCAAGGCGGCCGAGCAAGGCCATGTGGAGGCACGGTTCCTACTCGGTATTATGTACACCTATGGCCGAGGGATCGCCCAGAATGACAAGGAGGCGGCGCTCTGGTATCACAAAGCGGCCGAGCGAGCTCATGTGGAGGCACAGTTTCTACTCGGCGGAATATACGCCACGGGCCGAGGGGTTACACAGGATGACAAACAGGCAGCGGCCTGGTACCGAAAGGCAGCCGAGAAAGGTCATGCGGAGGCGCGGTTCCTACTCGGTACGATGTACTCCTATGGCCGAGGGATAGTTCAGAATGACAAGCAGGCGGCAGCCTGGTACCGCAAGGCTGCCGAGCAAGGCCATGCGGAGGCGCAGTACCACCTTGCCAGAATGTACGATGATGGTCGAGGGGTGATACAGAATGACAAGAAGGCGGTCGTCTGGTACCACAAGGCGTTCGAGCAAGGCAATGCCAATGCATTGGACGCCATCTATAAGATGGTAAAGCAAGGTAATACCCATGCCCTAAACGCTCTCGGGGAAATAGCCAAAAATGGGCATGATGGTGCACGGGAAATAATCATTGAGATGGCTGAACAAGGGGCTGCCATGGCGCAGGCAAAGCTCGGCTGGATGTACAATGAGGGTCAAGGGGTGGAGCAGGATGATGCTCTGGCCGTAGTCTGGTACCGCAAGGCGGCCGAGCAAGGGCATGCCATTGCGCAGTACAACCTCGGCATGATGTACGATGAGGGCCAAGGGGTACCACAGAACTATGCCCAGGCCGCAGCCTGGTATCGCAAGGCCGCCGAGCAAGGAGATGCTGATGCGCAGTTCAATCTTGGCGTGATGTACGACGAGGGCCAAGGGATGCCACAGGACGATGCCCAGGCCGTGGCCTGGTACCGCAAGGCCGCCGAGCAAGGTAATGCCAGTGCGCAGTATAACCTTGGAGTGTCGTACGACAATGGTCGAGGGGTGGCGCAGGACTATACCCAGGCCGTGGCTTGGTACCGCAAGGCGGCCGAGCAAGGATATGCCGATGCGCAGTACAACCTTGGTGTGTCGTACGCCAATGGCCAAGGAGTGGTGCAGGACGATGCCCAAGCCTTGGTTTGGTACTGTAAGGCGGCTGAGCAAGGGTATGCCGAAGCGCAATTCAACCTAGGGGTGATGTATTACCATGCCCAAGGGGTGCCACAGGACGTCAAGCAGGCATATGCCTGGTTCTCGGTCGCTGCGGCCAGCGGTTATGGCGACAAGGCTGTTAAGTCCCGCGATCGTGCTGCCAAACAATTAACACTAGCCGAACTGGCAGAGGCGCAGGCGCTGGCCGACCGCTATATTCAGCAGCACTCATCCCAGTCGTAACCGACAGGGCGATCAGTAAGAGCACTGTACATAAGGGGCGGTTACGTTAAACGACCGCCCTTATTTGTAATAAAATTTCACAAACTGTATCACGCCATGCAGTGCTCGGTTTCCAACTTCAATGTCCTGCTTGTTCGTTGAGCTGGTGGAGGATTGCTATTGAGTTTCCAACTTAATTGTCATATTGGGAATCGCTAAGATATTGAATTTTTTGACCAGAGAGTTTCCAACTTAAATGGTTGTGATCAGTTTAGGTGCAACAGTTAAGCCGTATAAACAACAGGGCCACCCAGACGGGTGGCCCTTCGTTTACATGGACTTTATCTGCATGCTGCTATCCGAACGTCCGGCTTAAGTCCTTGAGCTGGCTCGCTTTGCTCTGCAAGTTGGCACTGGTTTCACTCACTTGATCGATTTTGAGACTGTTATCGTGAGAGAGCGAGGATATCTGGTTGATATTGCGACTGATCTCCTCGATGACCGCTTGTTGCTCGGTGGCCGCGGCGGTGATCTGGTTGGAAAAATCAGAGACCTTGTCTATCTCGACCACAACCTGATTCAGGTTGCCGGTACTTGCCCGGGTAGTGGCGAGGCAGGCGTTGGTTCTGGTCACATTGAGATGCATCATCTCTTTCCATCCCCCCAGGGTTTGCTGGATATGGCCAATGCTGTTCTGGATCTGCTCTGTCGCCTTGTGGGTTCTGGTCGACAGGCTGCGAACCTCGTCCGCCACCACTGCAAAGCCGCGCCCCTGATCGCCTGCCCGTGCGGCTTCGATGGAGGCATTAAGCGCCAGCAGGTTGGTTTGATCTGCAATGCCGCGAATTTCGCTCATGATGGTGCCGATCCGCTCGGATTCGCTCGCCAGCTCAACGGCTGACTGGAAGGCCTGCTCTGCCTGGGTGGCCAGCGCCGACATCTCTTCTCCTGCTTCCGAAAGCTGGGTGCTGGTGGTGATGCAGTGGCTGCGGGCCTCTTCGATCTGGCTGTTGCTGTCTTGAATATTGCGGTTGATCTCCTCGGCGGCCGAGGCCATCTGGGTGACGGCGGTGGCAATCTGCTGGATCTGCGTGTCTTGCGAAGAGATATCCTGGCTGGCCAGCGAGGCGGAGCCGCGCAGGTCATTGGCCATGGCATTGAGCGAAGCCGTGGTGTCATCCACCCGGCCGAGTACGGTACGGATCTTCGCTTGCCCGAGTTTGATATGGAAATCGGCGATGCTGTGGGGGGCATCCCCCGAGAAGATAAGGCGGCTGATGCTGTCGTAATCCTGCTCGAGCTGCTGCAAGAATCGCGGCGTTAGGAAGAGAGGGTGGCGATTGAACCAGATTGTTGCCAAGAGGGGTATGATTACCCAGAGCGCCTGCAGCGGTGAGATCAGCCAGAGCGCGCTGATCACGCTGACGAGCAGCAGGGGGATGGTCATCATGGCCGGCGTGAGTTGACGCAGGCCCATGTGAATGGCAGAGCCGGTTTCACGGGCTTTAAGGGTTTTGTACATCTGGCTGGCACGCGCTTTGTGCTCTGCGGCGGGGCGGCAGCGGACGGATTGGTAACCCACCATCTTGCCATCTTCATAAATCGGGGTGACATAGGCATCAACCCAATAATAGCGACCATCTTTGCAGCGGTTTTTTACCATGCCCCGCCATGGTTTGCCCGCCTGCAGGTGGGCCCAGAGATCGGCAAACGCTGCCTTGGGCATGTCGGGGTGGCGCACCAGATTGTGATGTTGCCCCAACATCTCTTCCAGGCGATAGCCTGCCACCTGACAAAACGCCGGATTGGCGTAGGTAATGTCCCCTTTGAGATCGGTCGTCGATACCAACTGGATATCGTCGGCAAATTCAACCTCGGTATCTGTGGTGTGAAGCGAGCTGGTTACCATGATCAGACTCCGGTTTCGGCGTAACGGAATACTTCGTCTGAGTATGGCAGAGGATGTTCATTTATTGTGTTGTTGCACATTAACTCTTGTGCTACTGCGTGGGGACGGGATGGGTCTCACATTTTTACAGCGCGGTTTGGCGAGGAGAGGCAAGCCAAGTAACATGGCGTGACTTATGGCTGTGCAGCGAGACAGGTAACGCAATGAAGTTGGATGCGATTTTATGGGATTATGACGGTACTCTGGTCAATTCGGTGCCGAAGAATATCGATATCACCAAGCAGATCCTGGCTGAGGTCGCCCCCCATCTGACCGGAGAGTATCTGCCGCGCTATCTGCGCAGCGAAGCGGAGTATCACCATGTCAATCACGCCGCCAAAAACTGGCAGGCGCTCTATATGGATTACTACGGTTTGTCGCGGGACGAGATGGTGCTGGCTGGCAGTCTGTGGGCCAAGCATCAGGAGATGAACCGGACCGAGGTGCGTTTTTTTGCGGGGCTGGAGGCGGTGATTGACCATTTCTCTGCCATTCCCCACGGAATTTGTTCGCAGAACTCCCAAAAGAACATTCGCCGGGTACTGGAGCAGCATGGCGTGAACAGCTTGTTCAAGGCTGTGATCGGCTATGATGACGTGCCCGGACAGCAGCAAAAACCCCATCCTTACGGTGGCCTCAAATGTCTGGAGTCTATCTTCGGCCCAGCCAGGTGCCAGTCGCTGATCTATATCGGTGACCATGAAGCAGATGTGCAGTTTGCCCGTCATTTGCAAGCGGCGCTTGGCGAGCAGAGCCGTGTGATCTCGGTGGCTGTCGCCTATAGCCGCGCGACCCCGGAGCGCTGGGAACACCAACCCGACCATATCGCCCGTGACGTCGAGGATCTGCTCCCCATCGTCGGGCAATATCTGTAACGCCGGTTGCAGATTGCCATACGGAATAGACAAACGCCGATCATGCGATCGGCGTTTTGCATTGTTTTTCTCAGCTGCGGGCATTAACCCAGATTGGCTGCGACCTTGCTTTGGGCTTGTCCTTTGCGCTTGATGACAAAGCCAATGCCCAGTACCACCAGCCAGGCGGGGATCAGTTCGACTGAGATGCGGAAATCGGGGGTCATGTACATGATCACCAGGATACCAGCCATGAACGCGAGGCAGAGGTAGTTGCCGAAGGGATACCAGAACGCCTTGAACTTGGGCTGGACGCCTTCTGCGACCTTGGCCTTGCGGAACTTGAGGTGCGCGAGGCTGATCATCGCCCAGTTGATCACCAGTGCGGAGACCACCAGCGCCATCAGCAGGCCGAACGCCTTGCCCGGCATCAGGTAGTTGATCAGCACGCAGAGCAGGGTGGCGATGGCCGAGACCGAGAGGGCAACCAGTGGCACGCCGCTCTTGTTGGTCTTGAGCAGGGCTTTCGGGCCGTTGCCCTGTTTGGCCAGACCGAACAGCATCCGGCTGTTGCAGTAGACGCAGCTGTTGTAGACCGACAGTGCCGCCGTCAGCACCACGATGTTGAGTACGGTGGCGACCAGATTGCTGTCCAGAGCGTGGAAAATCATCACGAACGGGCTGCCGCCTTCCACCACTTTACCCCAAGGGTAGAGGGACATCAGGATAGCCAGAGCACCGATGTAGAAGATTAGGATGCGGTAGATCACCTGATTGGTGGCCTTGGGAATGCTCTTCTCGGGGTTGTCCGCTTCGGCGGCGGTAATGCCCACCAGCTCCAGACCGCCGAAGGAGAACATGATCACCGCCATGGCCATCACCAGACCGCTGATGCCGTTGGGGAAGAAACCGCCCTGAGCCCACAGGTTGGTGACGCTCGCCTCGGGTCCGCCGGCACCGGAGAGGAGCAGATAGCCGCCAAAGCCAATCATGCCGATGATGGCGACCACCTTGATGATGGCGAACCAGAACTCCATTTCGCCAAACGCTTTGACGTTGGAGAGATTGATGGCGTTGATCAGCACGAAGAAGAAGGCGGCCGACATCCAGGTCGGGATCTCGGGCCACCAGTACTGGACATAGATGCCCACCGCGGTCAGCTCGGCCATGCTCACCAGCACGTAGAGCACCCAGTAGTTCCAGCCGGACGCGAAACCGGCAAACTCACCCCAGTATTTGTAGGCAAAGTGGCTGAAGGAGCCGGCTACCGGCTCTTCCACCACCATTTCACCGAGCTGGCGCATGATCAGGAAGGCGATAAAGCCGCCGATGGCATAACCCAGCAGGACTGAGGGGCCTGCCATCTTGATGGTTTGGGCAATGCCCAGAAAGAGGCCGGTGCCGATGGCGCCGCCCAAAGCAATCAACTGAATGTGGCGGTTTTTAAGGCCGCGTTTCAGCTCCTCACCGTCTTGTTTCAAATCCATGGGTCTGTCCTTACGTCTCTGTTGTCTCTGGTCGGTGTTGGGCTCATCCTGAGCAGGCCGCAGTGCGTAGCCAAAACCTGACGAAAGCTGTATTTATTTCGTTACGACATGCCATTTTCAATTTTTAGTGTTGGCTGGCAACCGAAGCAGAATAGTGATAATCCGCCATGAATGCACCTATTTTCCATCTCTAATGGCCGTATTTTGTACCAAAGGCAGCTTTTTCATGATTTGAAGAGGCTTCTTGGTAGTTTTTGGTTGATGTTTGTGCAATTGAATTCTGTTTTGTTGACATTTTGTCTTGTTGGTGTGCTTTTGTGGTGCCAAGCCACAAATGGATGCAAATGATGCCAAACAAGCGGGAGTGCAAGGAAGAGTGCAGGGAGTTGGAGTACAGAGAGCGCGAAAGCGTGCTGCAACAAGGGGTTGGCGGGGGAGTGTTGGTGGCGCTCTGGTTAGGGATTGCTGCCAGTCCGCTGTTGTTGCTGGTGGCCGCGATTATGTTGCTGGGTTGGCTGTTACTCGGTGATCAGGAGTTGCTGCACTACTGGCAGTCGCTGTTGCTGATTGGCGGGGTGACGGGGGCGCTCGTTGGCGGCTGGCTGGCGGAGCGGGTTCGCCAGCGCCACGGTTTGCTGGCCTTCTATGCCCGGTTGATGAACAACCCTGAGCTCAATCGTTAGTTAACGCAGGCTGTTTGCCGAGCGCAGCAGAACGGAATCGAATAGCGGCTAACTGGCAGCAGGTGACAAGGGCACAACGGCAAGGTCGACAAGAAGAGGGATAAGCATTTGTGGTGCTTATCCCTTTTTTATCCACGCTTTTCACTGTCATCTATGTGGATTGCAGTTCGCCACAGCTGACTTTCGCCGCGACACTGTAATTTTTATCTTTTGTTGATGCCGATAGCTGTCAAGCTGGCTTAACAGAGCTGGCGGCGCAGACCGGTTGCCTCGAGGACCTTGGCGCTGATCTCCTCCACCGAGTGGGAGCTGGTATCGAGGAAGCGGATCGCCTCCTGGCGAAACAGCCTCTCCACGCAGGCCAGCTCCTGTTCGCACTGTTCGATGGAGGAGTAGCGGCTGTTGGCTCGGCGCTGGTTACGGATCTCGTGCAGCCGCTGCGGCGCTATGGTGAGGCCAAACAGCTTGTGACGGTTGGCCTTGAGGGGGGCCGGCAGCTCCAGCATCCCCATGTCCTGCTCGATAAAGGGGTAGTTGGCGGCGCGAATGCCGAACTGCAGCGCCAGATAGAGGCTGGTGGGGGTCTTGCCGCAGCGGGAGACCCCGATCAGGATGATGTCCGCCTCATCGTACTCCCTGGTGGTGATGCCATCGTCGTTGGCCAGTGCGAAGTTGACCGCCTCGATGCGATCGTCATAGAGCTTGCGGTTCTCCATACCGTGGGTGCGGTGGAGGCGGGGCTCGGCTTTTACCCCCAGCTCCTGCTCCAGCGGGCTGACGAAGGTGTTGAGAAAGTCGTGGCCGCACGCTTCCGATTTGAGCACCTCTTCCCGTACCTGCGGGTCGACGATGGTGTGAAACAGGATGGGGCGTACCCCGGTCTGGCGGAACTGCTCGTCGATCCGCATCCGTACCTGACGGGCTTTCTCCAGTGTCTCCACAAAGGGGATAGTGATCTGCTCGAAGGCCAGCGGAAACTGGCTCAGTACCGCGTGGCCGAACACTTCGGCGGTGATGGCGGTGCCGTCTGAAACATAAAATACGGTGTGCACGTAGGGCTCCTGTGATACCGCGGGTGGGGTCGCATGGGGTAAGGGGTGAGAAGTATCTCCCGAAACCATACCAGTTTTGTCAACCGGCCTGCTGTGCCCAAGTTGTGAAGTGGCTTGCAAACCTGAATCGTTATCTTTTTGTGTCGCCATTGTAGAATGTTCCGGTCATTCGACCATCCCCAACTCTTGCTCGGGGATTTTTTTGAAAACCAGTAGAAAACGTTTTCATGGTCGTTGGCAACAAAAGAAACAGACAATAACGCACCTGACTTACCCATAACCTCATCGATTAAATCGGGCGCACGAGGTGCTATGGCATCGGTGCCCACCAACCTGGAGACATCCAAGTGCAACAGTACGTGCTCTGGTACGAACAACTCGGAATGCAGGACGTAGAACGAGTTGGCGGCAAGAACGCATCCCTTGGCGAGATGATCAGCAACCTCTCTGGCGCCGGCGTATCCGTGCCGGGGGGCTTTGCTACCACCGCCTTTGCGTTTAACGAGTTTCTGGAGTCAAGCGGCCTCAACGGCAAGATCCACCATCTGCTCGACAATCTGGACGTGGACGATATCGCCGCCCTCAACCGGGCCGGTCAGCAGATCCGTGACTGGGTGATCGAAGCCCCGTTCCAGCCCGAGCTGGAGCAGGCTATCCGGGTTGCATATGAAAAGTTGAGTGCCGGTGTCGAGGCCTCGTTTGCGGTGCGCTCCTCCGCCACCGCCGAGGATATGCCGGACGCCTCCTTTGCCGGTCAGCAGGAGACCTTCCTCAACGTACGTGGCATCGATGCCGTCATGACGGCGGTCAAGCATGTGTTTGCCTCCCTGTTCAACGATCGCGCCATCTCCTATCGGGTGCATCAGGGCTACGACCACAAGGGTGTTGCCCTCTCGGCCGGGGTGCAGCGGATGGTGCGCTCGGATCTCGCCGCCTCCGGCGTCATGTTTACTCTGGATACCGAGTCCGGTTTCAACGACGTGGTCTTTATCACCGGCGCCCATGGTCTTGGCGAGATGGTGGTGCAGGGCGCGGTCAACCCGGATGAATTCTATGTGCACAAGCCGACCCTCAAGGGGGGGCGCCCGGCGGTGGTGCGCAAGACCCTCGGCTCCAAGCTTATCAAGATGACCTACTCGGACGATGCCGGTCACGGCCGCCAGGTGAAGATTGTCGACACCAATGAGGCCGAGCGCAGCCGCTTCTGCATCAGCGATGAGGAGGTGATGGCGCTGGCGAAACAGGCCCTCATCATCGAGCAGCACTATGGCCGCCCGATGGACATCGAGTGGGCCAAGGATGGTCAGGATGGCCAACTCTACATCGTGCAGGCCCGCCCGGAAACCGTGCGCAGCCGTCAGGAGGCCAACACCCTCGAGCGTTTTGCCCTCAAGCAAGCGGGCAAGGTGCTGATCGAGGGACGAGCCATCGGCCACAAGATTGGCGCGGGCCCGGCGCGGGTCATCTCTTCCATCAGCCAGATGGACGAAGTGCAGCCCGGCGATGTGCTGGTGACCGACATGACCGACCCGGACTGGGAGCCCATCATGAAGCGGGCCTCCGCCATCGTCACCAACCGGGGGGGGCGCACCTGTCACGCCGCCATTATCGCCCGCGAGCTGGGCATTCCGGCAGTGGTGGGCTGTGGCAACGCTACCGATCATATTCAGCCGGGCCAGCGGATCACCGTCTCCTGCGCGGAAGGGGATACCGGTTTTATCTATGACGGCGAGCTGGACTTCGACGTGGCGGTGACCGAGGTGGGCAATATGCCGCGCCTGCCCATCAAGATCATGATGAACGTCGGCAACCCGGACCGCGCTTTCGACTTTGCCCAGTTGCCCAATGCCGGGGTAGGACTGGCACGCCTTGAATTCATCATCAACCGGATGATCGGGGTGCACCCCAAGGCGCTGCTGGAGTTTGACCAGCAAACCCCAGAGCTCAAGGCCACCATCGGCAAGATGATCGCCGGTTACGACAGCCCGCGGGAGTTCTACGTGGCCAAGCTGACCGAGGGGATCGCCACTCTGGGGGCCGCGTTCTGGCCGGAGCGGGTGATCGTGCGGATGTCGGACTTCAAGTCCAACGAGTACGCCAATCTGGTGGGCGGTCGTGGCTACGAGCCCCACGAGGAGAACCCGATGATCGGTTTTCGTGGTGCGTCCCGCTACATTGCCGACAGCTTCCGCCCCTGCTTTGCCCTCGAGTGCGAGGCGATCAAGCGGGTGCGCGATGTGATGGGGTTGACCAACGTCGAGGTGATGATCCCCTTCGTGCGTACCGTGGGCGAGGCGGAGCAGGTGATCGACATCCTGGCCGAGAACGGTCTGCGCCGCGGCGAGCGGGGGCTCAAGGTGATCATGATGTGCGAGATCCCGAGCAACGCCCTCTTGGCAGACAAGTTCCTCGAGCACGTGGATGGCTTCTCCATCGGTTCCAACGACATGACCCAGCTCACCCTTGGGCTGGATCGGGATTCCGGGCTCATCGCCCATCTGTTCGACGAGCGTAACGAGGCGGTCAAGGCGCTGCTGGCGATGGCTATTCAGGCTGCGCGCAAGGCGGGCAAGTACGTGGGGATCTGCGGTCAGGGCCCATCCGATCACCCGGACTTCGCTGCCTGGCTGGTGGAGCAGGGGATCGACTCGGTGTCGCTCAACCCCGATACCGTGGTCGATACCTGGCTCTATCTGGCGGAGCAGCATGGCGCCAAGTAAGTCACTGTCAAAATGAGCAGCAGAAAGGGGGCCATGATGGCCCCCTTTGTTATCTGTGTGTCGCGACCTATTTCGGCTGCTGTTCGGCCCCCGACAGCTCGATCTGCACATTCACCCCTTCGCTCTTGAGCTTGGTGGCGATGGCGTTGAGATCGGTGCCCGATTTGGCCTCCAGCAGGGCTATGCCGCCGCTGCTCTGCTTGAAGTTCAAGCCGTGGCGAGTCGCCAGCGCCTTGGCGGTGGCATCGTCAGCTTCCACCAGCAGGGTGCCGCTGACGGTGAGCTCGGGGCTGGCGGCCCCTTGCATCAACACGTCACCGCGGCGCAGGGTCTGTTGCGGGACCTTGCTGTCAAGGCTGCGGGCGACCCGCTTCTTGCTGCCGTTGTCAGGAATGAGGTAGGTCTGGCCGTTCACCTCTATGGTGCTGTACTGCTTGCCATCCATGGTGACGGACTCCTCGGCGCAGAGCTGTCCCGAGAGGGGGGCCAGCAGGGTTGCCAGAAGCAAGGTAACAGGTTTGTTCATGGTAATACTCCTAGCGTGTTAGCTGCGGTTGGCATCGTGACCCAGGACCCGCAGGGACCATGAGATCAGCTTGCCCGGTTGGCGATTGTTGCGCTCGGTCAGGGTGGTACGCTCACGGGTCTCGCGATTGAGCAGAGAGACCTGACGGGTACCGTTGGCAACGTCGGTCACTTCCAGTCGCCATGTGCCTTGCGCCGATTCGCCGTAGAACTTGTTGGATAGCATCCGCATGTCGCGCAATCCCTTGGTTCGCACAAAGCCCAGTTGCTGCTGGTCGAGAGATTGGCCGACTAGGCTGTTGAAGGGGCTCAGCAGGATGCTGCGGGTGCCGGCGGGGGAGACCAGTTCGATCAGCAGATCGGGCAGACGCTGATGATCCAGACTCACCATCACCTGAACCGCTTCTACCGTCAATGGTGTCGCGATGCGGGTTGTTGAGCTGGTCGGGCTGTTGCCCACATCCGCAATGGCGGCGGCACTGCCGCTGACATTGATCTTCTGCCATGGCAGCTGTACCAGCGGGGGGAGGGGCTGGTGATTGGCTGCCAGCTCAAGCGCCTTGTTGACGTCGATCAGACCGAAACCGTAAGTCGGGCTGAACCACATGCCGGCGGCATTGCGCTCCCACCCTTCCAGCCCTTTCACATCACGCACCTTGCCGGTGCTGCTGGTGTAGCTGACCATCACAGGTTTCTGTGTGGCATCGACCCGGGTTGCGCTGCGCGCCAGCAGATCCCGCAGGTCACGTACCGACAGATCCGGGTAGGCGGACATCAGCAGCGCCATGGCGCCGGAGGTGCTGGGGGTGGCGGAGGAGGTGCCGTTCATCACACCGTTGTAGTCGCAGCTGGCATCCAGTTGCGGGTTGCCGTGCAGTCGGTTGGTGCTGGGATCGTCGGTGCGGTTGTAACCCATGTCGCAGCCGGGCAGATCCGTGGTCACCATCGCCGGAGCGTCGGTACCGTATTCGCCGCCGGTCGCGCTCAGGAAGATGTTGCTGCCGACGCTGGAGTAGGAGGATCTGACGCCATCGGCGTTGAGCGCGCTCACCACCAGGTTCCAGAAGTTGCTGTTGGAGGGATCGAGGTTGCTGTTTTCAAACGGCAATTTGGGACCATTGCCGGTGCGGTTAAGCACATAGCCGCCCGCCGCTATCTTGTTGAAGCCGTTGCCGGCGGCCTTGATATAGGCCGCGCCCTGCGCCTTGAGGGTCTGCTGTTCAAACAGGCGATCAAGCTGGGATTGATCCAGAGAGTTGGCAGAGCGGGGATCCACCACACTCATGCCGTAGCTCTGGTTGAACACCCGGTTGTCGCGGCTGGCATCGCTGTCGCCAAGGGCGTAGAGCCAATCTTTCTGCAACTGCTGGCTGTTCTCATCCAGCAGGTTGAACCCCTGCAACTGGGCTCGCGGGGCAATCCCCTTGGTACCGATGGCGTTGTCTACCGCCGCAATGATGCCGGAGACCGAGGTGCCGTGGGCCGTATCCGGATCGGTCGGTGTCGGGTCATCGCTGCCGGTTACCACGTTTCTCGACCCCGGGCGCACGTTCTCCGCCAGATCCGGGTGGGCGATGGCCAGACCATCATCCACCACGGCCACATTGACCCCCTGGCCCAGCACGCCTGTGCGATGAGCCCACCAGAGGTTGAGATCATTGCCCGCTATACCGCCACGGGCGCTGAATCCATCCTGGCCGCTGTTGAGCAGATACCACTGCTGATCCTGCAGGGGATTGGCTCCTGGCAGGCAGCGCTCGGTGCTGCTGCGTCCGATATCCATGCCGCTCTCCTTGCCGGTGAGCGGCGCACAACCTTCATTTGCCTGAACGAGCGCACTGGGCAGGGTCGACAGCAGTGCTGTGATCGCCAGTGCTAACGATGTTTGCTTCATTATTTTTTTAACTCCATCTTGGATCGCACTCATCCTGAGTGCGACGGAAATCTATACACGGGTGACAGGGGTTCAAAAAGAGCCATTTTCAAAAAACGCAATGAGGTTCAAAGAAATCCGATTCAGTTTGTGGTAGGTATTCCAATGACACTGGTTATGTGTTCTATTGAGAATGGTTCTCACCGCTCGCTACTGATCTTTTTATCTGTAATTCACTCTCTCGTGACTCTCCTTCGCCGCAGCCATCTCGATTCGGGGCAATCCCGAGGGGAGGTCGTGCGCTCTTGAACGTGAGCGGCATGGTTGTGTGTGCCAACGTGAGTGCGGATAGGCGGGTGGCAGGCACTGCAAGGGCGATATGGCGGGGGGGGGCCAGCTGTTTATTGCTTGGCTGCGGTGGATAGCTCTGTTATGGTAATCGTCATGGCCGTTTAGATGGCTGGATTGCCGCGATGTGAGAGGCGTTGCCTCTGGGGGCAACCCCCGCCGCAGTCCCATAGCTTGATGCGTACCTGACAGGGAGTCCCTATGCCGTTTCGTTCCTTCTTATCTTCTCTTTTTACTGCTTCCTTGCGCGCCACTGCTGGCGTCAGCACCTTTATTGCCGCGATAGCGGTCGGGAGCCTCTCTTTTTCCGCGGTTGCCGCCAATGCGTCCTTGCCGACCAAACAGGAGATTGTGATTGGTACTACGGTGGGGGATTTTGCCGACATGGTCACCGACTCCATCAAGCCGCAGCTGGAGGCCAAGGGGTATAAGGTCAAGCTGGTGGAGTTCACCGACTATGTGACCCCCAATATTGCTCTGGCTGACGGATCACTGGATGTGAACTGCTTCCAGCACAAACCCTATCTGGAGAGTTTTGCCAAAGATCGCGGCTTGTCGCTGGCGCCCATTACCCAGGTGCCAACCGGTCCGATGGGACTTTATTCTGGCAAGTTGGCAGCACTCGACAAGGTGAAAGAGGGGAGCACGGTGGCCATCCCCAACGATCCCACCAATCAGGCGCGGGCGCTGTTGATGCTGCAGGATCTTGGTTGGCTCACTCTCAAGGAGGGGATAAACCCGCTAAAAGCGAGCGAGTTTGATGTGGTGAACAATCCGCACAATCTCAAGCTGGTACTGCTGGAAGCCGCGCAGTTGCCCCGCTCGCGGGAGGATGTGGACTTCTCGGTGATCAACGGTAATTTTGCTGCCTCCAGCGGTATCCCGTTCAGTGAAGGACTGTTTCTGGAGCGCAGCTACGATTTCATCAACTGGGTGGTGGTGAAAAGCGCAGATGCGGAGCAGCCGTTTGCCAAAGATGTGGCGGCGGCCTACAACTCGGCGGCTTTCAAAGCCTATGCAGCCAAGCGTTTCGTCGGCTACAAGTACCCGCAAGGGTGGGGTCGCTAACTGTCGTGAACGTGGCCCGGCTATACAACGAAAAACGCCCCGAATTCGGGGCGTTTTTTATGGTATCAAGCCATCAACGGGCGCTTCACTGGTTGCGATAAAAGCGGTTCAGCTCGTTCATCACCTGGATCATGGCGCCCATATCCGGTGTGCCGTGCTTGATCGGGCGATAGCTGTTGCGCTCCAGCAGTTCGAAGTCACCCTGCTTGTTGAAGTGGGTGATGGTCTCCCCTTCATAGATGGCGAAGTCGTTCTGATCCCCGGCCAGCAGCCAGTTGCGCGGGCTGGTATCAAACAGCGAGCGGCCAACGCTGTAATCACGCGCCGGATTGCGCACGCCCAGCATCCCCTGCATCAGGGTCGGCGCCAGATCGAAATGGCTGCTCGGTTGTTCCCGAACGTCACTGCCGCGCCCCGGCCAGGCCAGTACCAGCGGTACCTGCACCTGATAGGGTGAGTAGTTGCTGCCTGCGCCCCAGCTGTTGCTGCGGGTGTCGTTGAACTCCTGACCGTGGTTGGAGGTGATGACGACGATGGTGTTGCTGTCCATCCCCTGCGACTGCAATTTGGTCAGCATCTGCTCAAGCAACTGGTCGGTATAGAAGACCGAGTTCTTGTAGCGGTTCTCCAGTTTTTGCAGGTTCTCCGCCCGATAGGCGGTCGCCGGATTGAAGTTGGCGAGCTCCGGTTGGAACGGCCCCTTCATGGTGGCGGGCAACTGGTAGTCGCCTGGGCTCGAGAGATAGACCAGCGAGAACCAGGGACGCTCGGGAGAGCGCTTCTCCAGCCACTGTTGCCAGTCGGTCAGCAGCTTGCCATCGTCACTCTGCTCGGAGACAAACACCTGTTTGCGCAGACCGGCGAGGATGCTCTTGCGATACTTCTGGGCATCTTCCATCGCGCCGAACAGCCCGAACTGGTAATCCTGACGCAACATCTCGTCAAACAGCACCGGTGGACGCTTGTCGCTGCTGATGTCCTTGTAGTAGTGACCGGGCAACCCGTAGAAGAGGCTGAACATGCCCATCAGGTCGTCGTTGCCGCCACTCAGGTGATTGCGGAACGTCAGATGCTGATCCGCATAGCGCTGCAGATTGGGCATGTTGATGTTGTTGAGCATGTCAAAACGCAATGAGTCGACCACCACAATCAGCAGATTGTTGTGAGTCAGGGGGGCGTTGACGTTGAGCGGGCGCAGTGGGTAATGCATCCGGCTGTCGCTGTTATCCCCCTGGGAAGCAGCCTGCTTCTCGTACTGATCCAGATCCAGCCAGCCATGTTTGGCCAGGAAGGAGCGGGCCGTCATGGGGTAGGAGAGGGGGAAATTGGCTCTCTGCATGGTGATGGGCTGATAGAGGGTCGCATCCGCCCAGCTGTTGACCACGTGGGTCAGAATAAAGCAGATCAGCAGGGCCAGCCCCACCTGATTGCCGTACTGGCGGCGCTTGCGCTTGTTGATCTTGCGCCAGACATAGGCCGACAGCAGCAGTTGCAGCAGGAAGATGGTGGGCACGGCAACGAAGATGATGCTCCAGATTGAGCCCTCTTCGGTTTGCGCCTGATCCAGCAGCAACTGCCATACCTGACTGTTGAGGTGGAACTTGAACAGCCGGAATACCTGGGTGTCGATCAGCAGCAGCACCAGCGCCAGGGTGGCGATGATGGCGGAGATGAACCGCAACGACTTCTCCTTGGGCAGCACGAAGCTGAGCGGGAAGATCGTCAACAGGTAGGTGACAAAACTCAGAAACGAGAAGTGGCCAATCCAGCTTACAACGAGATAGATCACGCCAAGCGTGGTCGATGGCCAGCTGATGGCACCCAGATAACGGGTGGCGATGAGCATGGCCAGAATAATGTTGAAGAAGGAGAACCAATGCCCCCAGGTGATCAGGCGAGAGACATTATCACGATAGGGGTTACCGGTTTCGACCATAGTGATCCATCTGCGTTGAGAAACGTCAAATCAACAGAGTCGGGGACTCAGTGTGCGTCGTGGCGATTATCGACCGATGCGGTCAGGGCCTGGACAAACTTTTCAGTGATGGCCTGGCGCTGGGCCGGTGCCATACCGTTGATGATATTGGTGGTCAGATTGCCAAGCACCATAAGGCTGAGATCTACCGGCGCTTTATGCTTTTCCAGCGCGGTGATCAGGTCGTTCATCAGGGCGTCAAATTGCTCGTTATTGTACTTTGATACGATAGGCATAATCTTCAGTTCATCTCGGTTCAAAGCGCCTTATAATACTTCACCCTTTCGGCTAACACTATGGCTTTGTGACATGAGTCTCGATATCGACAAGATCATTCTTCACTCCTTGCGCCAGGGCGGCGATGGTCAACCCCACGCCGATACCCGCAGCCAGACCCTGCCCCCTGATGAGGCGGTACAGGGACTGATGGCGGAACTGCATCGGATCTATAACGGCAAGGGTGGCAAGGGCTTTGGCTTCTTTGCCGACCCCGAAACGGCCGTCGCCGAGCTGGCCGACGGTGAAGAGGCTCCCAAGCAGCCTTCACCCGCATTTCGTATCGCCCTCGAACAGCTACTCGACGAGCAGACCGAATTCGTTCCCTTCTCGGTCACCGTGACCCAGATGCTGGTCAAGCAGCTGGTGGAGCACGCCCTCGATGAGCAGGGGGTGCTGCTGTTTGCCAAATATAACTACGTCGGGGTCGATTATCTGCTGATTGCTCTGCTGGAGGGCAAGGAGAGCGTCACCGTCAGCGAAGCGCTGGAATTGCGCCATATCCAGTATCTGGATATCGGCAAACTCAATCTGGTGGCCCGCATTGATTTGACCGAATGGAAAACCCAACCTGATTCGCGCCGCTATATCACCTTCAGCAAGGGGCGCATTGGTCGCAAACTGGGCGACTTCTTTATGGATCTGCTGGGTGCCCGCGAGGGCATGGATGCCAAGGTACAAAATAAAGGCTTGCTGCAGGCGGTCGAAGATTATTGCGACAGTCGTCAGCTCGAACCGACCGAGCGCAATGACTATAAAAAGCAGGTCTTCAAATATTGCACCGAACAGGCGAGTGCCGGTGAAGAGATCGAAATCAAGGAGCTGTCTGCAGAATTGCCCGGTGACGGTGACCTAGATTTTTACAGCTTTATTGGTCAGGAGTATGAGCTGGAAGAGCGCTTCCCGGCAGATCGCTCTACCTTGCGTGGTTTGACCAAGTTTGTTGGCTCCGGCGGCGGTCTGACTCTGAGCTTTGAGCAGAAGTTGTTGAACAGCCGGATCTTTTACGACCCCCAGACCGACACCCTGACCATCAAGGGTGTGCCGCCCAATCTTAAGGATCAGCTGCTGCGCCAGTCGTAGTCATGCTCCCGAGTGTGATCAACTCGTCATTTCTCGCAAAAAGAGACTCCGCCACGGCGGGGTCTCTTTTTTTATTGCGCCCGGGCAGACCTCGAAACTGGCGCGGTACTTTGTTAACAAATCAAACAAAATAAACCACCTGAAAGGGTTTTCATTGAGGTGAAAACCCTTTCATTCATGAAATTTTATTTCATTTTGGTAATTATTATTCTGTGGTTGTCTGGAATTAAGCCGATAAATGGCCGTAATCCCCTGAAATAAGAAAATGTTTTCAAAACTTTCTGGAAGGAAATACGTAATTGCATTTCAAAAATGCGAGTTGCGTCATGTGAGCCGTTTGCCGCTTGGGATAATATTCATCTCGCACACAATGCTCTTACAGCGCGGAACTAATACAAGGAAAGGCTCATGAAAAAGAAATTGCTGTCATCCCTGATCGGTCTGGCCACTCTTGGCGTCGCTTGCTCTGCTACTGCTGCCATCGATGAAGGCCAGCTGACCATCTGGATCAACGGTGACAAGGGATACAACGGTCTGGCTGAAGTGGGTAAGAAGTTTGAAGCAGAAACCGGCATCAAGGTTACTGTGGCTCACCCGGATCAGGTTGAAGTGAAATTCCAGCAAGCCGCCGCCACTGGCAACGGCCCGGACATCTTCTTCTGGGCTCACGACCGTTACGGTGAGTGGGTCAAAGCCGGTTTGCTGGTTCCGGTAACGCCGAACGCTGCCACCAAAGGCAAATTTGAACAGCTGGCATGGGATGCCATGACTGTTGATGGCAAAACCTATGGCTACCCGGTTGCCATGGAAGCCGTCAGCCTGATCTATAACAAGGACCTGCTGCCCGAGCCGCCGAAAACCTTCGAAGAGATCGCCAAGATTGACGAGACTCTGAAGAAAAACGGCAAGCGCGCCATCATGTGGGCTTATGACACCCCGTACTTCAGTTATCCGCTGGTGGCTGCCAACGGTGGTTACGCCTTCAAGAAAACCGCTACCGGTTATGACGTCAAAGATACCGGCGTGAACAACGCAGGTGCCAAGATGGGCGTGGGCTACATCTCCGAGATGATCAAGTCCGGTCACCTGGAAAAAGGCATCGACTACGGTGTGATGGACGCCAAGTTCAACAAGGGCGAAGTGGCCATGATGATCAATGGTCCCTGGGCCTGGAGCAACCTGGACAAGAGCGGCATCAAGTACGGCGTAGCGCCGCTGCCGACCCTGAACGGCAAGCCGGCCAAAGCCTTCGTTGGCGTACTGGGTGCCACCATCAACGCCGCCAGCCCGAACAAGGATCTGGCTATCGAGTTCCTGGAAAACTACCTGCTGACCGATGCCGGTCTGGCGCCGGTTAACGCCGACAAGCCGCTGGGTGCCGTTGCGCTGAAATCCTTCCAGAAGACCCTGGAATCCGATCCGCACATCAAGGCCACCATGCTGAACGCCCAGGCTGGCGAGCCGATGCCATCCGTTCCCGAGATGAGCCGTTTCTGGTCTTCCTTCGAAACTGCCCTCAAGAACGTGACCTCCGGTCGTCAGGGTGTTGACGAAGCTCTGGATACCGCTGCCAAGCGTATCGTTCAGTAAGCACGCACTACCCGGGAGGCCGTCATGGCCTCCCACTCTCTCAAATCTCTCTTGGCGTTATAAAGGTTAATTGGCATGGAAGTAGTACCTTCTGTTGAGTCCTATGCCGGTCCGAAGGATAAGCACACCTGGCTTAAGTGGACCATAGCGGCCCTGGTTGCCATCCTCAACGGCTACGCAGCCGTGATGATGTACGCCAGTGGCGAGTGGGTATTCGCGCTGCTGGATCTGGTGGTGGTTTCCGTCGGTCTGTATGTCTTCATGAACAAGAAGACCTATGCCCATCGCTACATCTTTCCGGGTGTTGCGGGCATGGTTGTGTTTATCATCTTCCCTCTTGCCTACACCATTGGCATTGCCTTCACCAACTATTCGGGGTCCAACTTGCTCTCCGTGGAGCAGGCGCGGGACTACCACCTGAAGAAAACCTACAAGGTGGCGGGCGGTGAATTCGATTTTACCCTGCTGGGTGGCGACAACGGCCAGTTCCAGCTGCTGCTGACACAGGATGATCAATCCTTTATCAGCCAACCTGTTTCCCTGATGACCAACAAGGCCCGTGAGCTGGCGTCCCGCGAGGGCCGTGTGCAGAACACCCAGCAAGTGGTCGAGCTGCAGCCCTTCACTGGCGAAGCGGCCAGCAAGGCCGCACCGATCCGCGCCATTGTTGAGCATCGTACTCACCTGAGTGACCTTGATCTGGTACTGCCGGATGGCGGTACCCACCTGACCCTGAGCAGCCTGCGCAAGTTTGCCGCCCAGAAGCAGCACTACACCCGTCTGATGGATGGTGCCGTGCTCAAGTCCGGCGTGGTGATCAAAGACAGCAACCTGCTGCGTGATACCCAGAATGGCGAGCTGATGCTGCCCAATGGCGAGACCGGCTTCTATCAGTACATCGACGAACAGGGTCAGTTTGTCGGCAAGGGTATTGCTCCGGGCTTTGTGGTGAGCGTCGGTTGGAAGAACTTCGCGCGCATCGTCACCGATCCGGGCATCCAGTCACCCTTCCTGCAGATCTTCATCTGGACCGTGATCTTCTCAACCTGCTCCGTCGCTTTCACCTTGGCTATCGGCATGGTGCTGGCCTGTCTGGTGCAGTGGGAAGAGCTCAAGGGGCGCGGTTTCTATCGGGTCATGTTGATCCTGCCCTATGCGATCCCGGCGTTTATCTCCATCCTGGTGTTCAAGGGGTTGTTCAACCAGAACTTCGGTGAGATCAACATGTTCCTGGAAGCGGCGTTTGGCATCAAGCCGGACTGGTATACCAACCCCTTCCTGGCCAAGGTGATGATCCTGATTGTCAACACCTGGCTCGGCTACCCCTACATGATGATCCTCTGCATGGGCCTGCTCAAAGCCATTCCGGAAGATCTCTATGAAGCGTCCGCCATGGACGGTGCCGGTCCGGTACAGAACTTCTTCAAGATCACCGTGCCGCTGCTGATGAAGCCGCTGACACCCCTGTTGATTGCCTCGTTCGCGTTCAACTTCAACAACTTCGTGCTTATCCAGTTGTTGACCAACGGTGCGCCCGACATCATCGGCGCCAGCACCCCGGCCGGTACCACCGACTTGCTGGTGAGTTATACCTACCGGATTGCGTTCCAGGGATCTGGTGGTCAGGACTACGGTCTGGCCAGTGCCATCGCCACAGCTATCTTCCTCATCGTAGGTGCGCTGGCGCTGCTCAACCTGAAATTGTCCAAAGCCGACAAGCAGCTGTAAGGAGGCTTCAACATGGCAATCGTACAACCCAAATCAGTCAAATACCGGGTGTGGGCAACCCACCTGGTCATGTGGGGCTTCCTGGCGCTGATCATCTTCCCGTTGATCATGGTTATCGCCATCTCGTTCCGTAACGGTAACTTCGCGGTAGGGGAGATCATCCCCTCCAATCCGACGCTGGATCACTGGAAGCTGGCGCTGGGCATGTCCATCACCAACGCCGACGGCAGCATCACGCCGCCGCCGTTCCCGGTGCTGACCTGGTTGTGGAACTCCATCAAGATCGCCGGCATCACTGCCCTGATGATCGTGACGCTCTCCACCACCTGTGCTTACGCCTTTGCCCGCCTGCGTTTTCGTGGCAAGTCCACCATCCTGCAGGGCATGCTGATTTTCCAGATGTTCCCGGCAGTGCTGGCACTGGTAGCCATCTACGCGCTCTTTAACAAGATTGGTGACTACATCCCCTGGCTCGGTCTCAACACCCACGGTGGCCTGATCCTGGCGTACATGGGGGGGATTGCCCTCCACGTCTGGACCATCAAGGGCTACTTCGAGACCATCGACTCCTCCCTGGAGGAGGCGGCGGCCATCGATGGGGCGACCCCGTGGCAGGCATTCCGTCTGATCCTGTTGCCTCTGTCGGTGCCCATCCTGGCGGTAGTGTTTATTCTGGCCTTTATCGGTTCCATTACCGAGGTGCCCATGGCCTCCATCCTGCTGCAGGATGTGAACAATCTGACCCTGGCGGTCGGGGCCCAGCAGTACCTCTATCCGCAGAACTATCTGTGGGGTGATTTCGCGGCGGCTGCAGTGCTCTCCGGTTTCCCCATCACAGTGGTCTTCCTGTTGGCACAGCGCTGGTTGGTTGGCGGTCTGACTGCAGGTGGTGTGAAAGGTTAAGTTTATGGCCGGGGGAGCTGACTCCCCCCGCTATCACGATTTGCAAAGATTCAAGAGCGGAGCTCGTCATGGCTGAAGTAGTACTCAACAACGTTCGCAAAAATTACGATCCGGCTGTTCACAAGGACACCCTGCGCAACATCAACCTCTCCATCAAGGAAGGGGAGTTCATTGTCTTCGTCGGCCCGTCCGGCTGTGGCAAATCCACCCTGCTGCGGATGATCGCGGGTCTGGAAGACATCACCAGCGGTGAGCTGACCATCGGCGGTCGCTACATGAACGATGTGCCGCCGGTAGAGCGCAACGTTGGCATGGTGTTCCAGTCCTACGCCCTCTATCCCCACATGAACATCTACGAGAACATGGCCTTTGGTCTGAAGCTCAAGAAGATGGACAAAGAGAACATCCACAAGCGGGTGATGCGCGCCGCCGAGATCCTGGGTCTTGAGCCGCTGCTGGACAGAAAGCCCAAGGCGCTCTCCGGTGGTCAGCGTCAGCGGGTCGCCATCGGTCGCTCCATCGTGCAGCAGCCGCAGGTGTTCCTGTTTGACGAACCCTTGTCCAACCTGGATGCCGCGCTGCGGGTCAAGATGCGGATCGAGATCGCCAAGCTGCACAAAGAGCTTAACTCCACCATCATCTACGTGACCCACGATCAGGTGGAAGCGATGACCCTGGCCGACAAGATTGTGGTGCTGAGCCCGCTCAAGGCCGAAGCTGCCACCAACCTGGAGCAGTTCGGTTCACCGCTGGATCTCTACCACAACCCGGACAACAAGTTCGTGGCGGGCTTTATCGGCTCTCCCAAGATGAACTTCCTGGCGGGCGAGTTGCTGGAGATTGGCGAGCAGGAGTGCCTGGTCAAGTTGACCTCTGGCGATACCGTGCGTGCCCGGGTCGATGCCCGCAGTGGCGCTGTGGGTGACAAGGTGGAGCTGGGTATTCGCCCCGAGCACCTGATGCCGCTGGATCACCCCCATGCGCACAGCAAGGTGAGCGGGACCGTGCAGGTGGCCGAGCACCTGGGTGCCGAGTCCTTCGTTTATATGGATGTGGATGGTCACGACTTTACCGTCAAGGCCACCTCGGATGTGGATGTGGCGACCGGTCAGACCTACAGCGTGGGTATCCCGGCCGAAGCCTGCTACCTGTTCGATGCCAAGGAGCAGGCGTTCCCCCGTACCGCCAAATATATCCGTACCTGATTTTTTGTTGTGCCGGTTTTCCTTTCTTAATAATCAATGCCTTTTTGCCGGTCGTCAGACCGGCTTTTTATTGCCTGCGATTTGAACATGCAGGTAGGCAAGGTAACCCGCTTCAAGCCTCGAGTTCGGCGGTAATATCGGGCACAAAGGTCTGGCTGGCCAGCGGCGGGCGCTCATACCCTTCGGTCTTGATGGGGGGGAGCTTGATGGGCTCGTAGTGGATCGCCTCGTAGGGCACCTTGCTCAGCAGATGGGCGATGCAGTTGAGGCGGGCACGGCGCTTGTCGTCCGCCTCCACCACGAACCAGGGACAATCCTCGGTGTCGGTGTAGGTGAACATGTCATCCTTGGCGCGGGAGTATTCCACCCAGCGCGAGCGGGACTGCAAATCCATCGGGCTGAATTTCCAGCGCTTGATGGGGGTGTTGATCCGCTCTTTAAAGCGCTTCTCCTGCTCCTCGTCACTGACCGAGAACCAGTATTTGATCAAGGTGATGCCGGAGCGGATCAGCATCCGCTCAAACTCGGGGCAGGCGCGCAGAAACTCGCGATACTCGGCGTCGCTGCAAAATCCCATCACCCGCTCGACTCCGGCCCGGTTGTACCAGGAGCGGTCAAACAGCACCATCTCGCCAGCGGCGGGCAGGTGGGCCACATAACGCTGAAAGTACCACTGGGAGCGCTCCCGATCGGAGGGGGCGGGCAGCGCCGTGACCCGGCAGACCCGGGGGTTGAGCGGTTCGGTAATCGCCTTGATGACGCCCCCTTTACCGGCGGCGTCCCGTCCTTCGAACAGCACCACTACCTTCAGCCCCTCCTGCTTGACCCACTCCTGCAGCTTGACCAGCTCCTCCTGCAGATGGGCAAGGTGGTGCTCGTAGCACTTCTTGTCCAGACGTGGCCGCTTCTTGCTCTTCTCCTTCGCCATGGGCTTCTCCTTTTGGCATCCTTTCATGGGTGACTTCTTTGAGTCACTGCCAGCTTGCACCAGGGAGGCGTCACCTGCCAAGGGGGACGTGATACACTGCCCGCCCATCGCTGGCAACAGGAGATAACATGAAGCATTTTATGGAGATAGCGGGCCGCCGGATGGCCTATCTGGATGAAGGGCAAGGGCCGGTACTGCTGTTTGGTCACAGCTATCTGTGGGACAGCGCCATGTGGGCGCCGCAAATCGAGGCGCTCAAGGGCAGCTATCGCTGCATCGTTCCCGAGCTGTGGGGCCACGGTGATTCCGACCTGCTCCCCGAAGGTGGCTGCACCCTGGCGACGCTGGCGCGGGATCACCTGGCGCTGCTCGATGCCCTCGGCATTGAGGAGTTCGTGTTGGTGGGCCTCTCCATCGGCGGCATGTGGGGTGTTGAGCTGGCGCGCATGGTGCCAAACCGCCTCAAGGGGCTGGTGCTGATGGACAGTTTTGTCGGCCTGGAACCGCAGATCACCTGCGAGCGCTACCTCGGCATGCTGGCGATGATCGAGCAGCTCGGCACCGTGCCGGCGCCCATCGTCGAACAGGTGGCGCCGCTCTTTTTTGCCAATCAGCCTGATGAGGCGCTGATGAGCGGTTTCAAGGCGCGCCTTGCCGCCTGGCCAAAGGATAAGATTGCCGCCATGGTGGCGGTGGGCCGCAGCTTTGTGACCCGCGAGGATCGCATCGAGTGGCTGGAGGAGATCACCACTCCTGCCTTGGTGATGACCGGCTGCGAGGACAAGGCGCGCCCGGTGCTGGAGGGCTATCTGATGGCCGAGGTGCTGGGTTGCCCGTTCAGGGAGATCCCGATGGCTGGCCACATCTCGTCGTTGGAAAATCCGGCCTTCGTCAATCAGCAGCTGGCCGGGTTTCTGGCGGCGCTGTAAGCCTGAATAGGCAGCTTGAGCAGGCTGTACTACCAGCCTGATGATGGCCGTGAAAAAGGGAGCCGAGGGCTCCCTTTTGTTTGGTCGTGTCTCACTGTTCAAGGCTCATAACCGTTACCAGATATAGCCCAGCGCAAAACCCGCATAGAGCTCGCCATCGTGCTGGACGATGGGGCTGTTTTTGATGTCCCGATCATACCATTCGTAGTTCATGGCAAACATGCCAATCCAGTTGGGGCTGAAGCGGTAGCTGGTGATGAGGGCCGCCATGGGGGAGAGGGTTGACCCCGTATCCCAGGCTGGCCGCTGGGCGGTGGCCTCGCTCTCGGAGATGCCGCCGAAGTAGTAGTTGGCCATCTTGTCGCTGCGCAGCATCACCCCCATCCCCGGCATGATGAGCAGGTTGTCGCGCTGGATGGGGAAGTCGGCCCACAGCAGCAGCTCCTGACCCTTGCTGCGGCCGGTGATATCGCTGTTGGCCCGCACGGTCAGCAGGGCGTAGGGAGTGATGATGTTGCCACCTATCCCGCCTTCCAGCTGCCATTTGCGCTGTTCCATGCCAGTAAAGGCCGGAGCATCCTCGGGATCCAGATTGCCAAACCGCACCCGGCCATAGCCGTACAGAGCGAGGTTCTCATCCTTGTGGAAGTAGTAGCGCGCCCGATCGCCGAGAAACATGAACTGCTTGCCGAAATAGATAAAGCCCGGGATGGCGTAGGTGGCATTATCCTGCGCCTCATAGCGGGCTTGTCCCCCGATGAGCGCCGCACCGGCGACAAAGCCTTGTGGCACCGGGCTGGTGGGGCTGTCGCTGGTGAGCAGATCCATGGAGCCAAGGTCGATATCGGCGCGGGCGGGCAGGGCGGCAGCGAGGAGCAGGGCCGTCAGCCCTACCGCTCTGATTTGACGAAAAAAGGTCATGGACACTCCTTTGTCACGATTGCAGGGGAAGCAGGTTATTTTGCGGCACCGGGCATCTCTTCACGTTTTGGCCAGGCATTGATCACCGCCTTGACCAGGGTGGCGAGGGGAATGGCGAAGAAGACTCCCCAGAATCCCCACAAGCCGCCGAAGACCAGCACGGCGATGATGATGGCCACCGGATGGAGGTTGACCGCTTCCGAGAAAAGCACAGGTACCAGCAGGTTGCCATCGAGAGCCTGAATGACCAGATAGGCCACCATCAGCCAGGCGAACTCGGGGGTGAGCCCCCACTGGAACAGGGCGACCATGGCGACCGGTACGGTCACCACGGCGGCGCCGATATAAGGGATCAGCACCGAGAAGCCGACCGCGACCGCCAGCAGCACCGAGTAGCGCAGTCCCATCAGGGCGAAGGGGACATAGGTGGCGATGCCGACGATGAGGATCTCGATCACCTTGCCGCGGATGTAGTTGATGATCTGGTTGTTCATCTCGACCCACACCCGGTTGACTAGGGTGCGGTTGCGCGGCAGGAAGCGGCGCAGGCTGCCCATCAGTACCCGCTTGTCTTTGAGCATAAAGAAGACCATCAGCGGCACCAGAATGAGGTAGATCATGATGGCGACCACG
Source organism: Aeromonas sp. Lyrl_2 (assembly GCF_051948815.1). NCBI lineage: Bacteria > Pseudomonadati > Pseudomonadota > Gammaproteobacteria > Aeromonadales > Aeromonadaceae > Aeromonas > Aeromonas sp. Lyrl_2. The sequence continues at coordinate 106,514 of NZ_JAYJLJ010000017.1, forward strand.
TTGACCAGCGAACTGAGGGAGGCGCTTACCAGATGCTCGCCGCCGCTGAGGATGCGCTGGCGAATATTGTCGATGACGGTCTCCACCAGACTGACGTCGATGAGCTCGGGGTATTTGTCCGGCAGGGTGCGCACATAATCCTGAGCGTGGGTCAGCATGGCCGGCGCCTCTTTGGCCAGATTGATCCCCTGACTGACCAGCGTCGGGATAAGACCCAGCAAGGAGGCGACTGCTACCGCAATAAAGAGGATCAGAATGACGCTGGTGGCCAGGGTGCGCGACAGCCCCGTTTTTTGCAGCCGGGCGACCGGCCACTCCAGCAGATAGGCCAGTACCAGCGCCACCAGCAGGGGAGCTAGCAGGTCGCCAAACAGCCATAGCACCGCAAAGCCAAACACCAGCAACAGGAACAGGGTAACGGCATCGGGATCGGAAAAACGGGTCTGATACCAGCGCTTCAATACTTCTAACATGACTGCATCCTTACATCACTGGGGCTCAAGATGGTTGTTTCGCCCCGACAACCAACCGCAAAGAGAGGGTATTGTCCGGTTGTTGCTGCATCTCGACATGGTGGCCCTGACGGTGCAGATAGGCCGGAATATCCTGCCGCGAGCCCGCATCGGCCAGCCGGATGGTGACAGTTTGACCGCTTTTGGCCTCTCTTAACCAGAGCTTGAGCCGGATCAGCGGCTCGGGGCAACGCCAGGGGGTCAGGTCGAGAACTTCCATGGGGGCTCCATCAGGCAGGTGGCCGCTATTATGGCCGTGATAAGAGCGTGAAACAACGCTTGTAGCCCTTGATGGGCAAGGGTATTCTGCCGAGGCCCTTTCTGATGGAGATAGAGATAACGTGGCACGTTTTTCCCCCCTGATGGCATCGCTTCCCCTGCTGGCTTCCCTGATGGGCGCCACGTTTCATGCCGAGGCCAACAATCAGCTTCCCGACATCGGCACGGCCGGGGTTGCTGCCCTGCCCATCGAGCAGGAAGTGCGTTACGGCAATGCTTTTATGCGCTTTGCCCGTGCGGGTCTGCCGATCATCGATGATCCGGTGCTGAGCCAGTACATCGACGATCTGGGTCAGCGATTGCTGACCAACGCCGATGGGGTACGTTTCCCGTTTACCTTCTTCCTCATCAATGATCCCAGCATCAACGCGGCCGCCTTCCTCGGCGGGCGAGTCAAGGTGCACACTGGCCTGTTCCTCTACGCCGACAGCGAGAGCGAGCTCGCCTCGGTACTGGCCCACGAAATCACCCACGTGACCCAACGCCATATCGCCCGTTATATGGAAGCGCAGGCGAGCAGCTCGGCGGTGACCCTGGCCGGTCTGGTGGGCTCCATCGCACTGGCGGTGATCAACCCGACTGCCGGTATCGCCGCGCTGCAGACTACGCTGGGCCTCTCCATGCAGTCGGCCATCAACTACACCCGCGACAACGAATATGAAGCGGATCGCATCGGCATGAAGACGCTTTATGATGCTGGTTTCGACCCCATGGGGATGGCCAACTTCTTCCAGAAACTGGCTGCCGAATACCGTTACGCCAGCAAGCCGCCGGAAATGCTGCTCACTCACCCGCTGCCGGAGACCCGGATCAGCGAGGCCCGCGCTCGGGCGGGCAGCTATGGTCGCCGCGACTTGCCGCCCAGTCTCGACTTCTGGCTGGCCAAGGTGCGGATTCAGGTGCGTTTTGGTACCGATACCCCGCAGGGGCTGCTGAGCTACTTCGATAGCCGGATCCAGAAGGGGGATTACCCGCTCAAGGATGCCGCCATCTATGGCAAGGCGCTGGCGCTGATCCAGCTCAAGCGTACCGACGAGGCTGATACCCTGATGCAGGAGCTGGCGGCCCGTCATCCGGAAGATCTCTTTATCGTCGATGCCCAGACCGATATCGATCTGGCCAAGGGGCGCAGTGCTCAGGCCATCGCGCGCCTCGAGAAGTTCCGCAGCCGGATGCCGGATAACGAAGTGGTGGTGGTCAACCTCGGCAACGCCTACCTCGAGAGCGGCAACTACAAGAAGTCCATCGCCATCCTCGACCCCTATGCCCGTGCCCATGAGGAGAACAATCTGGCCTGGAACCTGCTGGCCGATGCCTATCGCAAGGCGGGCAGAATGACCGAGCTGCATATGGCGCGGGCCGAGATGCTCGCACTGCGCGGGGATTATCAGGCGGCCATCGACGAGCTGATCGTGGCACGCGGTACCACCAGCGACCGGATGACCCTGGCTCGTCTGGAGGCGCGCATCACCGAGCTGGAGCGGGCCAAGAAGGATCTCGACAGCCTCAAGGGCTAACGAAACTGCCATTGGTCAAAACAACAAGGGCGCACCGTGGTGCGCCCTTGTTGTTTATGGCGGTGGCGTTGATGTGGGGGACGGTGATAACAGCGATGGGCTAGTGACTCATGCTGCTGGCGGTCGCCTTGAGCATCTCGATCTGCTGCTGGTCGAGCTCGCCGACCAGCGTCTGCTTGAGCTTGCCCTCGCTATCGAGCAGATAGCTGGTGGGCAGGCCGCTTGGGCGAGGGAAGGGGAGCCTGGCATCTTCATTGGCAATAAGGAGCGGCACCTTGATGTGATACTGCGCAGCCAGCTTGTCCAGCTCTGCTGGCGTGGTCGGGTCGTAGTTGATGGCCACCACTGTGATCTGGCCCTCCGCTGCCAGCCTGTTGAGGCGCGGCATCTCCCGCAGGCAGGGAGCGCACCAGGGGGCGAAGTAGTTGACCAGGATCGGCTTGCCAGCAAAGTGGCGCAGACTGACCGACTGCCCTGTGGCATCGGTAAATTCGGGGGCGGGCGTGCAAGCGCCCAGCAGGCCAGCCACAATCAGCCAACAAATTCGTTTCAATTCCTTTCCACTGCCGCTTACCCTGACCATCACTTTCCCCTACAATAGCGCCGTTTCTAGTCCCATCTTGCGATTAATCAGGGAGTTACCATGAGCGAGACCCAAATCTACCACAATCCGCGCTGCTCCAAGAGTCGCGAAACCCTGGCTCTGCTGGAACAGCACGGGATCGCCCCTGATGTGGTGCTCTATCTGGAGCAGGCCCCGAGTGAAGAGGAGATCCGCAAGCTGCTGACCCTGCTCGGCTTTAGCGACCCGCGCCAGCTGATGCGCACCAAGGAGGATCTCTACAAGGAGCTGGGCCTCGGCGAAGTGAATGGCGACGACCTTATTCGTGCCATGCACCAGCATCCCAAGCTGATCGAGCGTCCCATTGTCATCAAAAACGGTCAGGCCCGCATTGGTCGCCCACCGGAGCTGGTGTTGGAGATCCTCAAGTGAGCACCCGCTTTGCTCGTCTGCTGACTCTGGTCGGCTTCTTTGGTCTGCTGGGCTGGGTCATCCTTTGGCATCTGTGGCTCTCGCCCCATCCCGACCTCAACCCCTGGCTGTTGCCGGTGATCTGGACGGTGCCGCTGCTCTTCCCCCTCAAGGGGATAGTGCAGGGCAACCCCTACACCCACGCCTGGGGCAACTTCGTGCTGATGCCCTATTTCCTCCACGCCCTGACCCTGATCACCACGGATGAGGGGGAGCGTTGGCTGGCGGTGGTGGAGCTGCTGTTCACCACCCTCGCGTTTGTCGGCACCATCTACTACGCCCGTCTGCGTGGCCGCGAACTGGGCCTCAGCATTCGCAAGAAGAAAGACGAAGCCAGGTAATGCAAGAAGTAACGTGAAGCTACGTAATGAAGAACGCCCCGCAAGGGGCGTTTTTTATGGCGGTGATACCAGACCCGAATCTGCCCGGAGCAGGGCCAGCTGCTGCACGCTGTGGTGCATCAGTTGCGGGTAGAAGCGCAGAAATCCTGCTTCGCACCCTTGCCATTGCGCTTCATCAAGGGTGAGCAGCGCATCGCCGAGCGGCATCGGGCGGCGTAGCCGGCGGCCAATACCATTGAGGGCCTGCGCCAGCCCCTCTTTGCGCTGATAGGAGGCGATCCAGTTCTGCTCGGCCATCCGCTTGAGGGGAAGCGGCAACCCCTCTGGCAAGACGTGGTGATCAGCCAGCAGCTGGCCATAGCTCTGCGCGAGAAAGCGGGGCAGGGGATCTGCGCTGAAGGCTTGCCAGTGCTGGCTCAGCCAGTGGTCGTAGATCATATCCACCACTATGCCGCCAAAGCGGCGCCAGGGGGCCTCGAAACAGGCGACGGCCGCCTTGTGCTCGGGGTGGCTGTCGGTGAAAGCGTCAATTTTGCGGTGTAGCCAGATCCCCTCATCGAAGTGGGCGGCAAGCCCCGTGGGCAGCGTGCCTTTGACGAAATCGCCGAGCAGATTGCCGGTGAGGGAGCTTCGGGTGTGGGCAGCCAGATGGAGATGGGCCAGAAAATTCATCGGTTGCTGTGGGTCTGTTATGGGATGGCAAGGTGCTTCGAGCCTAACGGATCCCGCCCGCCTTGACCATGATCGGGATTTTGCTACTGCCCTGCGGCTGCCTCTTGCCGGGCAAAATTCGGGCGTGCTAAGGTGATGCCATCTTTGTCACAGGACGCGACAAACCACCATGATGCGCAAAGCCAGAGGCTTTTTTCTGGCCTTCTACTTCAAGCCTTTCTATCTCTCCGAGTGGTTCGACGAATAGATCGAACCCCTGGAGCAGTTCACTGACGCCCGCTTGGGCGTGATCTCGCTCATCCAGATTTTGCCGCTTTTGGTCATCGCATGCATTCGCCTGCGGTGCCTTGCCCGCGCCTGTGCGCTTTTTATGTAATGGAGTACACATGATGAAGATCAGACTGACCCTCTCAGCCCTGTTTGTTGCCAGCCTGCTGGCTACCCCCGCCATGGCCAAGGAGTGGAAAACCGTGCGCTTCGGGGTGGAGGGGGCCTACCCGCCCTTCTCCTGGACCGATGCATCGGGCGAGATCAAGGGGTTTGATATCGATCTCGCCAACGCCCTGTGTCAGCAGATGGCGGTCAAGTGCGAGCTGGTGGCGCAGGATTGGGACGGCATGATCCCGGCCCTGCTGTCGCGCAAATACGATGCCATCATCGCCGCCATGTCGATCACCGACGAGCGGCGCCAGAAGGTCGATTTCACCGAGAAATATACCCATATTCCCAATCGCTTTGTGGCGGCCAAGGGGACCGAGCTGACGCTGACCCCGGAAGGCATGGCGGGCAAGCGCATCGGGGTGCAGCGGGCCACCACCCACGACAAGTACCTGACCGACAATTTTGGCTCGAATGTCACCATCGTCCGCTACGGCAATGCCGATGAGGCCTATCTCGATCTGAAGGCGGGCCGGGTGCTGGCCCTGCTGGCCGATGCCTCTGCCATTGAGCAGGGGCTCCTTGGCAAAGAGGGGGGCGACAAGTTCGACTATGTGGGGCCCGCCCTGACCGATCGCCAGTGGTTTGGTGATGGTATGGGGATCGCCGTGCGCAAGAGCGATAAGGAGCTCAAGGGCAAGCTGGACGAGGCGATCAAGGCACTGCGTGCCAATGGCACCTATCAGCAGATCAACCAGAAGTACTTCAAGTACGATATATATGGTGGTTGACGGGGGGAGGGAGCTTGCTCCCTCTCTTTTCATTGGGCAAGCGACAATCGTGCAAGGAGGATCGCCATGTTGACCCTGATCGAGGGGGCCGAGATCTTTAGCCCCACCCACCTTGGCCAGCAGGATCTGCTGGTGGCCGATGGCCGCATTGCCTGGATGGGCAAGGGGTTGACGGTGCCCACAAACTGGCCGCTGCACAGGGTCGATGGTCGAGGCCGCTATCTGGTGCCCGGGTTGGTGGATCCGCTGGCCCATATCACCGGCGGCGGCGGGGAGGGGGGCTTTGCCTTTCGCACCCCTGAGCTGGCGGCGAGCGAGGCGCTCAAGGCCGGCGTCACTACCTTGGTGGCGGCGCTTGGCACCGACAGCCTGACCCGCACTCCCGCGCAGGTGCTCGGCAAGGTGCGCGAGTTTCGCGCCGCCGGGGTGAGCGCCTTTATGTATACCGGCTCTTACCATCTGCCGGTCAAGACCCTGACCGGCACGGTGGAGTCGGACATCATCCTGATCCCCGAGGTATTGGGGGTGGGGGAGGTGGCCATCAGTGACCACAGATCCAGTGCGCCGACCCACGATGAGCTGGCCAGGCTTGCCAGCGAGGCGCGGGTGGCCGGGCTGCTTGCGGGCAAGGGCGGGGTCAGCTTCTTTCATGTCGGGGATGGCAAGGGGGCATTGGCGCCCCTGCGGGCTCTTCGCGATGAGACCGATATTCCGCTGCGCCAGCTCTATCCCACTCACTGCAACCGCAACCCCTGGCTCTTTGCCGAGGCCATCGAGTGGGGCAAGGCGGGAGGTTGGGTCGACCTCACCACCTCGAGCTTTCCCGATCTGCTGGAGGATGGCGAGCGGCTTGCCGCCGATGCGTTTCTCGAGCTGCTGGCTGCCAACGTGCCTGCCGATCGCATCACCTTCAGCTCGGATGCCAACGCCAGCCTGCCGCGCTTTGATGGCGAAGGGCGGCTAATCGAGATGCGCTGTGGTCAGATTGTCAGCCTGTGGCTGCAGTGTGTGCGCGCGATCCGGCTCGGTGTCTCGCTGGAGAGGGCGTTGGCCGCGGTGACGAGCAATCCGGCACAGGCGCTGGGGCTTGGCAGCAAGGGGCGTATCGGGGTCGGGCAGGATGCGGATCTGCTGCTGGTGCACGACCGGACGTTTGCTATCGAAAGGGTGATGAGCGGCGGCCTGTGGCGCGAATAAGGCTGCGGGCAATATCGCAGTCAGTGCGAGTGCGTGGTTGCTCCAAACAGCAAAAGCCCGACAACAAGGTCGGGCTTTTTTTATCTGCATGTCCCGTCA